>CAUJIW010000001.1 GCA_963205175.1 Pseudomonadota bacterium
CTCATCCGCCACACCGGCGGACCGGGCGTGCGCGGCGCATGGGGCTCGGGCCGGCTCGGCCGGCTTTCCACCCGCCAGCGGGTGTGCGCGGCACTGCCGGCGGCCCGGCCGCCGGCCGCGGTGCCGCCCAGCGACAGCCACAGGCAGGGGCAGCCATGGCGGGCCGCCGCGAGGCTGAGCCGCCGGCTGGCCGTGAAATCGAGCGCGCCGCCGATGCCGACGACCGCGGCCAGTCCGCCGGCGGCGGGGGTGGCGGCGGCCAGCCCTTCCTCCAGCGCCCAGGCGACATCCAGCTCCCGCCGGCCGACGGCGAACAGGAAGCGGGTGGGGTCGAGGCCCAGGGCCGCCATGCCGGGCCCGTAGGGCCGGCCATAGTCCATCGCCATGGCGGTGGTCGTCACCCACAGCACATCGCCGGCCGGGCGCCGGGCGAGCAGGGCCAGCAACAGCGCCACGGCGCTGGCGGCGTGCGGGCCGGTGGCCGTCCAGTCGTGCAGCGCATCGGTGGCCAGACCGCCACCGAGGGCATGGTCGAGCGTCGGCTCGCCCCAGCTCCAGGGTGGCGCGCGGTCGGCTTCCAGCGTCAGCGGTCGCCCCTCCAGGGCGGCAATCCGCGCCTTGAGTGCCGATAGCGTCTGTGTCGTGCTGGCGTACGCCGCGTTCATGACTTCTCCCGACTCTGGCTGAATGTTCTTATTTTGTTCTTATTCGGCCGGCGGAGTCAAGGTCGTGGCGATCAGGCGCGTTCCCGCCTCGCCGGCGCGCAGTTGATCGGGCCGGCTGGCGAATGTCCCTCGATCCGGATACTGTGAGCGCCGATGCGCGCGGCATGGATGACCTTGCGTACGAGATCGGCTCGTCGCGCATTCAACGGGGACCGGAGAGGCGTATGGCGCCGGAGCTGGCGGAAGCATTGCCGCTAGGTGTTGCTGGGTTGGACACTGGACTGAGGTTGCTGTAGTGCAACGGGCTGTTTGGTCGCATTCTGGCGGCGCGCGGTGTGGCCGCCGCGCCGGGCGATGGCTACGCGAGCCTGCTTGAAGCCCTGCTCGCGACCACCGGCATGACACCGGAAGCGCGGGCCACCTGCGTCGATGCCCGGATCGCCGCCGCCTCGGCCGGCCGCGGGGATCACCACGTCATCAAGGCCAGGGGAGAATGGGCGATTACCCTGACGACCGCGCGGGTTGGCACCGGTGAGACGGTGCTCACCCTGACCGACCTGAGCGAACAGGAACAGCGGGACGCCCTTCTCGGCAACGCGGAAATCATGGCCCGGTCCGGGGCCTGGCAGTATGACCTGATCACCCACGCGGTCGACTTCTCCGATGGCGCGTGGACGGTTTTCGGACCCGGTTCGAAGGAGCGGATGGGGTCGATCGACCAGTGGATCGCCGCCGTGCATCCGGAGGACCGGGCGCGCATGGCCACAGCCGTCGCCGAGGGCCGCGCCAACCTCACCCCCTATGACATCGAGTACCGCGTCTATCGTACCGACGGCACGCTGATCGACCTTGTCGCCAAGGGAATGCCGGTGCGGGATTCCCAGGGCCAGCCGCGCTGGTATCGCGGCATCTTCACCGATGTCTCGGAGATCCGTGAAACCCAGCGCGCGCTGGAGCGCAGCGAGGCACGCGGGCGGGCGATCATTGAAAACAGCCCCGATATCATCGCGCTGCTGGACGAGGCCGGGCGTATCGCCTTCGCCAGCCCGGCGGTCCGGACCATGCTCGGCTACGACGTGGCGGAGATGATCGGCATGGGCGTGGTGGACGTGGTGCATCCCGACGATATCCCGCAGGCAACCGCGGCGCTGGGCCGGATGGTGGCCACGGCGGGACATGGCGAGCAGCTGGAACTGCGACTGCGCCACAAGGACGGGCGGTGGGTCGACGTCGAAGTCGCCGGCCGCAATTTCCTCATCGACCCGGCGGTGCGGGGCATCCTGACCAACATCCGCGACATCTCCTACCGCAAGCAGGCCGAGGCCCGGTTGCGTCAGGCCCAGAAAATGGAGGCGGTCGGTCAGCTCACCGGGGGCATCGCCCACGACTTCAATAACCTGCTGGCGGTGGTGGCGGGCAACGTCGAGCTTCTGGCCGATCAGCTGCGCCACATCGACGCCCCGGGAGAGCTGGTCAACCGGGCCGAGCGGGCACTGCGCGCGACCGATCGCGGCGCGACCCTGACCCGCAGCCTGCTGGCGTTCGCCCGCCAGCAGACCCTGTTGCCCAGCACGCTCGACGTCAACCATCTGGTCGACGAGATGTACGAGCTGGTGCGCCGCACCTTGCCGGAGAATATCGCGCTCGGCTTCCTGCCCGCCGACGGCCTGTGGCTGAGCGACGTCGACCCGGGGCAGCTGCAGAATGCCCTGCTGAACCTGATCATCAATGCCCGCGACGCCATGCCCGATGGCGGCGCCCTGACCATCGAGACGGCGAACGTCACCCTTGATGATGATCTCATCGGCGACACCGAGGACATGGCGCCGGGGCCTTATGTGATGCTGGCGGTCTCCGACACCGGTGTCGGCATGCCGCCGGAGGTCGCGCGTCGGGCGTTCGATCCCTTCTTCACCACCAAGGGGCTGGGCAAGGGCACCGGACTCGGGCTCTCCATGGTGTTCGGCTTTGCCCGGCAGTCCGGCGGCCATGCCCGCATCTCCAGCGAGCCCGGTGTCGGCACCCAGGTGCGCCTGTACCTGCCGCGCTCCGCCGCCGGCACGGAGGACGCGCGTCATCACGGCAGCCATGACGGCGACATGGGAGGGCATGAACGGCTGCTGGTCGTCGAGGACGATCCCGACCTGCTGGCGCTGGCCGCCGATCTGCTGCGCGCTTTCGGCTATGCCGTGCTGGAGGCCCCCAGCGGCGAGGCGGCCCTGGCGGTGCTGGCGGAGCGCGCCGACATCGATCTGCTGCTGACCGATGTGGTGCTGACCGGCGGTCTCAACGGCGCGACCCTCGCCGAGCGCGCGCGGGTGCTGCGTCCCGGCCTGCGGATCGTGTTCATGTCCGGCTATACCGAAAACGCGGTTCTCCAGGGCCGAGGCCCCGCGCACAATGTGCGCCTGATCCAGAAGCCGTTCCGCAAGGTCGAGCTGGGGGCGGCGATCCGGGCCGCGCTCGACGCCGCGCCATCCCGCGACTGACGATGCCCCCCTCGTTGCCGCCGCCGCGGCCATGGACCAAAGGCGTGTGGCGAAGGCTGGACCGGTGTAGAGCCGTCAAGGGCTGCGATCCGAGGGCTGCTCGTAAACGTGGAAAGGCAAGATAATGGCGTGGATTTGGATTCAAGAGCCAGGGCAATATAGCAAGACCTACGATCCCGAGGCTGGTCTTCAGCTGTTAAGGCGAGGTGGCGGCCCGGGCTATACCGGCTATATCATCGTTCCCACCGACGACCATGCCAAGGAACTCTGCAGCTTCGGCAGCGGCAGGATCCGGCGCCCGGCGACCGCCGCCGAGCAGCGCGCACATCCGGGCGCCGAAACCCACCTGACGATGATCTTCAATGTCGGTCGGCCGATGCCCGGCTACACGCTGGCGGAGACGCACCAGATTGTCCGCGACGCGGTGATGGCCCAATGGCGGGGCGTGAACAGCCCGCTCGGACTGAGAGAATACATACTTGAAATCAAGATCAACGGATGAGGGGCTGACCATGGCACTGACCTATGACCAGGCGGTCGCCAAGCTGGCGACCATGCCTGCTGGCCTGAGCGGGGATGATGCGATCGGCTGGCTGCGGCAGCTGGTGACGGACACCGATGTCAGCGTGCCGGACGGGCGGACGGTCGTGCTGTTCAGTGGCATGGTCGACGCTGACCATTGGTCCGCACAGCGGACAGCCGGCGCGCGCGCCACGGCAGTGGCCTGACGCCGGCGCACAATGGCCGCCTGATCCACCGGAAAAAGGCGTCCCCATGCTTGAACGCGGCCACATCGAATTCATCCAGTCCCAGCTGCTGCCGTGGCGGCGCATCGGCCATGGCCTCGCCCGCCCGGACGCCGAATACAAGATGCTCAGCCGCGACCCCGCCGATGGCGCCTGTTCGATCCTGGTGCGCTATCCGGTCGGCTGGTCGCGCTTCGGACCGGAGCACATTCTGGCGGACGAGGAATTCTACATTCTCGAAGGCTCGCTGGAGATGGACGGCCATGTCTACCCGGCCGACAGCTATGCCTTCCTGCCGGCGGGCTGGACCCGCCACGCCATGCGCTCGCCGCGCGGCTGCGTGCTGATCGCCTTCTATGACCGCGAGCCGGTGCTGGTGCCGCACGCCGGTGACGGCACCGCCGAACAGTCGCCGCGGGCGATCCCGCACCTCGATCTGCGGGCGATGCCGTGGGACATGACGCTGAACGACCCCAACCTGCGCCACCTCGGCATCGGCCGGAAGAACCTGCGCACCGACGCCCAAACCGGCGAGCGCAGCTTCCTGTCGCTGATCCTGCCGCAGGCGGTGCCGCCGGGCGGGCAGGGGCCGCAGGAGGTCCACCCGGTGGTCGAGGAGTGCTACATGCTGGCCGGCGACATCACCGGCCCCCACGGCACCATGTACCCCGGCGGCTATTTCTGGCGCCCGGCCGGCATTCCGCACGGGCCGTTCGGCGCCCGCTGGGGCTCGGTGTCGCTGATCCGCTTCGTCGGCGGCCGCCACGTCAACGTCTGGACCGACGCCCAGGCGCCGTTCAGCTTCGATGCCCCCTATGATCCGGTGCTGCCGGAGGAGCTGCGGCCGTTCGCCGCCCACGGCTGGGTGCCGCCGGCGGCTTATTGAGGCCAGCCTGCCCGCCGGCCGACAAGAGGGCGCTGGCCGGTCGAGGAGGGGGCAGGCAGGGGGAGCGGCAGGCGGCAAATGGGCAGGGGGCTTGACCGCACCGGCCGTCCGCACCTATGGACATCCCACCTGCGCGCACGTCCGTCGCGCCCGGGGCGGTTAGCTCAGTTGGTAGAGCATCTCGTTTACACCGAGAGGGTCGGCGGTTCGAGCCCGTCACCGCCCACCATTGCCGCAAGGCGGTGTCTGATCCCGCATGGCTGCGCGCATGCCGCATGTGGCTGTATGCCATGCGGCGACATGCAGTGCGCCAGCCGTACCCTGAATTGACATTGCGTTCGCGGCATGGTTGCGTCCATCCTTGGCGCGACCGGCACGCTGCGGCAACCTCGGTGTCCGTCGCCACAGGGGCCGGCGCGAGAGCGGATGGCGGCGGGGCGACGATGACGGCATATCGAGCTGAAATAAGTATACTGTCCCCGGAAATCCAATGCCTCGGATAACGTCAGCCTACGCATGTCATTCCTACGACCAGAGGAGCGATGCCATCCTTATAGGTGCCGACGAGCCTTGGGAGGTTCGCCGCCACCACCGGCGTTTCCCGCGCTCTGCTGAACCAGTCGCTCGCGGCCTTGATCATGGCCTCGCAAAACGTGCCGGCGTCGGCGATCAGGACCCGGTCGTATTTGATGCCAGCGATCTCAGAGTCGTTGAGCACGATGTTCAGCACCGACGATCCGGAACAGAATATCGCCCGGTCAAACTGCTTCTGACGGTTGCCGAACGCGCCTTGGTGGACGACCCCGCACCGCAAGCTCCATGCATCGTCGTCCGTCAACAGAGAGTAAACGGGGACGACGTGATCGCGGTACCACTGTTTGTAGCGCTTGCCTTGATTGCTCGTGCTCGCCTCAGGCCCGATGCTGAGATTGGCGCAGATGTCTGGAACGGCCAATGCCAGCATGATCGCTGCGTAAGGAAAGCCGGCGTCCAGCGTGCCGCGGATCTGATCGAAAATGTGTTCCACGCGCTGGATGCTACTGCGGAATGTGGTTCCGTTCCATACCGCCATCCTTGAGCCAGTTAGCGTCCGCGCTCGTGGTGTAATTTCCGGTGTAGGCGATGGTGTATTCCGGGGTGGGGCATGCCCCACCCCGGAATGCGGCGTCGCTGGTGGCCACCGGGTTCATCGTTATGGTGGAGTTTGCACACTTCAACC
>CAUJIW010000002.1 GCA_963205175.1 Pseudomonadota bacterium
GGTCGTGCCTTTGCCCGGGTTCGACGCATGATCCTGCCGCCGGCATTGCCGGTCGCGTCCGAAGGTGGAGAATGTACCGGCTGTCCGGTCGTTGTCGCGCTCGATGACAGGCGATGATGCGGTCCGGGCCTGTGCGTGTCGCGTGAACCTCGCGTCAGGGCTGGTTCATTCCGGAGCCGGCTCCTGCATTCCCATGAGAGGAGCAACGGACCATGACCACATCGATTCCCGTCCGCCCGCTGGCCGTTCCGGCGGCTCTTGTCGCCCTCGTCGTGTTCGCGGCGCCCGCGTTCGCCGGGGCGCCCGCCGGCACGCCCGATGACCGCGGGGCGGCCGCCACGTCCCCGGCGACGGCCGGCACCCAGGCCGGCGCGGCCACCGATGACGCGGCTCGCGCCAACGCCGTGGCGCCTGCGGCCGGCGCGACCGAGCCAAAAATGGCAACGGATGACGACATGGCCAAGCGCGAGGCCAAGAAGGCCATGAAGAAGAACAAGGAAATGAAGGGCGGCGAGCCGAAGGAGCCCCGGCCCTACTGAGGCCCAGGCCCTACTGAGGCGAAGCCTGGTCGCCGGCCTGATGGTGGGGGTGGCGTTACCGCGTCACCCCCGCGCATCGTGCGGGCAGGGCGTTCGCCGGCGGCCTATGCCGCCTGCAGCAGCGAGAACATTTCGTCCTTCAGGCCCAGCCGCATCACCTTGAGGTGTTCCAGCGCCTGGTCGTCCATTGGCTCGACCTCGATTTCGGCGCGGTGAATCTTGCGATTGACCTCCCGGTAGGTCTCCATCAGCTTCTGGAAATGGGGGTTCCCCACCTTCAGCGCATGAATCCTGTCGGCGAATTCTGGAAATTCCTCATGCAGTTCGTGCGGTGTGTTGGCCATGAATCCTCCTGTGGGCCTGATACTGGCCCTGATTCTAGCCCGTCGCCGCCAGCCCGCCTTGAGGGGGATCAACCCGGCCACCTGTTGCTCCCGTCCGCGTCGTCGCGCAGGATGCGGCCATGACAGCCGACCCTGCCGCCGACCCTGCCGCCGCCACCGGCTCTTCCGTCACGGATGCCGATGTCTTCACCGACGTGCCCGGCCTGCGGCTGGGGCATGCCCACGATGCCGCCGTGCGCACCGGCGTCACCGTCATCCTGCCGGACGATCCGGCGGTGATGGGGGTGGACGTCCGCGGTGGCGGCCCCGGCACGCGGGAGACCGACGCGCTGGCACCGGGCAATCTGGTGGAACGCTTCCATGGCCTGGTGCTGGCCGGTGGCTCGGTGTTCGGGCTGGGCGCCGCCGACGCGGTGGTCGCCTGGCTGTCGGCGCGCGGCGTCGGTCTGGCGCTCGGACCGCGCGCCATCCCGGTGGTGCCGGGCGCCATTCTGTTCGACCTCGCCAACGGTGGCGACAAGGCCTGGGGCGATGCCCCGCCCTACGGCCGGCTCGGCATCGCGGCGGCCGAGGCGGCGTGGGCTGCGGGTAGCGCCTGCCCGCACGGCGCGGTGGGTGCGGGCTTCGGCGCCCGGGCCGGCTCGCGCCCCGGCGGCATTGGCAGCGCCAGTGACGTCATGACAGGCCCGGCGGCCGCGACTGCATGGCGGGTCGGCGCACTGGTGGCGGTCAACAGCTTTGGCGAGGTCTGCGACGGCGCGCCGCCCGAGCGCGGCCCGGTGCCGCTGCCCAAGGTGGCGCAGATGGGCACCAACACCAGCATCGGCGTCGTGGCGACCGACGCGCCGCTGACCAAGGCTCAGGCCGGCAAACTGGCGCTGATGGCCCACGACGGGCTGGCGCGCGCCATCCGGC
Source organism: Pseudomonadota bacterium (assembly GCA_963205175.1). Lineage (GTDB taxonomy): Bacteria > Pseudomonadota > Alphaproteobacteria > Sphingomonadales > Sphingomonadaceae > CAUJIW01. The sequence continues at coordinate 1,799 of CAUJIW010000002.1, forward strand.
CGATCCACACCCCCTTCGATGGCGATACGCTGTTCGCGCTGTCGACCGCGCCGGAGGGCGCGACGCCGGTGTCACCGCTGGACCTGGCGGTGCTTGGCACGCTGGCGGCCGACAGTGTGGCCCGCGCCGTGCGGCGGGCGGTGGCGGCGGTCTGAGGGTCTTTCCGGCTAGCGCGCCAATTCGCCTTGCAGGCGCTGATTGGCCTCGGTGTGGGCCGCCTGGGCATCGGCAATGCGCCGCAGCAGCCGGCCGGCGTCGCCGAGTATGGCGTTCGTGTCGGTCCCGCCGGCGGCCAGCACGGCAAGATCGCCGGCGCAGCGGTTGACGCTGGCGCGGGTGTCGTCGAACTTCGCCGCCGCTTCCGACAGCCGGGTCAGCTCGATCTGCGCCCTGGCCCACGCCTCGCTGGCGGCCGGCGCGCCGCGCGCGGCGGTCACTGCCGCCTCGGTGGTCGCCTGCTGGCTCGCCCAGCGTTTGGCCGCGACCTCGAAGTCCCGCCGTTCCTCGGCCAGGCGGGCGCGGATGGCGGCCAGATCGGGGGTTGCCGGCGTGGCGACCGGCGCCGGACGGGCCGCCGGTGCGCCGGCCTCCGCCATCGCCACCGGCGCGTCGCCGGCGTCCGCCCGCTTCTCGGCGGGTGTCTTGAGGCTGGGCCATTCGCCGCCTGAGGCGGCGCAGGCGGCCAGCGGCATCAGGACGAGCGGGAAGGCGAGGCGGAGAACGGAGCGTATCATCATGGCGCGGCACCCTATCGCCTGTCGGCGCGCGAGGGAAGCATGGCGGCGGGCGAGAGGCGCGCAAACCGCGCCTTGTCGAGGGTGTGCGATTTCGCTTGAGAATGCGCTTGCATGTGCCCCCGGCAATGGCTAGTGTCCGCGCCCGTTGCAAGACCATGCGCGCCCGTAGCTCAGCTGGATAGAGCATCAGACTACGAATCTGAGGGTCGGACGTTCGAATCGTTCCGGGCGCGCCATATTTCTCAATCACTTAGCGTCTCCCTTTAGGGGCTTCGGGGTTCTGGTTTGCAGACGGTTTGCAAACTTTGTGCTCTTTGCGTTCTCAAACAGGGTCACAGCCTCGCCAGCGAGAACGCGGGTGCGGGCAAGGTATTTGTCGAGGATCGCCGTCACGGTCTTGAGCGAGTGTCCGGTGATGGCGGCAATCTGAGGTGTCGTGCAGCCGGCTTCCGCGAGCATGGTGACAGCGGTGCCGCGCAGGTCGTGGAAGTGCAATTCGGTGATGCCGGCCTTCTTCGATGCGGTTTCCCATTGCGCCTTGAAATAGCGGGCGGTCCACGGCCGTTTCGTCTTGGTGGCGAGCACAACCGCCGTGTCGCGGTCGAGGCCGTCCAGCATCTTTCTCAAGGCCTTGGTGCAGGGGATTTCCACCTTGCGGCCGGTCTTGCCCTGCCGAAGGGAAATCAGTGAGCCGTCATAGTTGCCCCAGGACAAGCGCAACAGGTCGCCTTGCCGCTGGCCAGTATGAAGCGCGAGGATAAGGGCGCGCTGCAGCTCGACAGGGGCGACCGCCATGAAGGCCTGAATGTGTTCGGGCAACCAGATCAGGTCGGAACGATCGACGCTATGCAGGCGACGGAAGCCGGAAATGTGGTTGCTGAAAACGTGCCCGTTCTCCTTCGCCCAGGTGAGCATTGCCGAAATCACGCTCAGGCGATTGTCAGCCTCGCGGTCGCCGGACGCCTTCGCCACGGCAGCACGCCACGACATGAAGTCCTGCCGCACGCGGGGATCCTCTAAGGCAGCGAGCGGCATATTGCCGAACTTGGCTTCCGCCTTGGTCAGCATGCGCCGATATTCGCGCTGGGTGCTGTCCCTCAGCTTCTCGAATTCAGGCGACAGGGTGTAGTCGCGCACCAGCCCATTGAAGATGCCTGCATGGCGATCGAGCAACGTCTTTTCGGCCGCGCCGTAGTCCCTGAGGAATTCAGGCGAGCCGGGCTTGCCGCTCAGCGGGAGGCCGGTGGCGCGGTGGTAGTGATAGATGCGCACAGTCCCGTCAGCGAGGCGCTTGCGAACCGTGTTGATGCCCTGGAGCCTTGCCCTAACCATTCTTGCGCCTCCACGCCTCCAGCGGGCTTTCCTGATGCGTCGCGCCGTCTCCGGTGTAGATCACAAGCTTTCCGCCTTCGAGTTCAATCCTCGTGATGGGCAAACCGGTGGCGATCACACCTTTCACGGTGCGCTCGATCTCAGACTTGCGGATTGCAGCGGGACGATTGGCCATGCGGTTATATCTCCGTCATGGCAGTGATTTCGAGGAACTGGTGACGGCCGAATTTCGCCTCCTTGATGCCCGTGATGTTCCACTCCTTGTCGTCATGCGACAGGCGGTCAGCCGTCCAGATGGTGCGGGTTGCCTCGCTACTGCGAACCAGAAACCGGGAAACAAGGGTGGCGACGATGCCATATGCGGCAACACGCTCGCTGTCCGACACGTCAGTGCGGTTTGCCCAAACGGTCTCGGCCGGCGTGTAAACCGGCACCGGGTTGCCCCAGCCGTCATCGCCCGCCAACTCATAGCGGAGGATGGTCACGCGCCGATCGAGGTTGCCAGCCTGCACGGTCACACCTCCAGCGTCCGCAAGGGGGTGAGCATGCCAAGCTCGCCAGCGCCGGGCTCGACACTGCCGCGCTGGTCGAAGGTGATGGCAACGCGCGACAGCACCGCCACCTTGAGGCGATCCGGCACGGTGCCCTCGCCATCCCATTCGGTCGCCACATCGCGTACCGCGTCCGACGCTGCCGAAATCAGCAAGGCAATCGTGGTGTCGTCATCGTTGTGATCGACGTGCAGATAAGCCTTTGCTTCGCTCAGGGTCACAAGGTCAGCCATCGGCTTGCCCTCCCTCGTTGGCGGGTGCCGGACGCTCACCAGCAGGGCGCGGATTCCAGCCTTCAATCTGGCGCACCTCGTCGGCATCCAACACGCCGGTTTCGAGGGCGATCTTGTGCGCGTTCCACCGGGTTTCAGGATCGCCGCGAAGGAAGCCGGACAGGTCAAGCTCCAGCTCATAAGGGCCACCACTGGGGAATACCGACCGGGCGAATTCTGCCTCGATCTTCCGTGCCCACGGCGCGAGGCAGAAGGTAGCGAACCACAAGCCGGCCTGAGCGGCGTTGGTGAAGGTGTTGTTCTCGTAGGCCT
>CAUJIW010000003.1 GCA_963205175.1 Pseudomonadota bacterium
GGTTGAAGTGTGCAAACTCCACCATAACGATGAACCCGGTGGCCACCAGCGACGCCGCATTCCGGGGTGGGGCATGCCCCACCCCGGAATACACCATCGCCTACACCGGAAATTACACCACGAGCGCGGACGCTAACCGACGATCACCAGACCGGCCTTGGCCAGTGCATACTCCAGCACGATCCACGCCGGATGGTTCGGGCCCCAGATCGCCACCCGCTCGCCGGGCTGGTAGCCATCCGCCAGCAGCGCCGCCGCCAGCCGGTCCGTCAGCGTGTCCAGCGCGCCATAGGTGAGCCGCGTGTCCGCGATCGCCGCCTGATGCGCGTAGACCATCGCCTCGCGGTCCGGCCAGCGGCGCGCCGCGCGCCGAAGAGAGTCGCCGATGGAAATTCTGTCCAGCGCCGGGTCGGTGTCCGGCGCCCGCCAGAGAGACTGTGTCAGGCCCACTGCATTCCCCAGGATGTACATGATCGCGGCGGCGGCCGCCTGCTTGTCGATGCCTGCATCTCGCACCGCCGATTGCTCGCATTCTACTCGGGCCATCATCGCTTTGACCGGCCGCCAATTGCCGCGCCCGGGCGATGATGACTAGATGAACCTCGCGGCGTGGCCGGGACCGGAACACACTCAGGCCGCGCAAAAAAATGCCAAGGGGAGAACCGCCATGGATGATCTTCCGGACCTCGTGGCCGGCTGGATCGGCAAGCCCGTCATCGTGGTCGATCACGTCATCACCGTTGAGCGTGGATTGTGGGCGAATTTCTGCGTCGCGGTGCAGGACGGCAATCCGCTCTACTGGACCTATGCCGCCGCCGAGGCGCTGACCGGCTCGGTGATCGCGCCGCCGGCGATGCTGCCGAGCTGGGCGATCGAACACGACTGGCTGCCCGACCGCGCGACGCCGGCCCTGCGCACGCTGGAACTGCATTTCATGGTAAAGGACGCGCTGGGCATCACCCATGGCCTGGTCCGCGAGGTCGAACTGGTGCTGCACGAGCCGTTGCGCCCGGGCGATTCCGTGCGCGCCGAACAGATCCTGCGCAGCGTCAGCCCGGTGCATGACACCCGGCTCGGCCGGGGTCGCAGCTGGGTGATCGACGTGGTGTATCGCAAGCCCGATGGCCAGCTCGCCGGCATCCAGACGCTGCACTTGCTGGGCTATGACAAACCGCCAGCGCATGACAAAGCCCATGACAAGGAGCCGCACTGATGGATGCCCGCTCGCTCAAGGTCGGCCTGCCGCTGCCCGATGTCGTCGTCCCGGTGACGCGCAAGATGATCATCATGGGCGCCACCGCCAGCCGCGACTGGCAGCCGCAGCATCACGATCCGGAACATGCCCGCAAAGCCGGGCTGCCGGACATTATCATGAACAATTACACCCAAGCCGGGCTGATCAGTCGTTATGTCACCGACTGGAGCGGCCCGGAGGGGCGCATCGGGCGCCTGCGCTTCGCCATGCGCCGGCCCATCTGTCCGGCGGCGGATGTGCATTTTTCCGGCATGATCGTCGATGTCGCCAGCCACGGCCACCCGTTGTGCTGGGTCGAGGTGGACATCGAACTGAAGTGCCAGGATCGCGTGGTGACCACCGCCACGGCCCGGCTGGCGCTGCCACGCGAGCCCGGCGCGCCGTCGCCGTGGCGCTGTTCGCCGGCTGACTGGAAGCCCTGATCCGGTCGCCTGATCGGACACCGGAAATGTGAGCGCGAACAGAGTGGCAGTCAAAGGCCACCCTCGGGCAGGCTTGCCGCAACAAACGCACTTGGGGACGATTTTCGCCATGGAACTGGGCTTTTCCGACGAGCAGCGGCTGCTGGCCGAAATGGTGCAGCAACTGTGCGCCGACCAGTTCCCGCTGGAACGGTTGCGCGCGGTGGAGAACAGCCCGGCCGGCTATTGCCCCGCGCTGTGGCGCCAGATCGGCGCGCTGGGGCTCACGGGTCTGAATATCGCACCCGACGCGGGTGGTCTCGGCCTGGGACTGCTGGAGACGGCACTCGTCTATGAAGCGTTCGGCCGCCATCTGGTGCCGTCGCCGCACTTCACCAGTGCCGTGCTGGCCGCCCGACTGCTGGCGGCGTCCACCGACTCGGCGGTCGTCCGCGACTGGCTCGGCCGCATCGCCAGCGGCGAGACCGTGGTGGCGGTCGCCATCGCCGGGAGTGACGACGACCTCGTCGCAACGCCGGTGGCCGATGGCTACCGCCTCGATGGCACACTCTCCTTTGTGCCGTTCGCGGGCGCTGCCGACGCGCTGCTGGCCCGCGCACGCTGCACCACCAGCGGCGCCGCCATGGCGCTGCTGCTGCCGGCCGGACTTGCGGGCCTGCACACCGCGCGCCAGCAGCTGCTGGGCTCGGAGCCGCATTATCGCGTCAGCTGCGCCGGGGTCATCGCCGAGGCCGGTCACCGGCTGTCGCTGCCGGATGTCGCTGGCGCCTGGCGGGACGCGCAGCTGCTGGGCTGCATACCGCAGGCGGCCCAGGCTGTCGGTGCGGCACGCCGGGTGCACGAGATCAGCGTTGCCTACGCCAAGGAACGCCATGCCTTCGGCCGGCCCATCGGTGGCTTTCAGGCACTGGCCCACGATCTGGCGGAAGCGGCGGTCGCCATCGAAGGCTGCCAGACGCTGACCCTTCAGGCAGCCTGGCTGCACGATGCCGATCGCGACTGGCAGGCCGTCGCCGCCATGGCCAAGCTGCAAGCCGGCGCCATGTTCCGCCGGGTGTCGATGCTGGCGATCCAGGTTCACGGCGGCATCGGCTACACCATCGAGGCCGACCCGCAGCTGTTTTTCCGCCGCGCCAAGCAGTGGCAGCTGCTCAATGGCAGTCCCGAGGTGCTGGAAGACCATATCGCCCGCCTCACGCTGCCTGCCGCCTCCCCCGGGGCGACCGTCGCCGGCACGCGGGAGTTCGCCCATGTTTGACACCATCGACTACAGGCTCGATGCCGGCATCGCCACCATCCGGCTCAACCGGCCGGACCGCCACAACGCGATCAATCACCAGATGCATCTGGAGTTGCCGCAGGTCTGGCAGCGGTTCAACGAAGACCCGGCGGCGATTGTCGCCATCGTCACCGGCGCGGGTGAGCGGGCGTTCTGTTCCGGCGCCGACGTCGCCGATCTGCCGCGCCCGGAGATGGACTCCGCCGATGGTCTGCGGTGGACGGCGATCCAGAACAAGGTGTGGAAGCCGGTGATCTGCGCCGTCAACGGCCTGACCGTCGGCGGTGGCCTGCATTTCGTCGCCGACGCGGACATCGTGATCGCCGCCGAGCATGCCAGCTTCAGCGACAGCCATGTCAGCGTGGGTCTGGTGGCGGGCCTTGAGCCGGTGTCGCTGGCCCGGCGGATGCCGCTGGAGGCGGTGCTGCGCATGGCGCTGATGGGCCGCGAGGCGCGGCTGGACGCGGCCCGGGCGATGGCGCTCGGCATGGTCGGCGATGTGGTGCCGGCCGGCGAGCTGCTGGCACGCGCCGAGGCGGTTGCCCGCATCATCGCCCGCAACTCGCCCGGCGCCATGGCCCGGACCAAGCGGGCGATCTGGCAGTCGCTCGAACTGCCGCTGCACGCAGCACTCGATCGTGCCTGGGCGGAAATCCAGGCCAACAACGCCGGCCCGGATTTTCAGGAGGGTATCGCCGCCTTCCGCGAACGGCGCGCCCCCAACTGGCCGCCGCTGACGCTGGACCTGCTGCATGAGTGAATGCCTCGACATCACGGTGGCCCGCCACGGCCCGGTCGCGCTGATCACCCTCAACCGGCCAGCGCGGCTCAACGCCTACACGCCGGACATGGGGGACGCGCTGGTCGCCGCCTTCCGCGACAGCGCGGCGGACGACGACATCGGTGCCGTGCTCGTCACCGGTGCCGGGCGCGCCTTCTGCGCCGGTGCCGACCGCGACCTGCTGACCGGCGCGCGCGCCCGCAACGGCCTGCGCATCGGCGAGGAATTCTTCATTCGCGGATTCGCGCCGGAACTGCACGCCTTCGCCAAGCCGACGCTGGTCGCCATCAACGGCCCGGCGGTGGGGATCGGCGCCACCATGACCCTGCCGTTCGACATCCGTCTGGCGGCCGAGAGCGCCGTGCTCGACTTCCCCTTCCCGCGGCTTGGCCTGATGCCGGGCATGGGCTCAAGCGCCCTGCTGCCGCGCCTCGTCGGCGAGGGACGTGCCCGGCAGATGATGCTCGCCGGTGGTCCGGTCGATGCCACAGCCGCGCACGCCTGCGGGCTGGTCGCCGAGGTGCTGCCCGATGCCGCGCTACTGGCTCGCGCGCTGGACCTCGCCACCCGCATGGCCGGCTTCGATCGCGCCGCCTACCGCGCCTGCAAGACCGCCCTGGCGGCCGGCGCCGGCCGCAGTGTCGAGCAGGCGCTCGCCGCGGAGCTGCAGGCCAGCGCCCGATTGCGCCGCGCCGGCCTCACCGATCCCGGCCAGACCTCCAGCCAACCCTTCAGTCCCGCAGGCCAGCCATGACCACTGTTCGCTTCGATGACATCGCCGCCCTGACCGCGCTGGTGCGGCCGGAATTCGGACCGTGGAGCCCCGCCGTCACCGTCGGCCAGCCGATGATCGACGCTTTCGCCGAGATGACCGGCGACCAGCAGTGGATTCACGTCGACACCGCGCGAGCGGCACGGGAAAGCCCGTTCGGCGCCACCATCGCCCACGGCTTCCTGCTGCTGGCGTTGGCGCCGATGCTGAAAAAGACGCCCGACCTCGACATCGGCGGCCACGGCAATGCACTGAATTACGGCCTCGACCGGGTGCGCTTCCTGGCACCGGTGACGGCCGGCACCGCGCTGCACGGCCACACCCGCATCGCGGCGGTCGAGGCGCGCCCCGATGGCACCATGGTCACTCTCAACGTCGCCATCCACGCGGTGGGCAACGAGCGGCCGGCGGTCGTGTTCGACTGGAAAATCCTCTATCGTCCGCAGGAGCAGGCCGCGTGATCGAGAGCATCCCCCTGCCCACCCTCGACGATCCGGTGGACGCGCCGTTCTGGGCCGGCTGCCGACACGGCCAATTGCTGATCCAGCACTGTGCCGACTGCGGCCGCGCGCACCATCCGCCCCGCGCCATGTGCCCGCACTGCCGGGCCGATGCCTTCGTCTGGCGGCCGGCCGCCGGTACCGGGCGCCTGTGGTCATACGCCGTGCCCAACCCGCCACTGCTGCCGGCGTTCGCCGCGCTGCTGCCCTATGTCGTGGGCGTCGTCGAGCTCGACGATCATCCCGGCCTGCGGCTGGTGGGCGCGCTGGCCGCACCCGGCGCCAGCGCCATCGGCGGCGTCGACCCGGCCCAGGTCGGCATCGGCGCGCCGGTCGCTGTGCATTTCATCGCCGTCACCGACGACACCACCCTGCCCTGCTGGACGCTGTCGACGCCGACCCCAGCCGCCATCCCGGCCGGCACGCCGGCCTCCCGTGAGGATCTGTCCTGATGAACATCAAATCGCTTGGCTATATCGGTCTTGGCAGCCGCGACCCGCGCGCCTGGCTGGCCTATGGCACGCAGGTGCTCGGCCTGATGCCGGCGCGCGCCATCCCCGGCCAGGGCTGGGCCCCCGACCGCGACCGCGGCGACCCCGGCGTCGGGCCGGATGGCACGGTCTATCTCAAGATGGACGAGCGGCAGTGGCGGCTCGCCGTTCACCCCACCGACGGCGCCGCCGACCTGCTCTACCTCGGCCTGGAACTGGCCGGGCCGCTGGAGTTCGAGGCCGGTGTTGCCGAACTGCAGGCCGAAGGCATCGCCGTGCGGCTCGGCACGCCGGCCGAGGCGTACGCGCGCGCGGTCACCCGCATCGCCTTCCTGCACGACCCGTCGGGCAACGCGCTGGAGCTGTTCTACGGCCCGACCACCGACTACAACTTCGCCTCGCCCGTCGCCGGCCAGCGCTTCGTCGCCGGGCATCTCGGGCTGGGCCACGTCAATCTGTTCGTGCGCGAGCAGGCGCGCTGCTTCGACTTCTACACCCGCCTGCTGGGTTTCCGGCTGTCGGACTACATCCGCTACGGCCCGGACAGCGCGTTGCAGTTCCTGCGCTGCAATCCGCGCCACCACAGTCTGGCGATGGTCGACCTCGGCAGCGGCAATGCGCTGCAGCACATGCTGCTGGAGATGGCGAACATCGATGACGTCGGCCGGACGCTCGACCGCGCCCGCCAGGCCGGCGTCAGCATCGTCAGCAGCCTCGGGCGCCATCGCAACGACGGCATGCTGTCGTTCTACATGCGCTCGCCCGGCGGCTTCGACGTCGAGATCGGCTGCGACGGCAAGCTGCTCGATGACACCTGGTCGCCCAACGAATTCTGCGAGGGCGATGTCTGGGGCCATGATGGTCTGGTGGAAGCGGTGATCGCCGCCGGCGAGGCCGCCCGCCAACGCAACGGCGCCGCCGGCCAATGACCACCGCCACCGCCCCTGCCGCGCCGGCGCCCGCCGCGATCGACACCGGTTACGCGCTCGACGACCGCTACACCCGCACGACGGGGCGGGTGTTCCTGTCCGGCTCGCAGGCGCTGGTGCGGCTGCCGATGATGCAGCGCCAGCGCGACCTGGCCGCCGGGCTCAACACGGCAGGCTTCATCTCGGGCTATACCGGCTCGCCGCTGGGCGGCTACGACATCGCCCTGAAGCAGGCAGCCCCGCTGCTGGCCGAGCACCATGTCCATTTCCAGCCCGGCCTCAACGAGGACCTCGGCGCCACGGCGGTCTGGGGTTCGCAGCAGGTCGGGCTGGTACCCGGCGCGCGCTACGACGGGGTGTTCGGCATCTGGTACGGCAAGGGCCCCGGCGTCGACCGCTCCGGCGACGCGCTGAAGCACGGCAGCTATGCCGGCACCGCGCGCCACGGCGGCGTGCTGGTGCTGGCCGGCGACGACCATGGCGCCAAATCCTCCACCACCGCGCACCAGAGCGACCATGCCTTCATCCACTTCGGCATGCCCTATCTCAACCCCGCGAGCGTGCAGGATTATCTCGACTTCGGCCTGCACGGCTTCGCCATGTCCCGGCTGAGCGGCTGCTGGATCGGCATGAAATGCGTCACCGACACCATCGAGAGCAGTGCCTCGGTCGCGGTCGACCCGGACCGGGTACGGATCGTCATGCCGGACGGCATCGCCGACGATGGCGCCCGCGCCACCCGCTGGGGCGTGCCGGCGCTGGTGGCCGAGAAGCGCCAGTATCAGGAACGCCTGCCGGCCGTGCTGGCCTATGTGCGCGCCAACGGCCTCAACCGGGCGATCATCGCGCCCGGTGACGTTCGCCGGCTGGCCATCGTCACCAGCGGCAAGGCGACCCAGGATGTCATGCAGGCGCTCGATGCGCTGGGGCTGGACGCCGCGCGTTGTCAGGCGCTGGGACTGGCGCTCTATAAGGTGGCGATGCCGTGGCCGCTGGAGCCGGACGGACTGCTCGACGTCATCGACGGCTTCGAGGCGGTGCTGGTGATCGAGGAAAAGCGCCCGGTCATCGAGGATCAGATCGCGCGCCTGCTGGTCAATCGCGCCACGCGACCAGTGCTGCTGGGCAAGCACGATGAGAACGGCGCGCCGCTGGTGCCGGCCGAGGGCGAGCTGGCAGCCCAGCCGCTGGCGCTGATCATCGGCGATCAATTGCAGCGCCTGAGCCCGGACACCGCGCTGGACGCCCGGCTGCGCGCCTGGGCCACGCCGCAGAACCTGCCCGCCGCGCCGGGCGCGCTCACCCGCCTGCCCAGTTTCTGCGCCGGCTGCCCGCACAACAGCTCGACACGGGTGCCCGACGGCAGCATGGCGTTCGGCGGCATCGGCTGCCACGGCATGGCGACATTCCTGCCCGAGCGCAACACGCCGACGCTGTTCCAGATGGGTGGCGAGGGCGCGCCGTGGATCGGCATGGCGCCGTTCACCGACACGCCGCACATTTTCCAGAACCTCGGCGACGGCACCTATTATCACTCCGGCCTGCTGGCGATCCGCGCCGCCGTCGCCGCCAGGGTGAACATCACCTACAAGATCCTCGCCAACGACGCGATCGCCATGACCGGCGGCCAGGTGATCGAAGGCAAGATGCGCGTCGATGATCTCACCCGGCAGCTCGACGCCGAGGGCGTCGGCCCGATCGTCGTCGTCACCGACAACCCGGACCAGTATGACGCATCGGCCCGTTTCGCGCCGGGCGTCACCGTGCACCACCGCCGCGACCTCGACGCGGTGCAGAAACGGCTGCGCATCCTGCCGGGCGTCACCGCCATCGTCTATGACCAGACCTGCGCCACCGAACTGCGCCGGCGGCGCAAGCGCGGCAAGGCCGTCGAGCCCGACATCCGGGTGGTCATCAACCCGCGCGTCTGCGAAGGCTGCGGCGACTGCTCGGTGCAGTCCAACTGCATCGCCATCGAGCCCATCGAGACCGAATTCGGCCGCAAGCGGCGGATCAACCAGTCCGCCTGCAACAAGGACACCGCCTGCCTGGAAGGCTATTGCCCGAGCTTCGTCACCCTGCGCGGCGCAACGCCACGCCGGCGCGGCGGCATCCCCGGCCAGGATCGGGGCGGCGATCTCGACATCCACGCGCTGGCGGCGGCCCTGCCGCAGCCGGCGATGCCGGCACTGGATGTGCCCTACAATATCCTGATCACCGGCATCGGGGGTGCGGGCGTCGTGACGCTGGGCGCCATGCTCGGCATGGCGGCCCATCTGGAAGGCCGTGGCTGCTCGGTGCTGGATGTCACCGGCCTGGCGCAGCGCAACGGCGCCGTGGCGAGCCATGTGCGGCTGGCGGCGCATCCCGATGCCCTGCACGCCACGCGCATCGCCGCGGCCGATCTGGTGATCGGCAGCGACATCGTCGTCACCGCCAGCCCGGACATGCTGTCGCGCACCCGGCCGGACCGCACCCGCGCCATCGTCAACCGGCATGTGGCGCCGACCGCCGACTTCGCGCGCAACCCCAACCTCGACCTGTCGGCCGAGGCGATGGCGGAAGCGATCAGCCGGCGTGTCGACACCGTGGAATTCACCGCCGCCACCGAGATCGCCTATGCCCTGATGGGCAACGAGGTCGCCACCAACCTGCTGCTGGTGGGCTATGCCTGGCAGCGCGGCTGGCTGCCGCTGTCGCTGGCGGCGATCGAGCGGGCGATCGCGCTCAATGGCGTCGCGGTGGCGATGAACCGCGCCGGGCTGGCCTGGGGTCGGCTGCTGGCCCACGACCCGGACCGCGTCCACGCCCTGCTGGCCCCGGCAGCGGCATCGGCCGACTCCGCTGCCGCCGATACGCCGTCGCTGGCGGCGCGCATCGCGCTGCGGGTGCGGGAGCTGACCGCCTATCAGGACGCCGCCTACGCCGCCCGCTACCAGGCGCTGGTGGCACAGGTGCAGGCGGTGGAGGCGCGGGTGGCGCCGGGCGAGAGCCATCTCGCCGAAGCGGTGGCGCGCTATTACTACAAGCTGCTCACCTACAAGGATGAGTATGAAGTCGCCCGGCTGCACAGCGATCCGGCCTTCCTGGCGGCACTGCGCGAGGAATTCGAAGGTGATTTCACCGTTGAGTTCCATATGGCGCCACCCGTGCTGCAGGGGCGCGATCCGGCCACCGGCCGCTACCGCAAACGCCGCTTCGGGCCGTGGATGATGACCGCGCTCAAGGGCCTGGCCCGGCTGCGCTGGCTGCGCGGCAGCTGGGCCGACCCGTTCGGCCATGCCACGCACCGGCGCCTCGAACGGGCGCTGATCCGCGACTATGAGGCCGATGTCGGCCGGTTGCTGGCCCAGCTCACGCCGGCCAATCACGCCACGGCCGCGCGCATCGCCGCCTGGCCCGAGATGGTGCGCGGCTACGACACGGTGAAAGACAGCCACATCGCCGACATGCGACGGGCGCGCGCTGCCCTGTTCGCGCAATTCGACGCGGCCACGACCGGTGCGGCCATCGCCGCGCCGCAGGCCGCGTCAGCACAGCAGGGAGAACCGGCATGAATCATCTGACAGGACGCGCGGCGATCGTCACCGGCGGCGGACGCGGCATCGGGCGCGGCCATTGCCTGGCGCTGGCGGCCGCCGGCGCCCGTGTCGTGGTCAACGACATCGACGCCGACGCCGCCGAGGCGGTGGTGCGCGAGATCGCCGAGGCCGGCGGCAGTGCCATCGCCAGCACCGCCAACATCGCCAGCCGTGCCGGCGCCGAGGACCTCATCGCCGCCAGCGTCGCGGCGTTCGGCGGCCTCGACATTCTGGTCAACAACGCCGGCAACCTGCGCGATCGCTCGTTTCTCAAGATGAGCGACGAGGAGTTCGACCAGGTGTGGACGGTCCATGTGAAGGGCACCTTCTGGTGCACCCAGATCGCCGCCGCCCGGATGCGCGATCAGGGTCGCGGCGGCGCCATCGTCAACACCACGTCGGGCGCGCATTTCGGCAGCTTCGGCCAGACCAACTACGCCGCCGCCAAGGGCGCCATCGCCTCGATGACCTATACCTGGGCACTGGAGCTTGCCCGCTACGGCATCCGCGTCAACGCCATCGGCCCCACCGGCACCACCCGCATGTCGGAAACCTTCGCCGGCGGCACGCCGCTGCCCTATGTCGACCCCACGCGCAACGGCGCGCTGGTGGTGTTCCTCGCCAGCGACGCCGCCCGCCAGGTCAGCGGCCAGATCTTCGGCAGCGGCGGCACGCGGGTCGCCCACATGGTGCAGCCGCATTACGGCAAGACGCTCTATCGCGAGGACGGCTGGACCGTCGAGGCGCTGGAAGCGGTGTTCATACAGCAGTTCGCCGGGGAGTTCGGCGCGCTGGGCATGCTGGGCCAGCCCTACCCGTTCCACGAGGGCGTCGGCCCGGGCGAACGCGCGGTGGAGAGTGCCGCATGAGCGCGCTCAAGAACCCGGTCGAGGCCCCGATCAGGGATCGCACCGCCATCGTCGGCATCGGCCAGACGGCCTTCGCCAAACAGCTGGCGCCGACCGAACTGCAGCTGGCCTGCCAGGCCATTCGCGCGGCGCTCGATGATGCCGGTATCGCCGCGCACGAGGTGGATGCGCTGGGCTGCTTCACTCAAGAAACCACGCCGGAGTTCGAGATCGCCCGCAACCTCGGCTTCGGCGAGCTGCACTTCTTCAGTCAGGTCGCCCATGGCGGCGGCGCCATCTGCGGCGCTCTAGGCCAGGTCGCCCTGGCGATCGCCAGCGGGCTCGCCCGGGTCGGCGTGGTCTGGCGTTCCCGCAAGCGGGGCGACCCGTCCAAGCGGCAATGGGCCGGCGTGCAGCCGCGCGTCGGCGATCACTGGAAATGGTCCCGCCCGCACGGCCTGCTGCGCCCGGCCGACGAAGTGGCGGTGACCATGCGCCGCTACATGCATGAATATGGCGCGACACGCGACCAGCTGGCGGCCGTGGCGCTGACCCAGCGGGCCTATGCCAACGCCAACCCGCTGGCGCTGATGCGCGACAAGCCGCTCGATCTGGCCGGCTATCGCGCGGCGCGGATGATCTCCGACCCCCTGTGCCTGTTCGACAACTGCCTGGAAAGCGACGGCGCCATCGCCTTTGTCATCACCAGCGCCGAACGGGCCCGCGACCTGCGGCAGACCCCGGTGCTGATCCACGCCTTCTCCCAGGGCATGAGCCGCGAGCATCAGCTGATGACCGACTATCACGGCGCCGACCCGCTGGTCAGCTCCTCCGCCGCCACCGCCGCCAACCTGTGGCGCCAGTCGGACATCCAGCCGGCGGACGTGCAGGTGGCGCAGATCTACGACGCCTTTTCGCCGCTGGTGCTGTTCAGTCTGGAAAATTACGGCTTCTGTGGCCGGGGCGAGGCCGCCGCCTTCGCCGCCGACGGTGGTCTGGCGGCGGATGGCCGGCTGCCCACCAACACCGCCGGCGGCAGCCTGTCGGAGGTCTACCTGCATGGCGCCAATCTGGTCAGCGAAGGCGTGCGCCAGCTGCGCGGCACCGCCTCCAGCCAGATCGATGACGCCCGAACCTGCTTCATCAGCACCTGCGACAGCACCCCCAACGGAGCGCTGATCCTGCGCCGATGACGCGACCGCCAGCCGAGGAGACCCCCGAGATGCTCACCCCCACCCGCCCTGCTCTCGATATCGGTCTCGTCACCGGCAACGGGCCGGCCATGCGCGCCTTCTATCAGGATGTGCTCGGCCTGACGCCGGATGGCGAGGTCAGCATTCCCGGTACTGGCCGGATCGCGCGCTTTCGCTGCGGCGACAGCCGGATCAAGATTTTCGCCGTCGATCGTCTGGCGCCGGGCGCGCGGGTCACCGGTGGCTATCTCGACGCGCCGGGGCTGCGCTACTTCACGGTGACCATTGCCAATCTGGAGGCCGTCGTCCTAGCCTGCCGGGCCCAGGCGGTGCCCATCGTCACGGACATCGTCTCGCCCCGGCCGGGCGTGAAGGCGGCAATGATCGCCGACCCGGACGGCAACACCATCGAACTGATGGAAGTGAACTGACACAGCAGCCCGGATGACGGGCGACAGGGGAGCGCACATGGCAACGCCAGCAGGCATCGACTATCTCGTCATCACCGGCGGCAGCGCCGGTATCGGTCTGGCCACCGCCCGACGCTTCGCGGCCACCGGCACCCGGGTGATCAACCTCTCGCGCCAGCCGATCCCGCTGGAGGGCGCCATCCACATCCACGCCGATTTCGCCGACCCCACATGGGCCGACGCGGTGGGCACGGCGCTGGCCGACCACCTGCCGGACAGCGCGCGCCTGTGCCTGGTGCACAACGCCGCCCACAAGGGGGCCGGCAGCACCACCGAGCTGACCGCCGAGGCCATGCGGGCCTGCCTGGAGATCAACAGCGTGGCGCCCGCGGTGCTCAACCTGCTGCTGCTGCCGCGCATGGCGCCGGGCTCGTCGATCCTCTACGTCGGCTCGACACTGAGCTACCGGGCGACCCGCGGCATGGCCGCCTACATCATGAGCAAGCACGCCCTGGCCGGCCTGATGCGGGCAACCGCGCAGGACCTCGCCGGCCAGCGCATCCACACCGCCTGCATCTGCCCGGGCTTTACCAACACCGAAATGCTGCGCAGCTACGGCGGCGCGGCGCTGGAACATCTCGCCTCGCTGCTGACCCAGGGGCGGCTGATCGAGCCGGAGGAAATCGCCGAGACGCTGTTCTATGCCGCCGGCAACCCGGTGATCAACGGCTCGATGATTCTCGCCGAGCTCGGCTTCATCGAGCCCTGAGCGCCCGGACCGCCCGCATCGGCCGCCCGTACAAGCACAGAGCGAATGCGAGTTTAATGTGAGTATAGTTTCATATTTTATGCTAGGGAGGAGCCGGCGATGCCAGAACCCCGAAAACGGGGCCAACGACGCCAGAAGAGGCTGAAGCCAGGCCCGAAAACGGGAGATACGCGCCCCGGCAAGCCCGGGGAGACGGCGTTGCCAGGGGAGAAGGCGATGATCGAGACGGATACCCAGCTTGCACCACGCAAAGTGCCGCGCCAGGAGCGGGCTCGCTTCACGGTTGAATGCATCCTGCGCTCGGCGGAGTCGATCATCGCCAAGAACGGCTACGAGGCCGCCACCACCAATCACATCGCCGACGTCGCCGGCGTCAGCATCGGGTCGCTCTACCAGTATTTCCCCAGCAAGGAGGCAATTGCCGCCGCCCTGGTGGAAAACGCCGTCATCAACGCCGCCGACGTGTTGCGGGAATGCATCCTGAACCAGCTGTCCAAGCCGCTGGAACTGTCGACGCCGGAAATCATCCGCCAGATTCTCGCCATCCGCAAACAGTACAGCTTCATCTTCCTGCGCCTGCCGCGCGAGGTGCCCAAGCTCGGCAAGCTGTCGCGGCAGATGACGACCGAGAAGTTCCTCTACAACACCATCCGCGCCTACTATCAGCAGCACCGCGCCGCCATCAAGATCGCCGACATCGAAGTCGCGATGTTCGTGGCCGAGCATATCGTGGTCGGCGCCATCGATGCCTATCTCGACAACAACTCGCCGGTGATCACCGATGACGAGCTGGTGGAGCAGGTGTCCGACGCGGTGGTGAAATACCTCACCAAATAGCCGGAGTACGCTCTTGAATTTCGATTTCAGCCCCGACGAACAGGCGTTCGTCGCCGAAGTCCGCGCGTTCCTCGACGAGGTGGCCGGCTGGCCGGACGCCGCCGACATCATGTGCCCGGAGCGCGAGTCCGACTCCATCCTCGCCGACACGCCGGCGCGCAAGGCCTTCTGTCGCGCCCTGGCGCAGCGGGGCTACCTCGGCATGTCGTGGCCGGTGGAATATGGCGGCCAGGGCAAGCCCGGCATCTACGAATATCTGCTCAACGAGGAACTGTCCCGCGTCGGCGCGCCGCTCATCGGCAAGGGCGTCGGCTGTGTCGGCCAGACGCTGATCCGCCATGGCTCGGAAAAGCTGAAACGGGAGTTTCTGCCCAAGATCCTCACCGCCGAGATCGAGTTCGCGCTGGGTTACACCGAACCGCACGCCGGCTCGGACCTCGCCGCGCTCAAGCTGCGGGCCGAGCGCGACGGCGCCGGCTGGCGCCTGAACGGCCAGAAGATGTTCACGACGTCGGCCCATTTCGCCGACTGGTACTGGCTGGCCGCGCGCACCGACCCGGACGCGCCCAAGCACAAGGGCATCAGCCTGTTCCTGCTGCCCATCCGCCAGCCCGGCATCACCATCCACCCGATCGAGACCATGGGTGAGCATGTCACCAACCAGGTGTTTCTCGACGATGTGTTCGTCGCCGACGACTATGTGGTCGGCGCGGTCAACAAGGGCTGGACCTACATCTGCGAGGCGCTCGATTATGAGCGCTTCACCTTCTACACCTTCAGCCCGCTGGAACAGAAGCTGGCCCGCCTGCGCGCGCTGCTGTGCACCCGCCGTCGCGACGGCGCCCCGATCATCGAACGGCCGCACGTCCGGCGCGGCATGGCCCGGCTGACCGCCAAGGTGGAAACCGCCAAGATGCTGCAGCGACGGGTGATCTATGCCTCGACGCTGGACCGGGTACCGTCGATCGAGGCCGCCATGTGCAAGCTCTACAGCACCGAGCTGCACCAGGAGATCGCCGACTTCGCGCTGGATGCGCTGGGGCCGGACGGCCTGATCGACAAACACGATGCCAGCGCGCCGATGGGGGGCAAATGGGAGTGGTCCTACCGCGCCACCGCGCTCGACACCATCGGCGCCGGCTCGTCGGAGATCCAGAAGAACATCATCGCGCGGCGTGCGCTCGACCTGCCGCTGACCTACTGAAGCGGCGGCCGGCCTATGCCGGGCTAGCCTCCAGCGCGGCATCGAGCGCCGCGCGCAGCGCCGGCCGGAAGGCCGGTGCTGCGACGGCCACCAGCGCCAGCGCGCGTTCTCCGGTGGTCAGGCCGCGCAGGTCGGCGATGCCCTGCTCCGTGACGACCACATCGACATCGTGGCGCGCGACGCTCACCGGCGTGCCGGCGGCAAGCCGCGCCACGATACGTGAATGGCGACCGCGCGCGTCGGTGGACGGCAGCGCGATGATCGACAGGCCGTCGGCGGCGCGATGGGCAGCGGCGGCAAAGTCCGGCAGGCCCCCGGGCGCGCTGACCACGGTATCGCCGATCCGCTCGGCGTTGACCTGGCCCAGCAGGTCGACCTCGATGGCGGAGTTCACCGCCACCAGCGCCGGCAGCCCGGCCAGCACGGCGGCGTTGTGGGTATGGCTGATCGGCCGCAAGGCGATGTCCTGCCGTCCGTCGAGCCAGCGATAGAAATCCCGGTCGCCCAGCAGGGTCGCGCAGACCACTGGCGCCTCGCGGGTGAGTGCGCCCGCCTCAACCAGCCCGCGCAGGCCACCAGTCGCCATGCCAGTGTGAATGCGCAGCCGCCGGTGACCGCCCAGGCTGGCGAACAGCGCCGCCGGCACCTTGCCGATGCCCGTCTGCAGCGTCGCGCCATCGGGAATCAACGTTGCCAGATGCCGGCCGATGGCGGCCATCGTGTCGTCGACCGGCTCGTCCGCGCGCATCAGCGGCGGCTGGTCGTCTGTCAGGACGTGGGTGAAGGCCGCCAGCGGCACGCCGTCGTCGGCGCCGATGACGGGCAACTGGTCGGACACCAGTGCCACCCGCACCGCCGCCGTCTCCAGCGCCGTCGCCACGAACTCGGCCGACACACCGGGCCAGACGTGGCCGCGCGCGTCCGGCCGGGTGACCGGCAGGCAGACCAGGCCCGGCTGGCAGGCCCGCAGGCAGGCGTCAATGCCAGCGTAGGTCGACACCAGCTGGCGATAGCGCGGCCCGGGAGCCGGGAAAAAGCCGGTGACCCGCGGCGAGGCCGTGAGCAGCGGCGTGGCGAAGTCGTTGAGGCCGGCGACAAACGAGGTCAGCACCGCGCAGCTGGCGGTCAGCCCCGGCTGGCGGATCGCCATCGCCCGCAGACGTCGCGGCTCACCGGTGCAGCCGGGCAGGAACAGCGAGGGCGTCTCGGCCAGCAGGCGGGCAAGCCCCGCCTCATCGATCGGCTGCGCCATGGCTCAACGAGGTTTGAAGCTGATCGGCACCGAGCAATAGCTCTGCAGGAACTCGCCATAGACCCGACGGCAGGCCGCCCGCTCGACGGCGAATTCCGGAATGCTCGCCATCAGCTCCTCCAGGATGATCCGCCCCTCCAGGCGGGCCAGATGCTGGCCAAGGCAGAAATGAATGCCGGTGCCGAAGGCCAGCGTGCGGCGCATCTTGCGCTCGATATTGAAGCTGTCGGGCTGCTCGAACTCCCGCCCGTCCCGGCCGGCGGCGGCGTAGAGAAACAGCACCGACTGGCCTTCCCGCATGGTCTGGCCGTGCAGCTCGACATCGCGCACCAGGCGACGGCCGAGCAGGTTGGTCGGCTGGTCGTAGCGTGCCGTCTCCTCGAAGGCGCCGGCGAGCAGCGCGGGGTCGCGCCGGGCCAGCGCCTGCTGGTCGGGAAACTGGTCGAGGTAATAGACGCAGCTGGCGGTGGTCAGCGGCACCGTGTCGGAACCGGTGATGACCATGGCGAAGATGCTGAAAAAAATCTCCTCGTCCGTCATTGTCGTGTCGGCGGCGATCGCGTGGAGCCAGGTGTTGATATGGCTGTGCGATGCCGGCGGCTGCCGCCGGTATTTGCCGATCAGGCCGTGGATATAGTCATGCGCTTCGGCGAATGCCTGGGCGCCGGCCGGCGTGGTGCCGCGCACGCCCGGCTCACGGGTGTAGAAGCGATCGATCAGGCCGCGGATGTGCAGGATTTCCTCGCGGGTCAGACCGATGAAGTCGGCGATGACGAACAGCGCCACCCGGCTGGCCAGGTGATAGACCTCGATCCTGCCGGTCTCCAGTGCGGGCATCAGCAGTTCCCGCACGATGGCGCGCACATGCGCGTCGATGGTGGCGATCTTGTCCTTCTGGTAGCTCTTGGCGATCATGCCGCGATGCACGCCATGGGCCGGCGGGTCCATGAACAGGAACACCGACGGTGGCGGTTCGGACGCCAGAAACAGCGCGTCGGGCGAGGTGCCGTGGCCGGCGGTGTAGGAATGGCGGTCCATGCTGGCCTGCCAGATGTCCTCGAAACGCGACAGCGCCCAGCAATCGAGATCGGGGATGTAATAGGCCGGCGCGTCGTCCTGCATGCGGCGATAGGTGGCCCACGGGTCGGCCATCACGCGCTCGTCATAGGGAGAATAGACAATCTCCATGGGCAATACCTTTCCTGAAGCAAACGCCGGTCAGTTGTCCCGGGCAAGAAACGCCGCCAGCGCGGTCTGGTGCGCGGCACTGTGGTGCGCCAGGGCCTGCAGGCCGGCGCAGTGGTCGAGAAAATCCGCCAGCGGCGCCCGCTGGCCGAGCTGGAGCAGGCGCTTGGCCAGCCGCAGCGCCTGGCGCGGCTTGGCCGCGAAGCGGTTGGCCATGGCCAGTACGCGCGCCATCAGCTGGTCCGGCGGAGCAAGATCGAGAAACAACCCGATCGCCAGTGCCTCTTCGGCGTCGACCGTGCGGCCGGAGAAGGTCATCTCCGCCGCCCGCTGGACGCCGACGATGCGCGGCAGGAACCAGGCGCCGCCATCGCCGGGAATGAGCCCGAGATTGACGAAGGACTCCGCGACACTGGCGGTGGTGGCCCCGATGCGGATGTCGCACATGCAGGCCAGATCGAGCCCCGCGCCGATGGCCGGGCCATTGACCGCGGCGATGGTCGGCACCTCCAGCGTGTGCACCGCGCGGCTCATCTGTTGGATGCCCCGCCGGTAGGCGTCCTGGATGTCGAGCCCCTCGCCGCCGAACATGCCGGCCCGCGCGCTCATGTCCTTGACATTGCCGCCGGCCGAGAAGGCCTTGCCGGCGCCGGTGAACACCAGGGTGCCCACTTCCGGCGTACGGTTGGCCCAGTCGCAGACGCGGATGATGTCATCGACCAGTGCTGTACCGGTGAGCGCGTTGCGCACGTCATCGCGGCAGAAGCGCAGCAGCGCGACGCCATTTTCCAGCAGCAGCTGCGCGTCTTCCAGCGCCGGCATTGCCGGATAGTCGCAGTGGGCGGGGTATTCGGGCCGGGCGGCGTAATCGTTCATGATCGGGTGTCCTCGGGCGGAGAGAGCTGGGCGTCGCTGCGGGCGGTCAGCCAGTGCCAGAACGGCTGCGGCCGGGCGGCGAGCACCTGACGCCCCAGCGCGCGCGCCCAGCGGCGATCGCCCCCCAGCGACGAGCGCCAGCGGTGGGCTGGCAGCGTCAGGACGTTGAGCGCGCATTCGCGGGTGAAGCCGATGGCGCCATGGACCTGGTGGGCAATGTCGGTGGCCAGCCCCACCGCCTGATTGGCCCGCAGCTTGGCGGCGGCGATCTCGAAGCCGGCCTCGCCGCGATCGCGCGCCTGACACGCGCTGGCGGCCGCGCAACTGGCGGCGGCACTTTCGCCGGCCAGCACGGCAAGCTGCTGCTGGATGGCCTGAAAGCGCCCGAGCGGCCGGCCGAATTGCTGACGCGTGCCGACGTGCGCCAGCGACAGCGCCAGCATCCCCTCGATGGCGCCGGCCATCTGGCAGGCCCGCAGCAGCGCCAGCTCGTCCAGCCAATCGGCGCGCGCCGCCGGCAACGCCGCCTCGGCCACGATGCGGGCGCCGGCAAGGCGAACCCGGCCAGCGCCGCCCGCCACCGTGTCCGCCGTCACCGCCACCAGCCAGCAGCGGTCCGCCCCCAGCAGCAGCAGACGCGCGACGTGGTCCGCATCGCCATCGGCCTCGCCCCACAGCCGCGCGTCCGGGTCGACACGCAGATTGTCCATCGCCAAATCGCCTGCCGGCAGCGCCACCGCCAGGCCGCACGGCTCACGTCCGCCGATGCCCAGCCGATGACACCACAGGCGAGCCAGAACAGCCTCGGGGATCGGCAGCGCCACACCGTGCGCGGCGATCAGGCGGAACACCGCGCCGGCCGCCGCCCAGCTGGCGGCGAAGCCCTGCGCTTCTTCCGGCAGCAGCAGATCGCGCAGCGCCAGCGCCTCGACCGCCTGCCAGGACGCTGGCGCCGCCGCGCTATCGCCGGCCGCCGCCAGCTCCAGGCACAGACGGGTGACCGTCTGTTCAAGCAAGGTCTGCTGGTCGCTCATCGCAGGCCCAATCCGCGCGCGATGATGCCGCGCAGCACTTCCCGCGTGCCGCCACGCAACGAGAAACACGCCGATGCGCCGAGCAGAAAATGCAGGGCCTCGTGAAGCGCGCCGTCGGCGTCGGCGAGCCCCGTGCCGTCCCACACCGCCTGCAAGGCGCGCGGCACCTCCTGCTCGAAGCGGGCACCGACCTCCTTGACCAGCGACGCCTCCAGCATCGGATCGTCGCCGGCGGCGAGCTTGCCCGCCACCGACAGCGACATCTGCCGCAAGGTCCACAGTTGAGCCGCCCAGTGGCCCACCTGGGCGACCAGCGCCTCGTCCGCCGTGTCATCAAGAGCGGCGATCACCGCCTCGATCAGCGGGTAACTGCTGAGGTAGCGTTCCGGCCCGCTGCGCTCCAGCGCCAGTTCGGCATTGACCTGCCGCCAGCCGTCGCCCGGGGTGCCCAGCAGCATGTCGGCGGGCACGAAGACATCGTCGAGGAACACCTCGCAGAAGTGGCTATCGCCCATCTGGTCGACGATGGGCCGGACGGTGACGCCGGGCGCCTTGAGGTCGACAATCAGCTGACTGAGCCCGTCGTGGCGCGTGTCGGTGCCGTCGCCGGTGCGCACCAGCGCGATCATCAGGTGGGCCAGATGCGCCCCCGAGGTCCATATCTTGGCGCCGTTCACCCGCCAGCCACCGTCGACCGGCGTCGCCCGGGTGCGGATGGCCGCGAGGTCCGATCCGGCGCCGGGTTCGCTCATGCCGATGCAGAAATACAGGTCGCCGGCGGCCATGCGCGGCAGCAACGCCGCCTTCACCGCCTCCGACGCATAGCGCAGCAGCATGGCGCCGCTCTGGCGGTCACCGAACCAGTGGGCGGCCACCGGCGCCCCGGCCGCCAGCAGTTCCTCCACCAGCACATAACGTTCAAGCGCACTGGCATCGCCGCCGCCATAGGCCGACGGCCAGGTCATGCCGATCCAGCCCTTGCCACCGAGCGCCCGACTGAACGCGGGGTCCGCCGCCGACCAGCTCCGCGCCCGCGCCGGCAGGGCGCGATCCGCCAGCGCATGGGCGAGAAAATCGCGCACGTCCTGACGCAAGGCCCGACAGTCGGGCATCGTCGGCAGCGGCGCCAGATCAATACTCGTCATACGTCGTCATCCCCCAAGGATTTCGCCCTGTCGCCCCCACCGCACCGGCAGATGCGGCGCGGATCGGAGGCCGGTCGTTGGTCGGAAAATGTAGCAGCGGCCCGATTCACTAGCGCCTCGCATTGCACTCGTGCCCACACGCCCTGCCCCTCAGGCACGCGGCGTCCGCCCGGCGGC
>CAUJIW010000004.1 GCA_963205175.1 Pseudomonadota bacterium
GCCATAGGCGTGGGTGTAGTCGTCGACCAGCAGGTAGAAGTCCAGCAGTGTGCCGGTGAGGTCGCCAGTACGCAGCGACGAGCCGTAGAACAACACCCCCCGGGCGGCCTCGCCATAGCGGGCAGCGAGCCGGGCGGCGAAGGTACGCACGACGGGTGATGCCTCGCCGGCGAGGGTCTCGGCGACGAGGGTCCGCAGTTCGGCGCTCACATCGCCAACGACAGGAAGGACTGGGGCGCGGTCGGCGTCAGCAGGATCGGCCGCCCCGGGGCAGCCTGGAATATCTCGCCGTCCATCAGCACTGCCGGCTGACGGCCCTCAATGCGGATCTCGTCACCGCGTCGCAGGTGCACGCCCGGCGCCGACAACTCGTTGAAGCGCCCGGTCAGCAGGGCGATCGCGGCGCGCCAGATGGAACGGCGGCGGGGCTCGATACAGGTCATGCTGAGCGCGCCTGCCCCCGGCGACGCGCTGGAGCGGACGCCCAGCAACAACCGCTCAAGGGTGGTGACCAGCAGCACGAAGAAACGGCCTTCGATGGCGCCGGCGCCACGTACGGTGATCCGCATCGGTTCGGCCCGGAACGGCGACAGGCGAGACTGCCCCCCGATCACCATGCCGAACAGCACGGCAATGGTCGCCAGCACATGCGATACCGCGTTGGGCAGGCCCAGCGGGTAGATCTTGTTGCGGCAGAACATCAGGGCGTTGAGCAGGCCGGCGGCGCCCAGGAACATGCCCAGTACCGGCTTGTTGCGGCGTCCGTCCGACAACGCGATCAGCGGCCTGGTGACGACATGGCGGTCGACATCGCCGCGTGCGATATCAAGAATGCGATCCATCGCCTTGAACGGGTCGCCGTTGGCGCCCAGGTCATTGGCGATCAGGTTGGTCTTGCCGTTGGGCAGCACCGCGACCGGCGGCGGATTGTCGCCAAACGGCCGGCCGTAATAGAGTTCGGTCAGCGTCGCCTGCACGGTGCCGTCGCCACCATTGATGACCAGCACCGCCGGCTTGGCCCGGGCGATCATCTGCAAGGCGGCGGGAATCTCGCCGACGTCATGCAGTTCGACATGAAAGATGTTGCCATGCGAGGCCACATAGTCCCGGACCTTGGGCAGCAGATCCTTGTTGCCGGTGGACAGGGGGTTGGACAGCAGCGCGACAAGCGACATCGTTTACTCCGCGGACTTGATGGGCCGGATGCTGAGGCCCTGAAGATAATTGAGGGTGATGCGCATGCTGGCCACACCCTGCGGGGCGTTGAACGCCACCCGATCGACGTGAGGCTTGGACCAGCCCAGCTTGGGATTGTTGGAGAAGGCGAAACCGTCGGACGTGCCGTCCATGCGGCCGTCATTGTCGCGGTCGTGCAGCACGACCAGCGAGTAGCGCGGCAGTTTGCCCGGCAGCGGCACGCAGATGGTCATGTCGCCGGCCGGCGTCGTCGGCACGTCGACCCGCATGAGCTTGTGCCCCTTCGCCAGAAACTCGTCGGGATGGTCACTGTAGACCTGGATGCGGACCTTGCCCTTGCGGTCCTTGAAACCGGTCACCGTCACCAGCGCGGCTGGCGCCTGAGTACCCGTCGCGCACGCCGCGGCGTGTTCGCCCAGTACTGGTGTCGCCACGGCGGCGCCGGGCATGGCCAGCGCCGGGAGCGACAGGCCGAGACACCATGACCGGAGGGCTCGATTTTTCATGTGACCTTGTTCCACAGCCGGGCTATACCCAGCCCACTTCAGTCTGTGTGGGGGTCGTTCGCGGCCAAAGTTTGACCAACCGGCGACAACACCGCGATGATTAATCAAATCGACCGTTATATCGCCCGCCTCATCTTCACGCCGCTGGTCGCGACCCTGCTTGTCTCCGCAATGCTGCTGTTGCTGGACAAGATGCTGAAGTTGTTTGATTTTGTCATGAATGAAGGCGGCCCGGTGACAGTCGTCTGGCAGATGCTGGGCAACCTGATCCCGCAGTACCTCAGTCTGGGCATCCCCATCGGGCTGATGCTGGGCATCGTGCTGACCTTCCGCAAGCTGGCGACCAGCAGTGAGTTCGATGCCATCGCATCGGCCGGCATCTCGCACCTGCGTCTGCTGCGGGTGCCGCTGCTCTATTCGGTGGGGCTGGCGCTGATCACCTTGTGGATCGTCGGCTTCATCCAGCCGTACAGCCGCTATGCCTATGAAGGGCTGCGCTTCGAACTGCGCTCGGGTGCGCTGGGTGCCAGCATCAAGGTCGGCGAGTTCGCGCACCTGGGCAAGCGACTGACCCTGCGGATCGAACAATCGCAGAACAGCGGCCGCGACCTGATGGGCATCTTCGCCCATGCCACCAGCGAGGACGGCGCCACGCTGGCGGTCTCCGCCGATCGCGGCACCTTTCTGGCCACCGACGATCCGGATGTGATCCTGTTCCGGCTGTACAACGGCATACTGGTTCACCAGTCGCCAAAACAGGAGCAGCCGCGCCTGCTTCGGTTCGAGCAGCATGACCTGCCCGTCGATCTGCCGCGCATGGAGATATTTCGCGCACGCGGAGGCCGGGAGCTTGAACTGACGATGCCGGAGTTGCTGGCGCTGCGCCAAGACACCGGCCAGGACGCGGCCGCGCGGTCGCAGGCGTGGTCGAATTTCCACCGCCGGATGATCCAGGTGGCGGTATTGTTCGTCATCCCCTTCCTTGGCATGGCGCTGGCCATACCGCCCAAGCGCCAGTCGTCGGCGCTGGGTGTCTTTGCCGGTGTGGTCTCGCTGGTGGTCTACAACGAAGTCTCCGAGTTCTGTGAGCGTCTGGGTGCCGATGGCGTCGCCGACGCCGCGCTGCTGCAGTGGGGAACCTTCTCGGTGTTCGTGGTCAGCAGCCTCTGGCTGTTCTACCTGGTCGGTCATCGGGTTGGTGATCCGCCGATCGGCTACCTTATCCGTCTGGGGGGCCGGATGGCGAAGATCGCGCTCAAGCTCATACCCAAACGCGGCCGTGACTGGCTGGCGGCAGGATAGGTGACGCCCGATGCGCATGTTCCCATCCCCCACCCTGACCCGCTACATCGCGCAGATGTTCGCCGTGCGCGTGCTGGCCTTCATCTTCGGTCTGGTGATGGTGTTGCAGACGCTCGACCTGCTCTCCGAATCCGACAAGATCCTGGCGCCCGACGGTAGCGGCTATCCTGAAATCCTGCGCTATCTGGGCTGGCGGCTGCCACAACTGCTGTCACAATTCCTGCCCTTCTCGGTCCTGTTGGCGACACTGGTGACCCTCGCGACGCTGAACCAGAACAGCGAGGTCGTCATCATGCGGGCAGCCGCCATTTCCGCTCATCAGGTGCTGGCGCCCCTGCTGCTGACGGGTTTGGCCATCTCGGTCGCGCACTTCTTTTTCAATGAAGCGGTGGTGGCGCCCTCGACGGCCCGGCTCAGTGCCTGGGAACGCGCCGAATACGCCCGCGTCCTGCCGCCGGCGGACAGCGGCACGCGCGACATCTGGGTCACTGATGGCGCCTCCATCGTGCGCGCCGACCGGGCAGTGGTCGATCGGGGGCGGCTGATTCTGCCAGGCCTGCAGATCTTCGAACGCGGCAGCGACCCCAATCTGCGCCGCATCATCAGGGCCGATCGCGCCGAGCTGGCCGGCAAGTCGTGGACGCTCTACGGCGTGCGGACCTACGACGTCGATGGCCGGTTGAGCGATACCGTGGCGTCGATGCCATGGCGAACCGAACTGGAGAGCGAGCGCTTTCTGGCGGCGGCGGTTGACCCCAACGGGGTTTCCTACCCCCGGCTGGCCCGGGCCATACGCGAGCTGAAGGCTGGCGGGCATCCGACCGAGAGTCTGCAAGCCGCGCTCCAGCACAAGATATCCGGGCCGCTGTCCTCGCTGCTGATGCCTGTCCTGGGGGCCATCGCCGCTTTTGGCGTCGTGCGGTCGGGCAAGCTGTTCGTGCGCATCGTCATCGGCATGGCGCTGGGATTCGCTTATTTCGTCGCCGACAATTTCATGATGGCGATGGGTCAGTTCGGCACCGTGCCCCCGTTGATGGCCGCATGGTCGGCGCCGCTGCTGTTCTTCTGTGTCGGTGAGAGCGTCTTGTTCCGGACCGAGGAATGAGCGGCGCTACTCCCGACAAGGCGGCATTTGACGGTCCTCAGCCGGTCACCGAGGGCGAGGTGGCGAAAAGCGCCGCCACCGCCCTGCTCGCCCGCTTTGGCGCCATCATCGAGATTGTCAGTCAGCCCGCCTACACGTGGCTGTTCTCGGTGGCGACCTACGGCGTCTACACCGTCCTGTGGTCGGTGGTGAATATCCTCGCCAATATCTGCGACCTCGCCATGACCACGGTGCTGCAACGGGTCGTGCCGCAGGCGCGCAGCGATGACGAGGCGCTGATCGCCGTCAAGGCCGCGTTGCTGCTGACCCAGGCCACCACCGTACCCCTGGCGATCCTGGGTTCTTTCATGGCGCCCTATCTTGCCAGACTGGTGAACGCGGCGCCACGCGACGAGCCGACGCTCGCGCTGGCCATCGGTCTGTTCTGCTGGGCATTGCCGCTGTGGACGTTTCTGGAGGTCTCGGGCTCGGCCCTGCGGGCCCGCCGTGCCTTCGGCCCGGAGATCCGGCTCAAGGTGTTCTACGAACAGGCCAGCCGGTTGACGGCCGCCCTGCTGTGCTTCGCCATTGGCATGCGCAGCCTCGGTCTGGTGGCCGCCCATCTGGCCTCGTTGCTGCTGATCTGTGCCATGTCGGTGCGCCTGCTCGGGCGCTATTATGACCTTCGCCGGATGATCCGCGTGCCTATTCCGCGCCGGACCTGGGCCGATCTGGTCGGGCTGGGCAGCGCGGCATTGCCGGCGAACCTGCTCAATCGCATCTATTCCGACCTGCCGCCGGTATTGCTCAACATCATGCTGCCGGGCGTCCAGGGCGCGACGGCCTCGGCGCTCTACGGCATTGCCCGCAAGGTCGCCAGCACCATGCAGATGGTGAAGCTGAGCTTCGGCTACGTCATGGCGCCGCTCGCCTCGGCCCAGAGCGCAGCGGTCGACACGGCGGCGATCCAGCCGCTTTACGGCTTTGCCACCCGGCTGGCCGCCGCGGGCATCCTGCCCCTTACCGCTGGTCTGATCTGTGTCGGCGAGGAAATCCTGTTTCTGTTCGCGCCGGAGGCCCGAGCCGCCTTCGGCCTGCTGGTGGTACTCACCATCGGTCGCAGCCTTGAGGCACTGGTCGGCCCCGGCGGCGCCATCCTGCTGGTCATCGGCAAGCGGCGGCTGACGTTGTTGAACAGTGCCATTGGCGTGCTGAGCTGGATCCCGCTGGCGCTGGTGCTGACGCCGCGACTGGGTGCCATGGGCATGGCGATAAGTGTCGCCATCTCGATCAACCTGGTCGCCATCCTGGCGTTGATCCAGCTCTATCAGGCGCACCGTCTGCACCCGTTCCGCCCGCCCTTCGGGCGCACCGTGCTGGTGGGTCTGGGGTCGACGTTGCTGATCTTCGCGGCCGATACCGCGGGTCAGATGAAATCCGCGCCCGTCGGCGCCCTCGCCGCCTTCGCGACCTTTTTTGTCGCCTTCTGGATTTCCCTGCGTTTCGGTCTCGGGCCTGGCGACCGTGGCTCGCTGGGGCGCTTTGGCCGCTGGCTGCGACTTAAAGTGTGAGCGAGCGTCCCTGACCTGGGTCAATGGCGCGGCCAAAAATCCGCCATAGTGATGCGCGAGAGGCTAGTCCCATGGTAACCGAGGAGTCCCCGCAATGCTGAAGCTCGGCATGTGGAACAAGACGCACTATCTGAACAAGATGACGCTGGGCCAACTGGTGGTCGCGTACTTCCAGTATTACGCCATCCAGGCGTATCTGGTGCTGGCGGCCGTGACTGGTTATTACGCCACCCAGAATGTTACGGCGTGGTGGAAAGCCGCCATCGCCGCCGGCTTCTCGGTGTTTGCCTACCCGCTGATCTGGTATCTGCTGCACCGCTACGTGCTGCACAGCCAGTGGATGTACAAGTCGCCGCTGACCGCCTGGGTGTGGAAGCGCATCCACTACGATCACCACCAGGATCCGCATCACCTCGAAATCCTGTTCGGCGCGCTGTACACCACGCTGCCGACCATCGTGCTGGCCACCGGCCCGATCGGCTGGGCGATCGACGGTCTGGGCGGCGCGCTCACCGCTATCTGCGCCGGTCTGCTGATGACCTGCGTCTACGAGTTCTGCCACTGCATCCAGCACCTCAGTTACAAGCCGAAGAACCGCTACCTGCAGATCATCAAGCAGCGGCACATGGAGCATCACTTCCAGGATGAGGATGGCAATTTCGGCATCACCAACTTCTTCTGGGACCGGCTGTTCGGCACCTTCTACGAACGCGGCGAACGGCCGGTGAAGAGCGAGACGGTGTTCAACCTCGGCTACACGCCGGTGCAGGCCCAGCGCTTCCCGTGGGTGGCGCAGCTGTCCGGCGGTCAGGTCCACATGGGCACCCCGCGCGACAAGCGCAAAGCGGCGGCCAACGACGATCTGAACAACGCCGCCTGATGTCCCAGACAGCCGCGTCGCGCCTCGAAATCCGCCAGGTCGGCTCGCCAGCCGACCTCGACACCTTCATCCGTCTGCCGTGGACGCTCTACGCCCGCGATCCGGCGTGGGTGCCGCCGCTGCTTTCGGAGGTCAAGGGGCTGCTCAACACCCGCTCCAACCCCTATTTCGGCCACGCCAAGGCCGCCTACTGGCTGGCGCTGCGCGATGGCGTGCCGGTGGGGCGGATTTCGGCACAGGTCGACACGCTGGTGCAGCAGCACATGGCGCCGGGGCTTGGCCAGTGGGGCATGTTCGAGAGCATCGACGATCCCGCCGTGCCGCCGCTGCTGTTCGCCGCCGCCGAGCAGTGGTTGCGCGACAACGGCATGACGACGTCGATGGGGCCGTTCAGCCTGTCGATCTGGGACGAGCCGGGCCTGCTGGTGGACGGTTTCACCGATCCGCCGTGCCTGATGATGGGCCACCACCTGCCCTATTACGGCGCGCAGATCGAAGGCAACGGCTACACCAAGACCAAGGACCTCTACGCCTACCTGCTGGACATCACCAAGGAGTTCCCCGAGCGCATCCGCAAGATCGTGCAGCTGGGGGACAACAACCCGCGCATCCGCATGCGCATGGCCGACCCCAAGCGCTACACCCAGGAAGTGACGCTGATCCTGGAGATCCTCAACGACGCCTGGTCGGACAACTGGGGCTATATTCCGCTCACCCCGGACGAAATCGCCTACGCCGCCAAGAAGCTCAAGCCGATCGTCAAGCCGGAGCTGGTGCGCATCTGCGAATATGACGGCGAGCCGGTGGCCTTCATGATCACCCTGCCGGACGTCAACGAGCTGCAGGCCGATCTCGACGGCAAGTTGCTGCCGTTCGGCTGGGCCAAGCTGCTGTGGCGGCTGCGTCATCCGGTGACGCGCCGGGTGCGGGTGCCGCTGATGGGCCTGCGCCGGAACATGCAGTCGAGCCGCCATGGCGCCATGATGGTGTTCATGCTGATCGAGCACATCCGCCGGGCGACGGTGGGCGTTTATGCCAACCAGGGCGAGCTGAGCTGGATTCTCGAGGACAACCTGCCGATGCGCAACATCCTCGAGGCGATCGGCTGCTATATCTACAAGACCTATCGGATTTACGAAAAGTCGCTTATCTGACGGGCATGAGCCAGCCCGCAGACCAGCCCGAGACCGACGAGCCCCGCACCACCTTGCGCCAGCACCTGCGCAACTGGTTCCTCACCGGCATTGTCGTGGCCGCCCCGGTGCTGATCACCGGCTATCTGGTCAGCACCATCGTCGGCGCCATCGACGAGCAGGTGACGCCGCTGCTGCCACCGGAAATCCGCAAGCTAGCCCTGCCCGGCATCGGCCTGCTGATCGTCGTCGTCGGCCTGACCCTGCTGGGCGCCATCACCGCCAACGTCATCGGCCGCTGGCTGCTGGCCGGCTGGGAGATCCTGCTCAACCGCACCCCGGTGATCCGCGCCATCTACAAGCCGGTGAAGCAGGTGTTCGAGACCGTCATCGGCCCTGGCGGCATGTCGTTTCGCGAGGTGGTGCTGGTGGAGTATCCCAGCCCCGGCCTGTGGGTGATCGGCTTCGTCACGGCGCCCGCGCCGGCCGACATCGCCCGGGCCGCTGGCGGCGAGGATGTGGTGAGCGTCTATCTGCCCACCGCGCCCAACCTCTATGCCGGCTACCTGCTGTTTCAGCCGCGGAGCAAGCTGAAGCCGCTGAAGATGGACGTCGACGAGGCGGTGCGCCTTGTCGTGTCCGCCGGCATCGCCGGCCAGCCGGTGCCGGCGGCCAAACCCGGCAAGCGCGCCAGCTGAAAGCGTCGCCTCAGCCCGCCTGATCAGCCCGCCTGATCAGCCTGAGCGCAACAACGGCACCGCCGCGTCACGCTCCATCAGATAGAGCAGCACGCGGGCCGCCTGGCCGCGCGGACTGGCCAGTTCCGGGTCGCGCTGCACCAGCAGCCGGGCGTCGTCGCGGGCGATCTCCAGCAGGTCGGCGTGCAGCACCGGATCGGCGAGCTTGAAGTCGGGAAAGCCCGACTGGCGCACCCCCAGCAGTTCGCCGGCGCCGCGCAGCCGCAAATCCTCCTCGGCGATGCGGAAGCCGTCGTCGGTATCGCGCAGCATGGCCAGCCGCGCCCGCGCCGTCTCACCGACATGCTGGGCGCGCAGCAGCAGGCAAGTGGACTTGGCGCTGCCGCGCCCGACCCGGCCACGCAGCTGGTGCAGCTGGGCCAGGCCGAAACGCTCCGCCTGCTCGATGATCATCAGCGAGGCGTTGGGCACATCGACGCCGACCTCGATGACGGTGGTCGCCACCAGCACCTTCAGCGTGCCGGCCTGAAAGGCGGCCATGACGGCATCCTTCTCGGCCCCCTTCATGCGGCCATGGACGACCCCCACCACATCCTCGCCGAAGCGGGCCTTGAGATCGGCGGCACGATCCTCCGCCGCGGCAAGGTCGATCTTCTCCGACTCCTCCACCAGCGGACACACCCAGTAGGCCTGGGCACCGGCGGCGATGGCGCGACCGAGGCCGTCATGGACATCCTCCAGCCGGTCGAGCGAAACGACGCGGGTGTCGATGGGCTGGCGTCCCGGTGGCCGTTCGTCGAGCTTGGAGATGTCCATCTCGCCATAGACGGTCAGCGTCAGCGTGCGCGGGATCGGCGTTGCCGTGGTCACCAGCATGTGGGCCGGCCGCGAGGCTTTCTCCGACAGCATCAGCCGCTGATGCACGCCGAAACGATGCTGCTCGTCGATCACCACCAGCGCCAGGTCGCGATAGGCGACGCTCTCCTGATAGATGGCGTGGGTGCCGACCAGAATGTCGATGTCGCCGGTCGCCAGCTCCTCAAGGATCGCCTCGCGCACGCGGCCTTTCTCCCGGCCGGTCAGCAGGGCGATGCGCACCGAGGTCGGCGCCAGCATCGCCGACAGGCTGGCGAAGTGCTGCCGGGCCAGCAGTTCGGTAGGCGCCAGCATCGCCGCCTGGGTACCGGCCTCGACCGCCGTCAGCATCGCCGCCAGGGCCACCAGCGTCTTGCCCGACCCGACATCGCCCTGCAGCAGCCGCAGCATCGGCTCGCTCTGGGCCAGATCGTTGTCGATCTCGGCGATCGCCCGCATCTGCGCGCCGGTCGGCTGGAACGGCAGCGCCGCCAGCACGGTCGCCAGCAATGCGCCGTCGCTTGTCAGGGGTGCCGTGCGGCGCTTGCGGGTGCGCCCGCGGATCAGCGCCAGCGCCAGCTGGTTGGCCAGCAGCTCGTCATACGCCAGCCGGGCACGGCCCTCGTGGGCCTCCTCGCCGCTGTGCACCAGCTCCAGCGCCTGTCGCCACACCGGCCAGTGACGCCGGTGCAGCAGGCCGGTGTCGATCCACTCCGGCAGGGTCGGCGCCCGGCCGACCGCCAGCTGCACCAGGCCGCGCATCCGCCGGTTACTGACGCCTTCGGTGAGCGGGTAGACGGTCTCCACCGCCGGGATCAGACTGGCCTCGCCGGGACTCACCACATAGTCCGGATGTACGATCTGCACGCCGGCGCCGAAGCGCTCCAGTTTGCCGGAGACCAGCCGCGTACTGCCCACCGGCAGCCGTTTGGCCACGGTGTTGCCGGGGTCGGAGAAGAACACCAGCGTCAGCGGTTCGCCCTGGGCGTCCTCGCAGGCCACCCGCAGCGGGCTGCGCGGACCGCCGCGGGCATACTCATGCACCGTCACCGCCAGCGTGCCGGTGGCGTCGATGCCGGCTTCCGCCACGCCATCCCAGCGCGGCCGCTCGATGACGCCGGTGGGCAGATGGAACAGCAGATCGACCACCCGGTCGAGGCCGAGCCGGTGCAACTGCTTCTCCAGCGCCGCGCCGACGCCCTTGAGCGCGGTCACCGGTGTGAACAGGGGAAAGAGAATATCGGGCCGCATTGTCACTCGAAGCTTCAATCGGCCGGCACGTTAGCCTATGGTGCGCGCCCGCTCCACCCGAGGAATGAAGAGAGTCATGGCGGAACTGGAACCCCGCAAGCGTCGTTTGCGCTTTCGTGCCTGGCATCGCGGCACCAAGGAGGCCGATATCATGATCGGCAGCTTCGTCGACAAGGCGCTGGACACGATGAGCGAGGCCGATGTCGCCTGGTTCGAGGCGTTTCTGGAAGAGAATGACGTCGAGATCATGAGCTGGATCGTCGGCCGCAGCGCGCCGCCGGCGGTCTATGAAGGGCCGCTGATGGACGCCATGCGCAAGCTCGACTACCTGCCGATTCCCCGCTGATGGCCTGACCTTGTTCGACCCGCGGACCATTATCGAGGCCGATGCCAGCCTGACGCTGGCCGGCGCCATCGAGGGCTACCTGCCGTGGTTCCTCGCGGATCTGGCGCGCGCCGCCGGCGTGCGTGGCCGGGTGGTGTACATCGCCCGCGACGATGCCGCCGCCGCCGTCATCGCCGAGACGGCTCCCTACTTCGCCCCCGATCTCGACGTGGTGTCGCTGCCGGCCTGGGACTGCCTGCCCTACGACCGGGCCTCACCCGCGACCCGGGTGGTCTCCGACCGGCTGGCGGCGCTCGCCCATCTGGCGCGCCCCCGCCGCGATGCGCCGCAGCTGCTGGTGACGACGGTCCACGCCGCCTTGCAGCGGATGCTCACGCCCCAGCGGGTCCGCGCGCTGGTCCGCCAGATCCGGGTCGGCGAGGCGCTCGACCGCGAGGCGCTGACCGCCCTGCTGGCCGGCGCCGGCTACATCCGCGCCGACACCGTGGTCGAGCCGGGCGAGTTTGCCGTGCGCGGCGGCATCGTCGACGTGTTCCCCGCCGGCAGCCCGTTGCCGCTGCGGCTCGACTTCTTCGGCGACGAGATCGATTCCATCCGCCGCTTCGAGCCCGCCGACCAGCGCACCGTCGAAAAGGTCGACGGCTTCACCCTGCTGCCGGTCTCCGAGGTGCTGCTCGACGACGACAATGTCCGGCGCTTCCGCCAGGGCTATGTCGACGCCTTCGGGGCGGTGTTCGGCCACGATCCGCTGTATGCCGCGGTCAGCGAACGGCGGCGGCTGTCCGGCATGGAGCACTGGTTGCCGCTGTTCGAGGACAAGCTTGCCACCCTGTTCGACTATCTCGACGCCGGCGACGTGGTGGTGCTGGATGCCCATGTCGAGTCGGTGACCACGGCGCGCTATGAGGCCATCGCCGACTATTACGATGCCCGCCGCGCCGCGCTGAAGGCCGACAAGGGCAGCTATCATCCGCTCAAACCCGGCCAGCTCTATCTTGGCGAAGCACAGTGGCGCGAGGCGCTGGCGGGTGTGCGCGCCCATACCACCACGCCCTTCCCGGTGCCGCCGGCGCCGCAGGTGATCGACCTTGGCGCGGCGCCGGCCCGTGATTTCGCCCCCGAACGCCAGACCCAGCCGGCCGAGGTCTATAATCTGGTCAAGGGCCACATCGACACCCTGCGCGCCAGCGGCAAGCGGGTGGTGCTGGCGACCTACTCCGCCGGCGCCAGCGAGCGGCTGGCCGGCCTGCTGGTCGACCACGGGCTCGCCGGCGTCGAGCAGGCGGAAACCTGGCAGCAGGCACTGGGCATTGGCGCACAGGGCGTCGCGGTGGCGGTGCTGGGCCTCGATCACGGCTTCTCCACCGCCGACGTGGCGGTGCTCACCGAGCAGGACGTGCTGGGCGACCGGCTGGTGCGCAAGCGGCGGCGGGCGCGCAAGGCCGACGCCTTCCTGTCGGAGCTGAACGCGCTCAACGTCGGCGACCTGGTGGTCCATGCCGACCACGGCATCGGCCGCTACATGGGGCTGATGACCATCGCGGTCGGCGGCGCGCCGCATGACTGCGTGGCGCTGACCTACGCCGGCGACGACAAGCTCTACGTACCGGTCGAGAACATCGACGTGCTCACCCGCTACGGCTCGGAGAGCGAGGGCGTCATTCTCGACAAGCTGGGCGGCGTCGCCTGGCAGGCGCGCAAGGCCAGGCTCAAGGAGCGTATCCGCGAGATCGCCGGCGAGCTGCTCAAGGTGGCCGCCGCCCGCGCGCTCAAGGAGGCGCCGGTGATCGCCCCGGAAAGCGGCGCCTATGCCGAATTCTGCTCGCGCTTCCCCTATGTCGAGACCGAGGACCAGACCAACGCCGTCGCCGATGTGCTGGGCGATCTGGAGGCCGGCAAGCCGATGGACCGGCTGGTGTGCGGTGACGTTGGCTTCGGCAAGACCGAGGTGGCGCTGCGGGCGGCCTTCGTCGCCGCCATGGCCGGCCATCAGGTGGCGGTAATCTGCCCCACCACCCTGCTCGCCCGCCAGCACGCCGCCACCTTCGCGGCCCGCTTCGCCGGCTTTCCGCTGCAGGTTGGCCGGCTGTCGCGGCTGGTCGGCACGAAAGAGGCCAACCAGGTCAAGCAGGGGCTGGCGGACGGCACCGTCGATGTCGTCATCGGCACCCACGCGCTGCTCGCCAAGGGGCTGACGTTCAAGCGGCTGGGGCTGGTGATCGTCGATGAGGAGCAGCATTTCGGCGTCACCCACAAGGAACGCCTGAAGCAGCTGCGCGCCGACGTGCATGTGCTGACGCTCACCGCCACGCCGATCCCGCGCACGCTGCAGATGGCGATGACCGGCCTGCGCGACCTGTCGCTGATCGCCACCCCGCCGGTCGACCGGCTGGCGGTGCGCACCTATGTGGCGCCGTGGGACGACGTGGTGGTGCGCGAGGCGCTGCTGCGCGAGCATTACCGCGGCGGCCAGAGCTTCCTGGTGGTGCCGCGCATCGCCGACCTTGCCGACATCGAGGCCTATCTGCGCGAGCAGGTGCCGGAGGTGAAGGTCATCACCGCCCACGGCCAGATGGCGCCGTCGGACATCGAGGAGCGGATGACCGCCTTCTATGACCGCCAGTATGACGTGCTGCTGTCGACCACCATCGTCGAGTCCGGGCTCGACATCCCCAGCGCCAACACGCTGATCATCCACCGCGCCGACATGTTCGGCCTGGCCCAGCTCTACCAGCTGCGTGGCCGGGTCGGCCGTTCGAAGATCCGGGCCTATGCCTACATGACCACCGAGGCCGGCAGCGCCATCACCCCGGCGGCCGAGAAGCGCCTGCACGTGCTGTCCAGTCTCGACGGCCTGGGCGCCGGCTTCCAGCTCGCCAGCCACGACCTCGACATCCGCGGCGCCGGCAACCTGCTGGGCGACGAGCAATCCGGCCATATCCGCGAGATCGGGTTCGAGCTCTACCAGTCGATGCTGGAGGACGCGATCCTCGCCGCCCGCGCCGCCGCCGCCGGAGTGCGGGCCGAGGAGGAGGAATATTCGCCGCAGATCACGGTCGGCGCCTCCATCCTCATCCCCGAGGATTATGTCCCCGACCTCGGCCTGCGCATGGGGCTGTATCGGCGTATCGGCGAGCTGGCCTCGCGACCTGAGATCGATGCCCTGGCCGCCGAACTGATCGACCGCTTTGGCAAGCTGCCGGAGGAATTGAAAAACCTCCTGCATGTCGTTGAAATCAAAATTCATTGCCGCGCTGCGGGCATTGCCAAGATGGATGCCGGCCCGCGCGGCGCCATTGTCAGTTTCCGCAACGACCAGTTCGCCAACCCGCTCGGTCTGGTGGGCTATCTCGGCAAGCTCAAGGGCACCGCCAAGCTGCGGCCGGACCACAAGCTGGTGGTGGCGCGCGCCTGGGACGGCGTGCCGGAACGCCTGACGGGTGCGCTGGCGCTGGCCAAGGGGCTGGCCAAGGTGGCGACCCAGCAGGACGGCTGAACAACGACGGCTGCGGCCGGTGCAAGCCCTCAGGCGGCCGGGGTGACGCCCGACTTGGCGTCCACCAGCTTGTCGAAGACGCGCTGCCAGATCTCCGGTGGCTGGGCGCCGGTCACCGACCATTTGCCGTCAATGATGAAGGTGGGCACGCCATTGACGCCGAGCCGGTGTGCCTCCTCCACTTCCGCATGGATCAGCGCGCGGTCGGCCTCCCCCGCCAGCAATGCGGCCACCAGCGTCGGGTCCAGCCCGACATCGCCGGCCAGCGCGGCCAGAGTCTCGGCGTTGCCGACATCGCGGCCTTCGGTGAAGTAGGCGGCGAACAGCCGTTCGGCCATGGCGTGCGCCTGGCCCTGCCCGCCGGCCCAGTGCAGCAGCCGGTGCGCGTCGAGCGTGTTGGGAGTGAGCGCGATGGCTTCCAGATTGAGGCTGAGCCCCGCCTCCGCGGCGGTCTGCTTCAGGCTGTTGCTGATCGCCGCCAGTCGGTCGTCATCACCGAACTTGGCGCGCAGATAGCTCCTGCGGTCAACGCCCTGTGGCGGCACCGACGGGTCGAGCTGGAACGGTCGCCAGCGCAGCGTCGCGTCAATGTCCGGCCGCGCGGCGAGCGCGAGGTCGAAGTTGCGCTTGCCGACATAGCACCACGGGCAGATGACGTCGGAGATGATGTCGATGGTGAGAGGCGTTGTCATGCGATGAGGGTGCGCCGCCGGGCGACCCCGGTCAAGGCGTCAGTCAGGCCGCCACCCGGCGGCGGGACGACAGCGCACGCAGCAGTTCGCGTGCGCTCTCCTCCTGCCCGCGCCCCAGACAGGCGCTGCTGACCCGCAGGTGGAGCCCCCCCCTGCGCCTGTTCGGGCAGTGCCAGTGGCGAGAACCGCAGGATCGACAGCACCCGGCCCAAGGCGAGCCGGGCACGACTGTCCGGGGTGTCCGGGAAAATGAGCATGAATTCGCGACCGGTCAGTCGGGCTGCCAGATCCTCGCCCCGCAATGCCTGGCGCAACACCACGCCCACCTGGCCCAGCACATGGTCGCCGGCATGATAGCCGAAGCGGCGATTGATCTCGTCCATGTTGTCGATCCGGCACAGGGCGACGGTGAGCGGGTGATTGAGGGCGCGGCTGTCGGCAATCGCCTGGTCAAGGTGCGCCATGGCGAAACCGTGAGTGTAGACGCCGCTCACACTGTCGCGGCTGGCCGAGTTGGCGGCCCGTTCATAGGCGTGGACCAGCGTGCCGCGCAGGCGTTCCAGCCGCACGTGCGACGCGAAGCGATACTGGAAATCCTGGGGAAAATCGTCACCGATGATGACATCCGTGACCCCGGCCTTGAATGCCCTGTCCATCTGCTGGTGAGTCATGGCGCGGGCCATGATGAGCAGCGGCAGGTTGAACAGCGATACGGAGTGGCGCACCGTTTCCGCGAAGCGCAGCGCTGCGTCGAAATCGTCCGATGCCAGAAGCAGGCAGGCATCCACGTTGCTGGTGAACAGCGCACCCAGCGCATCGTCTTCGGCGGTTGCCCACGATACCGTGGCATGATGGTGGAGGTGAACCCGCAAGGCACGCCTGCCACCGCCGGTCATGTCGAACGCCAGAATGCTGGGGTGCGCGCGCGGCCCCGGATGCAGGCCGGGGCGCTCCAGTTCAAGGTTGACGTCACTGGCGGCCGGCGAGTTGGCGGTGAACAGCCGGGCGGTGCGCTGCCGGCGCAGCAGCTCACGCCACATGGTCGCCAGACGCAGCAGCGTCGACACCCGGCTGGCGAGCTGCATGGGATGAACGGGTTCGCAGACGATATCGTCGAAACCGGCATCATCGAGCATGGTCTGCAACATGCTGTCGGGCTGGTCGACCAGCGCCATCAGCAGCCAGTCCTGGCGTCCCCCCAACTTGCGGCCGTCGTCGATCATCCGGGTGATGTCGGTGACATCAATCTCCTGCGCCGACCGGACACGCTCCGCCTCCACCCGCACGATCACGACGTCGAAGCGGGCGCCTTCCAGTGCGGCCATCGCACCGGACAGCGAATGAGCGACTTTAATCTCACGCAGTACCGGCCGCAGCACGTGCTCGGTCATGGACGCCCGTTCGGCGTCCCGGTCGATCAACAGGATGCGTCCCAAACGCGTCGCCCCCTCTGGCTGGCTTCAGACGAGGCGCAAACTAGCCAGCGGTTGTTAAAAAAGTGTCGCCAGCTCAGTGCAATGGGTGTGACTAGTGATGCGTGGCCGCAACCTTGGCACGGCGGTTGTTCCAGTTAGGAACGAAGGTTGCCAGCTCGGCCGCCGGCAACGGTGGGGTGCACAGGAAGCCCTGATACCAGTTGCAACCCTCGCGTACGAGTTCCTCTAGCTGGGCCTCGGTCTCCACACCTTCGGCGACAACGCCGATACCCAGCGACCGCGCCATTTCCACCAGTCCGTGGATGAGGATGCGGTCGCGGCGCTGGTGGGCAAGGTCGGTAATGAACTGCTTGTCGACCTTCAGATAGTCGACCGGCAGGGATTTCAGATAGGCCAGCGACGAATAGCCGGTGCCGAAATCATCAATGGCGACGCCAATGCCGACACTGCGCAGCAGCGCCAGCGTGCGTGCCGCCGTTTCCAGGTTCTCCACCAGACTGGTCTCTGTGACTTCTAGGGTCAGCCGCTGTGGCGCCACATCCGCCCGCCGGAGCGCGCTCACCACCTGTTCGGCGAACTGTGTCGATCGCAGCTGTGCCGCCGACATGTTCACCGACACGCGCAGATTGCCCAGCGGGCCGCCCGTCCAGCGACGCATTTCCTCCAGCGAACGTTCGAGTACCTTTTCGTCGAACCTGACCATGATCTCGGCGTTCTCGGCGACCGAAAGCAGCATTTCCGGGGCGATCTGTCCCAGTTCGGGGTGACGCCAGCGCACCAGTGTCTCGGCGCCGACGATGCGCCCGGTGGCGATATCCACCTGCGGGTGGAACACGAAATCGAGGCGGTCGTCGGTCAGGGCGCGGCGGAGGTCGGTCTCAAGACTTGCCCGCAGCACGGACGGTCCGGAGTCACCTGGCGCGAACACCTGAAAACTGTTCGGTTCCATGGGCTTGGCGCGCGTCAATGCAGTGTCGGCGCGCTGGAACAGAACTTCCGCGTCGGTCACCTCGATGTCGGCGACGGCAATCCCCATGCGGCACACCAGATGAATGGCGCGCCCGCCCAGCAGAAACGGCCGTTCGAAGATGTCGGCGACGCGCTGGGCAACCAGCAGGCTGTCCTGCAACGCCGTGGCGCCGGTGATCAACACGGCGAATTCGGCGCCACCCAGCCGGCAGGGTGTGCAGCGATCACCGATGCCGTCGCCCAGCAGCTGGCGGCGCAGGCGGCGGGCGATCGCCTGCAGCAGGCCATCGGCGATGCTGCGTCCGTAAGCGGCGTTGATCTGGTCGAAGCGGCTGATGGCGATGAGCAGCAGCGCACAGGAAGGGGCGAATTCCTCGACGTCCTTGAGAGCTTGCTGGACCAGTGTGCGGGCATGGCTCTGGTTCGGCAGCCCCGTCAGGATATCGAAATGGCTCTGGACGAGCTGTCCCGGCGCCGTGGTCGAGATGTCCTCGATCGTCGCGCTGAGCCCGGTCACCTTGCCGGCGAGATTGAATGTCGGGCGCACCCTGTTCAGCAGCCGCCGGGGTGGCAGATCGGGAACACGCACCGTCATTTCGACGTCGGCAGGCTGTCCGCTTTCCACCACCGCGCGCATGGTCTGGAACACCCGTCGCTGCTGGCGGGGTTCGACGAAGCGCAGCAATGCCTCGATGCCGACGACGAATGACGGCAGGCCGAGGGGGAACGTCCTGACAAGGCCGGGCGACACCGTCACCAGGCTGGTCGCACTGTCCCACTCCCAGCCCGGCACATTGCCATGATCGTCGCTCGGGGTGGTCAACGCCGGCAAGCTCTGGCACGCCTGGGCGGCAACGGATATGGCGCAACGCACTGTCGTACCGAGTTCGATCGGCCGGAACGGACTGATCAGGAAATGTGTCGCCCCGGCCTCTGCCACCGCGCCGAGATGTCGCTCATCCCGGGCACCCAGCAACGCGATCAGCCCGCCCCTCCGCGCCTGCACATGCGGCGACAACGCCCGCAGGCCCGCCAGGCCCTTCTCAATCGCGCCGCGCATGTCGACAACGACCACGCGCGCCCCGGAATGGACGTACTGGCGCTCCAGAGGACTGCCGGTGTGTCCGGCCTCTAGGTCGAAGCCCATGGTCTCCAGCGACGCCACCAGGTCTCGCCGGTAGCGGAAGGAGATCACGAAGACGGGCGGCTCTGTCACAGCAGTCCCTACGGCCAGCACACTCGGGATCGTCATACAACGCCATGACGACCACGGCACCCTAGAGCCAGACCCTCGGTGATGGAAGGGCGATGATCGTCGTGTTTCTCCCCGCCACGGCGGGGGCAACCTGTTAAGACGATGTTAACACCTGACTGACAGTCTCGGGGTCTGGACTGCCAAAGAAGCAGCCGACTTTCATTCAGCAGACGCCCGATGGTCACGACAAGATGACCGGGGCACAAGGGTGGTGTTAGGTGATACCGGCGTTGACCATTGCGGTCGCCGGGCTGGTTGATGCAACGAACCGCGCCAACGGCGCGGCAAGCAATATCGTGCAACGACCGGCCAGAGAGGCCAAGTACAGCGCGCAGGCGGCAAGCGCCTACGGTCAGGCGTCGGAACAGCCTGTCGCCGGCGAGCCCGGCCGTGGCTCGATGGGCCCCTTGAGCACTGCCGCTCCCGCTTATGGCACGCCACGCTATGTGCCGTCGCTGGCCGAGGATATCGTCATGATGCGCGAGGCGGTGCATGCCTACAAGGCCAATGCCAAGGTCATCCGCGCTCTTGATGACGTGACGCGGGAGCTGATCTCGGTTGTCGGCAATGGTCAGGACCGGGACCGCTCGGCCTGATACTCCCTCTGGCCTGATACTCCCTCTGGCCTGATACCCGCCCTGGCTTGATGCGCATCGGCAGCATGCTAGATGTTGATGCATGTGGCAGAGCGGAATCACGTCCCACGACACCCAGACCCGGCCCGGTGCCACCGGACCGCTGGTGGATCCGTTCGGCCGTACCATCCGCTACCTGCGCGTCTCGGTCACCGACCGCTGCGACTTCCGCTGCCAGTACTGCATGGCCGAACACATGACCTTTCTGCCGCGCCAGGAACTGCTGACGCTGGAGGAACTGGACCGGCTGTGCACAGCGTTCATCCGCCGCGGCGTCCGCAAGCTGCGGCTGACCGGCGGCGAGCCGCTGGTGCGCCGTGACATCATCGGGCTGTTCCAGTCGCTGGGCCGGCATCTGACGACCGGCGCGCTCGACGAACTGACGTTGACCACCAACGGCAGCCAGCTCGCGCGCTTCGCCGACGACCTGGCGCGTGCCGGTGTGCGGCGGGTCAACGTCTCGCTGGACACGC
Organism: Pseudomonadota bacterium; assembly: GCA_963205175.1. GTDB lineage: Bacteria > Pseudomonadota > Alphaproteobacteria > Sphingomonadales > Sphingomonadaceae > CAUJIW01. The sequence continues at coordinate 19,780 of CAUJIW010000004.1, forward strand.
TGGAGGCCGAGCGGTTCCGGCAGGTTACCCGCTGGGGCCGGCTGGCGCCGGTGCTGGAGGGCATCTTCGCTGCCCGCGACGCCGGGCTGGCGGTCAAGATCAACACGGTGGCGCTGCGCGGGGTCAATGACGACGAGACCGACAGGCTGGCCGACTGGTGTGCCGAGCACGGCTTCGACCTCACCTTCATCGAGACCATGCCGCTGGGCGACGTCGATGTCACACGGGCCGAGCAGTACCTGTCGCTCGCCGAGGTGCGCGCCCACCTGGCCCGGCGCCGCACGCTGATCGACCTGCCGCTGAGCACCGGCGGCCCGGCCCGCTATGTCCGTGTCGCGGAAACAGGGCAGACGATCGGCTTCATCACGCCTATGAGCCACAATTTCTGCGAGTCCTGCAACCGGGTCCGCGTCACCTGCACCGGCATGCTCTACATGTGCCTGGGTCAGGAAGACCGCCTGGACCTGCGCGCGCCGCTGCGCGCCAGCGCATCGGACGATCTGCTGGACGCCGCCATCACGGCGGCGATCGCCGCCAAGCCGCACGGGCATGATTTCCGCATCGGCAGCGGCATCGCGCCGGCTGTCCCTCGCCACATGAGCGTCACCGGCGGGTGATTGCGCCTGTGGCGCGAACCTGCCAGAACTTCGCCTGCGGGAGCGTCCCGGATCACCACAGCGCACAGGCTTTCATGTTCGATCCACAACGTCACAAACTGGCCATCGTCGCCAGCTCCGCGCCGGAGGCCCAGGCGGCACTGGTCGACATGCAGGCGCGCTATGACTGGGTGGTGCCGGCGGAGGCCGATATTGTCGTCGCCCTGGGCGGCGACGGCTTCATGCTTCAGACGCTACATGCCTCGCTCAAGCGTCGGGTGCCGATCTACGGCATGAACCGGGGCACCATCGGCTTCCTGATGAACGAGTATGAGCCGGACCGTCTGCACGAACGATTGACGAAAGCCGAACGCTTCATTCTCAATCCGTTGCGGATGGAGGCTCAGACCATCGCCGGCGAGCGCGTGTCATCGTCGGCGATCAATGAAGTGTCGCTGCTGCGTGAAACCCGCCAGGCCGCCAAGATCGAGATCGCCATCGATGGCCAGGTGCGGATGCCGGAACTGGTGTGTGATGGCGTGCTGGTGGCGACGCCGGCCGGCTCCACCGCCTACAACCTGTCCGCCCACGGCCCGATTCTGCCGCTGGGCTGCGACCTGCTGGCGCTCACCCCGATTTCCGCCTTCCGGCCGCGCCGCTGGCGTGGCGCCATCCTGCCCAGCAGCTGCAGTATCGAGTTCCGTGTCCTGGAGGCGCACAAGCGCCCGGTCAGCGCCGTCGCCGACCAGACGGAGGTGCGCGATGTGGCGCGAGTTCGCGTCGAGACCGACCAGTCGATCCGACTGGAACTGCTGTTCGACCCCAATCACACGCTGGCCGACCGCATCCTCATGGAGCAGTTCATCGCCTGAAAGGCGCTGGATTCAGGGCCTGCGGACGTCGGCGCTCGGGCAAAATGCGCATTTTCCTCACTTATCGTTCGTTTCGGCCAATTGCTGCATTGCAAACTTGCCACATTTCTTTCTATATGCGCCCAGCTAGAGCTAGGTTTCGATACATGGGATCGAGGCGGTCTGGCAGCCCCAATGATCTGGAACCTCGATGTCTTTTGAATTTCTTGGCTTGTCTGAAGAGTTGCTGCGCGCAGTGGCCGATAGTGGCTACACCGAGCCGACTCCGATCCAGCGCCAGGCCATCCCGACCGTGTTGCAGGGTCGCGACGTGCTGGGCATCGCCCAGACCGGCACCGGCAAGACCGCCAGTTTCACCCTGCCGATGATCGACATTCTGGCCCAGGGGCGTGCGCGGGCGCGGATGCCGCGGTCGCTGATCCTGGAGCCGACCCGCGAACTGGCGGTCCAGGTGGCCGAGAACTTCGAGAAGTACGGCAAATACCATAAGCTTTCCATGGCGTTGTTGATCGGCGGCATGGCCTTCGGTGAACAGGACCGGGCGCTCGACAAGGGTGTTGACGTGCTGATCGCCACGCCGGGCCGGCTGATCGACCAGTGCGAGCGCTCGAAGGTCATGCTCTCGGGCGTCGAGATTCTGGTGATCGACGAGGCTGACCGGATGCTCGACATGGGTTTCATCCCGGATGTCGAGCGCATCGTCTCCCTGATGCCGCCGCGCCGTCAGACCCTGTTTTTTTCCGCGACAATGCCCCCGGTCGTGAAGCGACTGGCCGACCAGTTCCTGCGCGACCCCAAGGCGATCGAGGTTGCACGCCCGGCGACCGCCAACACCTCCATCGCCCAGTCGCTGGTGGTGGTGGGCGAACGGGCCAAGCGCGAGACACTGCGCGATCTCATCCGCGAGCTCGATGTCACCAATGCCATCATCTTCTGCAATCGCAAGCGCGACGTGAAGGTGCTGCAGGAGTCGTTGACTCGCCATGGCTTCAAGGCCGGCCAGCTGCACGGCGACATGGAGCAGGCCGAACGCCTGCAGGTGCTGGAGCGGTTCCGCGCCGGCGACCTGCCGCTGCTGGTGGCCAGCGATGTTGCCGCGCGCGGCCTTGACGTGCCGGGCGTCAGCCATGTGTTCAACTTCGATGTGCCGATCCATGCCGATGACTATGTGCATCGCATCGGCCGCACCGGCCGCGCCGGTCGCAGCGGTGTCGCCGTGACGCTTGCCACCCCGGCCGAAGCCGAGGCGGTGGCGGCGGTAGAGGCCTTGACCGGACAACCGATCCCGCGGCGCGAGGTCGCCCAGAGCGTGGCACTGGAGGCGCCGGAGGCCGGTCGCCGCGGCGGTGACCGGCGTCGGAGCCGGGGCAAGGGCGGCGCGGACAAGTCGGCCGACAAGGCCTTGGAAAAGGCCGCCGAGAAGCCGGCCAGGGAAAAGACCGCCGAGAAGCCGGCCGGCGCCAGCGAAAGCCGGGGCCGCCGTGATGGCCGGCCCGAGCGCGAGTCCCGTCCTGAGCGTGAGCGCGAGTCACGTCCTGAGCGTGAGCGCGATTCCCGGCCGGCGCGCGAGGCGCGGCATAGCAGCGCAGGCGATCGCGGCCGCGGCCGCCGGGGTGATGATCGTCGCGACCGCGATGACGCTGACGAGCCGGTTGTCGGCCTTGGCGCGCATGTTCCCGCCTTTCTGCTGGTCTCCGCCCGTGGCAAGGAAGCCGCCTGAGTTAATCGATTTTCGGGCTTTCTTAACTTCCGACCCTCTATCTTCCTGGTCATCGACAGGTCGCCGCGCCGAGGGGTCGGCGCGGTGTGCCGTATTTGTGTAGCCGCGACAGAGGGGTGCGGAACTGCAATGAGCATGTGTGCAGACAGCGCACTGGGCGCGCGTATTCTCGAACTGGCTGGGCGACTTGGGGTCGATCCGACGCCGGAGACCTACGCCCTGTTCTACCGTTATCTGTCGAAGTCCGATGACAAGCTGTGCGAGGCTCTCGATGCCGCGCTTGCCCGCCCGATTCTCCCCAGCCAGCTTGATCTCGACCGGATCTGGCGTCAGTTCGGCAATGCCAGTGACGGTCAGCGGCTGACCAGCCTTTACGACGCCAGCCAGATTCAGCTGCAGCGCCTGTCGCTGTATGTCGAGAGCGCCGGCGATGATGCCCGGCAGTACCGGGACGCCCTGAATGAAGGCAATGACTACCTGCAGGCGACCGATGATGTGGTCACCCAGCGGGAACTGCTCAGCCGGCTGATCGAGGCCACGTCGGCGATGATTGAAAAGACCCAGCGGCTTGAGTCGCAGGTGGCGATTGCCAGCCGGGAGATCCAGGCCCTGCGCAGCGACCTTGAGCAGGCCCGCGCCGAATCGCGAACCGATCCGCTCACCGGCCTGCCCAATCGCAAGGCCTTCCAGAGCTATCTGGAGATCCATTCCGCCCGCGCCATCGCCGATCGCAAGCCGCTGTCGCTGCTGTTTTGCGATATCGACCGCTTCAAGCAGTTCAATGACACCTGGGGTCATCGGCTGGGAGACGAGGTGCTCAAGCTGGTGGGCAACAGCCTTGAACAGCTGTGTCAGGGTATTGGCTTTCCCGCCCGCTATGGCGGCGAGGAGTTCGTCATCGTTCTGCCCAACCGCGATACCCGGGCGGCCACCGATATTGCCGAACAGATTCGTGATTTCGTCGGCTCGCGCACGCTCAGGGTCAAGAACATGAACCGGACCGTCGGTCAGGTCACCCTGTCGCTGGGCATTTCCCAGCTGCGATGGCAGGACAGTCTCGACGACCTCATCGAGCGTGCCGACGCGGCGCTTTATCTGGCCAAGGAGACCGGGCGCAACCGCGTCTGCACCGAGGCCGATACCACCAGCGTGACCAAGCTGGCAGCCTCGGCAGGTTGACCGCTCGTCACCCCCTCCCCACCCTGCGCTTTGACAGCCATGGTCAGGCATCGCATAGACCACCCATGGTCGGGCGTACCTGACCTGTCGCGTGGCAGCTTTATGCATCGAGATCCGCCCAGGTGCCGGGAGAGTGGCACCGAGCGGTGACTATATTGGGAGGATTATCATGTCATTTCAAACCATTACGCTGGAAATCTCCGACAATGTCGCGACCGTGACGCTCAATCGTCCGCAGTCGCTCAATGCCATCGTGCCGGAAATGTCCGACGAGCTGCTCAAGGTGCTCGACCAGATCACCGCCCCGGAGTCGACCGTGCGCTGCCTGCTCATCACCGGCGCCGGCCGCGGCTTCTGCTCGGGCGCCGATCTCGCGGCGGCGGGGGGCATCCAGGTCGGCGACGGCCCGATCGATGCCGGCAAGATTCTCGAACTGCATTACAATCCGCTGCTGGAACGACTGATGGAGCTGCCGATGCCGCTGGTGACCGCGGTCAACGGCGTTGCCGCCGGTGCCGGCTGCTCGCTGGCGCTGGTCGGCGACATCGCCATTGCCGGCTCCTCGGCGCTGTTCCTGCAGGCCTTCGTCAACATCGGCCTGGTACCGGACGTTGGCAGCACCTGGCTGCTGCCGCGCCTCGTTGGCAAGGCGCGCGCCCAGGCGATGATGATGCTGGGCGAGAAGATCCCGGCCCAGACCGCGCTGGAGTGGGGCATGATCTACAAGGTCGTCGAGGACGCCGAGTTGCAGGCGACGGCGCTGGGCATCGCGAAGAAGCTCGCCCAGGGGCCGACGGTCGCCCACACGCTGATCCGTACCGGTGTGCGTCGTGGCCTGGAGATGTCGCTGACCGAGTCATTGCAGCTCGAACGGGTCAACCAGAAGAAAGCCGGCCAGACCGCCGACTTCGCTGAAGGCGTCGCCGCGTTTCTTGCCAAGCGGCCGGCCCAGTTCAGCGGCCGCTGACCGGGCGGTACCGGCCTCAGCGGTTCATCATGTTGCGGGATTCGGATGGCAGGCGGACTTCCAGTTCGCCCCATCCGGCTTCCAGCCACACCTGGCAGGCCAGCCGCGAGGTGCCGGTGACGCCATAGGCGAAATCCAGCATGTCCTCTTCCTCCGGGCTGGCCGGCGGCAGCTTGGCGAAATCGGCCTTGCTGATGATGACATGGCAGGTCGAGCACGCCATCTGCCCCTCGCAGGTGCCTTCCAGCGGCATGTCGTGGGCCTGCGCCACATCCAGCAGACGCTCGCCCGGCTGCGCATCCACCGTGCAAAGCGGCGTCCCGTTGGCCGCGAGGAAACGAATGTTCACCGACGCCATGCCACCTCCGTCTGTTCCCTGACGGCCTGAACAATCACCGTCATCGCCGTCGCCACATCGTCAGCCGTTGTCGGGCGCCCGAGGCCGATACGCAATGTCGCCTGCGCTGTGCTTTTGTCCAGCCCCAGCGCGTCGAGCACGTAGGATGGCTTGCCGACGGCGGACGCGCAGGCCGCCCCCGACGACAGCGCCAGACCGCGCAGGTCGGCGAGCAGGCGAGCACCATCGACGCCCGGAAACGAGACATTGAGATTGCCGGGGAAGCGCGCCGCCGCCGAGCCGTTGAGCCGCCATGCGATGCCCGAAGCCTCCAGCATTGTGCGGGCCTGATTGAACAGACCCCACAGCCGATCGAGGTCAGGCCCCAGTCGTGCCGCCGCCAGCCGCGCCGCCTCGCCGAAGCCGACGCACAGGGCCGGCGCCAGCGTGCCCGAGCGCAGCCCCCGCTCCTGCCCGCCGCCATGCATTTGCGGCGCCAGCGGCGTGCGGGCGCGGACATAAAGCGCCCCCACGCCCTTGGGGCCGTAGATCTTGTGCGCCGACAGGCTCATCAGGTCGATGCCCATGGCCTCGACATCGAGCGGCACCTTGCCGAACGCCTGGGCGGCGTCGGTGTGGAACAGCGCCCCCGCCGCCCGGCAGCGCCGGCCGATCTCGGCCAGCGGCTGCGCGACGCCGATCTCGTTGTTGACCGCCATCACCGACACCAGTGCCACCTGGTCGTCGAGCACAGTGTCCAGTTCATCAAGGCGGATGAGGCCGTCGCTGTCCACCGGCAGCACCACGACGTCGTAGCCCTGGTGGCCGAGCCAGGCGGCGGTCTCGCGCACGCAGGCATGTTCGGTGACCAGCGTCACCAGCCGCCGCCGCGCCGGTGGCGCCGCCATCAGCGCCCCCTTCAGGGCCAGATTGTTGGCTTCCGTCGCGCCGCTGAGAAAGATGATCTCCTCCGGGCTGGCGCCGATCAGCCCGGCGACATGGCCGCGCGCCACATCAACACCGGCCATCGCCTCCCAGCCGTAACGGTGGGTGGAGGAATGCGGGTTGCCGAAGCGGGCGCCGAAGTAAGGCAGCATCGCCGCCAGCACCACCTCGTCCATCGGCGTTGTCGCCTGATAGTCGAGGTAAAGCGGCGGGCCACGGCGGGCGGCTGCGGGTTCGGGGGCGGATGACATCATCACCGCCACCCTACTCGGCAGCCGGACGGCGCGCCACCCGGGCGGCAATTCGTCGCCATTCGGCGACCAGCCGGTCGATCTCCGCCGCCGTCGTGCCCCAGCCGAGGCTGATCCGGATGGTCTCGCCGGCGGACGCGTCGTCGAGCCCCATGGCACGCAGGACATGGCTGACCCGCACCTTGCCTGACGAGCAGGCGGCCCCGGCGCTGACGGCGATGCCGGCCAGATCGAAGGCCATCACCTGGGTTTCGGCCTTGACGCCGGGCATCCGCACGGCCGTGGTGGTCGGCAGGCGGTCGATGGCGCGCGCGAATACGCGGCCCCCGGCCTCCATGAGTGCCGCTTCCAGGGCATCGCGCAGTGTCGCCGCGCGGGCCGTCCACTCCGGCATCGCCGCCAGGGCATCAAGCGCGGCGGCGAAGCCTGTGATACCGGGCACGTTCTCGGTGCCGGCCCGTCGGCCCAGCTCCTGCCCGCCGCCGCCGTAGAGCGGCGTCAACGTCAGCAGGTCGTTGGCGATCACCAGCGCGCCCACCCCCTTGGGACCGCCAATCTTGTGGGCGGAGACGGTCAGCAGGTCAGCCCCCAGTGCGGCCACGTCGACGGAAATACGCCCGAGCGCCTGGACGGCATCCACATGCAGCCAGGCCCCGCCGGCGCGACAGCGCGCCGCCAGCGCGGCGATCGGCTGGATGACGCCGGTCTCGTTGTTGGCCAGCATGATCGACACCAGTTTCGGCCCCGGTCCAGCCGTCGCGAGCGCCGCCGACAGCGCCTCGCCGTCCACCACCCCGGCGGCGTCCACCGGCAGACGGACGGCATCGCCGGCATTGGCCAGCACCGACTCATGTTCGACCATCGAGACAAAGCGGCGCGCCGCCGGCAGACCTCGCAGCGCCAAGGCGTTGGCCTCGGTGCCGCCGCTGGTGAAGACGATCTGGCGCGGCAGGCAGTTGAGCAGCGTCGCCAGTCGACCGCGCGCGGCCTCCACCAGATCGCGCGCATGCCGGCCGGCCTGATGGACCGACGACGGGTTGCCGACCTCGGTCAGTGTCGCCGCCATGGCGTCGACCACCGCCGGATGTACCGGCGCGGTCGCGTTATAGTCGAGATAGGTCAAGGCGTTGGTCATCCGTTGGTTCGTCCCGGTGCGGTTTTCATTGCATCCGTATCCTTGCCCCCTATATAGCGGGCGCTCTCGTGGTGCGAAATCTCGTGCCATGGTGCGCCCATGGTTTTCTGTCTCCCACCCCTTGTTGCGCCGAGGTTACATGCCTGATGTGATTTTCTCCGGCCCGGAAGGTCGTCTGGAAGGCCGCTATCAGCCGGCCACTCAGCCGCGTGCGCCGCTGGCGCTGATTCTCCACCCGCACCCCCAGGGCGGCGGGACGATGAACAACAAGGTGGTCTATCACCTCTACCAGGCGTTCGCCCAGCGGGGCTTCGCCGTGCTGCGCTTCAACTTCCGGGGCGTCGGCCGCAGCCAGGGCACGTTCGACAGCGGCATCGGCGAGCTGTCCGACGCGGCCTCCGCGCTCGACTGGATGCAGCAGTACAACCCCGATGCGTCGAGCTGCTGGGTCGCCGGCTTCTCGTTCGGCGCCTGGATCGGCATGCAGCTGCTGATGCGCCGGCCGGAAATCCGCGGCTTCATCTCGGTGGCGCCGCCGGCCAACCTCTATGACTTCTCGTTCCTGGCGCCCTGCCCGTCCTCGGGCCTGATCGTCCAGGGCACGGCCGACGAGATCGTCACCTCCTCGGCGGTGCAGAAGCTGGTCGACAAGCTCAAGACCCAGAAACACATCACCATCGATTACGACACCGTCGATGGCGCCAACCATT
>CAUJIW010000005.1 GCA_963205175.1 Pseudomonadota bacterium
TGCTGACGCCTCCGGTCGGGCTACGCCCTTCCTACGCCGCCAGCAGCGCGAAACCCGCGCCCAACGTCGATCGATCTATGCAACGCTAACGGGGTCCCTTTTGCGCGCCGATAGGGGGTCCCGATTGAACGCCGATTGACAGCCCGACATGGCCGACCGCGACTTCTATGCCGCCCTCTACGCCGTCGAAGCGGTGATGAGCTTCCTGGTGCAGGATCCTGGTTTCCTCGACAATCTGTCGCGCGACCATCACCACGCCGGTGACCTCGACACGCTGCTCGACTCGCTGGTGCCGTTTCTCGCCGGCGGCTTCGCGGCGACCCGCCAGCGCGGCTGAGCCGGGGCCGCGATACCGGGCTCGCATTTTCGGCAGGTGCAATCCACGCACAACTGGACGATCGTCCAGTTCGAGGCCATGGCGACATCCAGCCGACAACGAGAGGCGCGCGGCCCGAGGTGGAGGTTCATCGTGACGACCCGACTGACGACATTGCCCCGGCCGGATGGCCAGCCCCTGGGGGCGGCGCGCTGCCCCGCGCCGAGCGTGCAGGAGATCATTCGCGGCGACGCCCGGCCGGCGCCGGCGGTACTGGCGCACGAGCATTACGCGTATCTGGGCAGCGACGACATCGATTACGCCCGCTACTACGACCAGGCCTTTTTCGACCGCGAGATGGACAAGGTGTGGGGCCGCACCTGGCAGTGGGTCTGCCGCGAGGAGCATATCCCCGCGCCGGGTGATTATTATGTCTACGAGGTCGGCGCCCTGTCGTTCATCGTCGTGCGGGCGCCGGACGGCACCGTCAACGCCTTCTACAACAGCTGCCTGCATCGCGGCACCAAGCTGCGCGCCAGCGAAGGCGTCGGCAGCGCGCCGGAACTGCGCTGTCCGTACCACGGCTGGACCTGGAGCCTGGACGGCCAGTTGCGGAAAGTGCCGTGCGCGTGGGATTTCCCCCACGTTGATCCGGCGCGTTACAGCCTGCCGCGGGTGCGCGTCGGCCAGTGGGGCGGCTTCATCTTCATCAACCCCGATGACAGCGCGCCATCGCTGGAGGACTATCTCGGCGTCCTGCCCGAGCACTTCGCCCACTGGGACATGGACCAGCGCTTTGTCGAGTTGCACATGGCCAAGGAACTGCCCTGCAACTGGAAAACGGCGCAGGAAGCCTTCCTCGAATCCTACCATGTCATCGAGACCCACCCGCAGCTGATGTACGGCGTGGGCGACGCCAACGTGCAGTACGACCTCTACGGCGATCACGTCTCGCGCTTCTACGCCGCGCTGGGCGTCAACAGCCCGCACCTGCTGGAGCCGCTCGACGAGCAGGAACTGGTCAACCGGATGCTGGTGGGCGATCGCTCGGTCCTGACCGACGATCTGACCGTGAAGGAGGGCGAGACGGCGCGCATCGTCATGGCGCGTTTCCTGCGCAAGGTGCTGGGCGAGAAATACCGCGTCGATCTCTCGCGCTTCTCCGACTCCGAGATGATCGACACCATCGAGTATCACGTGTTCCCCAACATGGTGCTGTTTCCCGGCCTGTCGCTGCCGATGGTCTATCGCTTCCGGCCGCTCGGGCTCGATCCCAACCGCACGCTGTTCGAGATCCTGTTCCTGCGCCCGGTGCCCGACGACGGGCCACGGCCTGAACCCGCCGACGTGGTGCATGTCGGCGAGCACGAGAGCTATGCCTCGGTGCCGGGCATGGACCCCGCCATGGGCCACGTCTACGACCAGGACACCGACAATTTGCGCGCCCAGCAGCAGGGCTTCCGGGCCAGCCGCAAGCGCGGCGAGACGCTGGGCAATTATCAGGAGGTGCGCATCCGCCACTTCAACCGCACCATTGACGCGTATCTGGCGCGTTGATGCTGGCGATCCATTTGCACGAGGCAGGCCGATGACCACGACCCCTGATGCGCACCAGCTGCACGCCTTGGTGGCCCGCCAGCAGATCGCCCAGGTGCTGGCGACCCACAGTCGTGGCGTCGACCGGGCGGATTTTCCGCTGCTCGCCAGCGCCTATCATCCGGACGCCACGGTCGATTACGGCTTCTTCAACGGTGCCGCGCACGAATTCGCCCGCATCCTCGCCGACGCCCAGAAAGGGACCCCGGTCAGCCTGCACCGCACCTCGAACATCTGGATCAAGGTCGTCGGCGAGCGGGCCTGGTCGGAGAGCTATGTCATTGCCTACGCCGAGCACGCCACCGAGGCCGGTGCGGTGCAACGGCTGATCGGCGGGCGCTACCTCGATCGGCACAGCTGCCGTGACGGCGTGTGGCGGCTCGACCATCGCCGTTACGTCATGGACTGGAACACCAACCGGCCGAGCACCGCCGCCTGGCCCGAACCGCCGGTCGACCTCGGCCACTTCGTGCCGCGCGGCGGCCAGGGCGCGGCGGACGCCGGGCGGGCGCTGCTGGCGGCCGGTGCCGCCCGTTTTTCACATCAGGGAGAGCATGCCATGACGGCCCACCCCACCGCCGACGCGCTGGACGCGGCACTGTCGCGCCAGGCGATCCATGATCTGATGATGGCCTATGCCCGCGGCGTCGATCGCGCCGATGCGGAATTGCTGGCGTCGATCTTCCACGACGACGCCACGGTCATCTCCGGCGTCGTCAACGGCAGCGGCGCGGAATTCGCCGCCGGCATCACCGCCTTCGTGCGGGCCAACCTCGCGCGCAGTTTTCACTCGGTCGCCAACGAATGGATCGAGGTCGCCGGCGACAAGGCCGTGGCGGAAAGCTACGTCATTGCCAGCATCACCGCCGGCGACCAGGACGTGATGACCGGCGGCCGCTATGTCGATGCCTTTGAACGCCGTGCCGGCGTGTGGAAATTCACCAGCCGCACCTTCGTGATGGACTGGTCGTCGAGCCAGCCCGCCAGTTTCCAGAGCGACGGCATGTATGCGGCGCTGACCACGCGCGGCTGCTATGGCGCCAATGATCCGGTCTACGCCCACTGGGCGGCGCGCTGAGGCACGGCGCGGAACAATTCGCGAAAAGCCTAGGGGAGGGAATGCGATGGGCCGGCCGTTCGATCTGGAAGCGGAGGTGCGCGATCTGGCCGCACGGCGCGACATTCACGACGCGCTGTGCCGGTACATGCGCGGGCAGGACCGGCTGTTGCCGGAGCTGCATCGCAGCGCCTTTCATGATGATGCCTATGTCGATTGCGGGCTGATGCGCGGCACGGCGGACGAATTCGTCGCCTTCGCGCAAGGGTTTCTGGCCGACCTGATTTCCAGCCAGCACATCATCGGCCAGACGCATATCGCGGTCGATGGCGACCGGGCGAGCGGCGAGGTCTATTTCTTCGCCTTTCACCGGGTGATCGAGAATGGCGAGATGCGCGACCTGTTGATCGCCGGGCGCTATATCGACGAATATGCCTGCCGCGACGGCGACTGGCGTATTCTCAAGCGCTACGAGGTGGTCGACTGGGCGCGCAACGACCCGGCCACCGACGGGTTCCTTGCCGCCAATCCGCAGGTGCCGGTGGGCCAGCGCGGAGCGGCGGATTTCAGCGTGACGCGCGCCTGGCCGGTGTAGCCCCGGCGCGCCGTCATCGCCCTCGGGCGGCTCAGTGGGTGGTGGTGCCCAGCCACTCGCGGGCCATGCGCTGGGCCTCGGCGATTTCGCAGCTGCTCATCTCGGCGGCCAGCTCGGCGCGGTCGGCCTGCGCCCGCTTGATGCCGCGCATTGCCGCGAGGTTGAACCATTTGTGGGCCTCGATGTAGTCGATATCGACGCCACGACCGACGGAATAAAGAATGCCGAGCTCGTAATAGGCATCGGCCTGACCGGAACGGGCCGCCTCGATCAACTGGTGGGCGGACGGGTCGGAACTGTAAAACTCGCTATGCGCCATTGGTCCTCTCCAGGCTTCTCCTGACAGAACGGGTACAAACGCTACCAACACGGGCCGCAGTTCTTGTGGCCCATGACCACGCTGACATGGTTGCTTTGAAAAAAAGGTTAACGGCCGGAGCGGCCCGGAAAGATTGCCGACTCGATGGTTACCGGCAACGGGGGACGGTCATTTCCGTGATCCGGCGCGTCAGCTTCTCTCGGGGCGAGAGTGGCCTATTGACCAATTATCCCGATGGTGTAACGATTCGCCTATGAATTGAATCGGGGGCTTTTGTGACAATCAGGCTGTTGGCTGGCGTGTGCGCCGGTGTGGTGATGTTGTGTCTGGGCACCGCGGCAGTGGCCAAGCCGGGAGATCCGGTCTGGGTTGGCTTCACGGGTAAGGAAAAGGTCGCCATCATGGCGCCGGATGTGGAGGTCAGCCTGCTGACGGCGGGCGGCCTGCTGGAACCCAACCAGGAATGGACGGCCAATGCCCGCCAGCAGCTGAACCTGGCGTTGACGGATGGCCTGAAGGCGCGCGGGGTTGCCATCGTGGAGTCTTCCGCGATTGATGCGTCCGCGACGGCGTCGTTGCAGCACCTTCATGCCGTGGTCGGCGAGGCGGCGCTCTGGCACCGGCGCAAGGGCGTGTTGGCCCTGCCCACCAAGAAGGACGCCTTCGACTGGACGCTGGGTTCGGCCGCCACCTATCTCGCGGATACCCATGGCGTCGATTACGCGCTGTTCCTGTTCGCCCGGGACAGTTTCTCCAGCGGCGGGCGGGTGGCGATGACCCTGCTGCTCGGGTTGCCGGGGGGCACGCAGCATGCCTTTGCGACACTGGTGAACGCGCGCACGGGCGACATTGTCTGGCTGGACGCGAATTACAGCCAGTTTGGCGACATTCGTGACGGCGATGGCGCGCACAAGCTGATCGAATCCCTGTTCAAGACCCTGCCGGCGGGTCCGGGCGGGCAATGACATGCGTCAGTCGCGTCGGCATTTCCTGACCGGCCTGTGTGGCTGCGGTGTCCTGTGCGGCAGCGGGGGTCTGGCGTGGGCGGGCGGTGGATCGCTGCCATCGCTGCTGGCGCCGGCCTACCGCCCGTCGGACTCCGACGAGCGCGGGCTATGGATGCAGATGGAGAAGGCGGAGCAGGATCTGCGGAATTCCAACCTGCGCATTCATGATCCGGCGCTGAACAAGTATCTCACCGACCTGACGTGCGAGATCGTTGGCAACTACTGCCCGGATGTGCGCGTGTATGTGGTGCGCACGCCTTATTTCAACGCCAGCATGGCGCCCAACGGCATGATGCAGATCTGGTCGGGCCTGCTGCTGCGGTGTCGTAACGAGGCCCAGCTGGCCGCCGTGATCGGGCACGAGGCCGGGCATTTTCTGCGCCAGCATGGCCTGCAACAGTTCCGCAGCATCAAGAGCAAGACTGCCCTGATGAACGTGCTGGCCTTGCCGCTGGCGGTGGTCGGAGGCTCGGCGGCGGTCCAGCTTGGCCAGCTGGCAATGATCGCCACCATGTTTTCCTACAGCCGGGAGCATGAACGCGAGGCGGACCAGTTCGGGCTGCAGTTGCTGGAAGAGCGCGGCTATCAGCCGTCGGAGGCCAGCGCGATCTGGCGCCAACTGGTCGCCGAGCGGGATGCGAGTTTCGCCGCGCGTGGCAAGAAAACGCCCTCCGAGCCGCTGATCTTCGCCACCCACCCGCAGTCGGCCGAGCGTATGGAAACACTGGCGGCGGCCGCCGCCGGCATCACCAAGCCGGGGCGCCAGTACAGTGCCGGGCCGGATCGCTTCGCGGCAGTGATGAAACCGCATCGCGGCGCGTTCCTGGAAGATCAGGTGAAGCTCAATGATTTTGGCGGCACCCTGTATCTCATCGACAGCCTGAAGGATGACGGCTGGCCGGGAGAGCTGGGTTATTATCGCGGGGAAGTCTACCGTCGTCGCGGCGATCCGGGCGATCTGCAACAAGCGATCAGCCATTATCGTACCGCGCTGGCCTTCCCCGATGCGCCGGCGGTCACGCATCGCTCGCTGGGGTACGCGCTGATCAAGACTGGCGACAAGGAGGCCGGTCGTCAGGCGTTGCGCCAGTATCTCGCCCTGACACCGGACGCGACTGATCGCGCCATGGTGGAATTTTCACTGCAATGAGGTCGTATCCGTGAACCAGTTTTTCCGTCGTACCGGCCGTGCCGTCACGCTCTGCGTCTTGGTGGCGCTGGCCGGCTGCGCCAGCTACTCGCTGGTGCCGCCCAGTACGTCATTGGGCGTGGCCAAGTCCGCGCTGCATGTGTCGCCGGGGCAATCGTGGAACCGTGTGCTGACCACCATGGCGCCGTACATGCAGGGCAAGACCGCGCAGTCGGAGTACTGGACGGCGGACGGCAATCTGCTCAACCTGCTCAGTTTCCACGGCGGCGTGGCTCCCGGCGAGACCTTGTTTCGCCCGGTTTCCAAGCAGGAACGGCCGATGCCACCGTTCAAGGCCGACATGACGCTGGCCGACCTGCCGGAATGGGTCGAGAGTTCGCTGCGGCTGCGTTCGGCCAACACGACGGTGCAGATGGGCGAAATCAAGCCTGTGACCTTTGCCGGCCAGTCGGGCGTGCAGTGCGATTTCACTTTTGTCGACGAATCGGAAGTGCAACGGCGCGGGCGCGTGGCGGCGACCATCAAGGGCGGCCAGCTGTTCCTCATCCTCTTCGAGGCGGTCTCCCCGGTCTATTTCGATCGGCGCATCGCCGAGGTGGAGCAGATCATCGCCTCGGCCACCATCGGCTGACACCGGGCCTTGACGTTGGCGCCCTGAACCTTAGCTAGGGCTGGCCCCGCTCAAGGGGGCGCCGCGTCATGCCTCAGGAGTCGATCCATGCCTCTCCACCGCCTTGAAGTCCCGATTGAGAAGGCCCTGTTCGCCAGCCGCTGGCTGATGGCGCCGTTCTACATCGGCCTGGTGGTGACGCTGGTGCTGCTGCTCTACAAGTTCGTGATGGAACTGGTGCACTTCATCGCCATCGTGCCGGCGGTGAAGGACACCGATGTCATCCTGATGGCGCTGACGCTGATCGACCTGTCGCTGGCCGGCAACCTGCTGCTGATCGTCATCTTCTCCGGCTACGAGAACTTCATCTCCAAGCTCGACATCGCCGATCACGTCGACCGGCCGGACTGGATGGGCACCGTCGATTTCTCGGCGCTCAAGCTCAAGCTGATCGCGTCCATCGTCGCCATTTCAGGCATCCATCTGCTCAAGGCTTTCATGAACGTCGGCAAGACTGACGACCGGTCGCTGATGTGGATGGTCATCATCCATGTGGTGTTCGTGGTGTCCGGTGTTATGCTGGCATGGATGGACAAGATATCGGGCGAGAGCCGGCACTGAGCGGGGCCGTCCCGCCGGTGAGGAAGGGGGCGAGATGGCGCGAACGGAGGAACGCGGCCAGCGGGGCACGCTGGTCCGGGGGTGTATGCTGGTCAGGCGGCATGTGCCGGCCGCGAGGCTGCTGGCGGCGGCGCTGCTGAGCGTCGGTGTCATGACGGGCGCTCTGCCGGCCGGGGCGGCGCCCAGTGCGACGGCGGGTACCGCGACCGTCCAAGCGCAGCAGGACCGGGTATGCGAAATCTATGGCCGTACGGGGGCGGCGGTGGCCCGCTTCATGCTGCCGCTGACGTTCCAGGACGCCATTGCCATGCTCAATGGCCGCAACGACAGGCTGCTGGGCCAGTTCACCGAGTATCTGCTCAAGGCATTTTCCGGTGAGGATCTGGTGGCGATCAGCCGGATGCCAAGCGACCAGTTTTCGTTGCTCAGCGAGGCCGCCGGCGCCTCGACCTTTTCGCTGCTGATGGATGGCACGGTGACGTCACCGGACGGTGTTGCCGCCCATCTGTCCGGCACCTGCGGCCGCCTCGGCGTGAGCACCATCATTGCCAACCAGCGCGCGGTAAAGGCCGCGAGCGAGAGCAATGTCGGCAAGTGATGCGTGGCGAGGAAGGTGGTCGCCACCTGCCGCTGCCCGCCCCGCTCACAGTCAGGTCAGATCGTGGTCAGATCAGGCCGCCGAGGCCGCCGATCAGCGACCAGGCCTCGGGGTCGACCGGCATCACTGACAGGCGAGGCTGGCGCACCAGCGCCAGATGGGCCAGCCGGGGCTCGGCCTTGATGGCGGCCAGCGTCACCGGGGCGGGCAGGGCCTGGTCGGCGGTGACGTCGACCACCCCGGACGCCGGGTCGGCCGGGTCGGGCCGGAAGGTGCCGGTGATCGAGACGATGCCCACAACCGCCCGTTCGGCACCGCTATGGTAGAAGAAGGCCCGGTCGCCTTCCGCCATCGCCCGCATGTTGTTCAGCGCCTGGGCGTTGCGCACGCCGTCCCAGGCGGTGGTGCCGCGCTCCACCTGCTGTTGCCAGCTCCAGCTCTCGGGTTCGCTTTTCAGTAGCCAGTAAGCCATGGGCGTCTCCGCGATATGGCGTCGGTCCAGGGGCGTACCCCTCAGGGGTTGGGGGTGGCGATGGCGCCCGGGACGGCGGTCAGCTTGCCCTCGCGCTCCCGCTGCACCTCGTAGGGCGACACGGTCGCGGCCTTCAGGCGTTCGGCGCGGTCGAGGACGTAGCGCCGGTAGGCCTGGTCCTCGTCATTGGGCAGTGCCGCACAGCTGGCGATGGCGGCGCGCATCCAGTTCAGGCGCTGCACGATTACTTCGCCCTCCACCCGCTTGGCGGCGTCGCCTTCGGGCACGCCGGTCGCCTGTTCCAGCAGCCGCAGCAGCCGCCAGGCGCCGTAGGACGGACAGGAAACCGCCCGTTGCTCCTTCTCGTCACGGAAGCGGGTGGAGACCACCGGCAGGCCGGTGATGGCATCGTCCAGTGCGGAGTCCTCGGTGACGATGATCTCCACATGCTTGCCCAGATGTGGGCTCACCACCTCGTTGAACAGGCCGACGACGACGTCGCGGCCCGAATTCTTGTCCCAGCGATGTTCCAGCAGCAGCAGGTTGAGGCGCGTGTGCTTGAGCGGGTCGGCGGCGAGCTGGCGCTTGTAGAAGTAGGCGCTGTTGGCGAGCGACGGGTTCAGCACATAGGCCTCCGGCGCACCCTCGCCACTCCAGCGCACCAGCACCGGGATGACGTCGTCGTCCGGCAGCGGTCCTGCGGGTGGCGCGCTCAGCGTCCAGCTGGGCGGAAGTTTGACGTCGGCCTTCACCACATAGGTTGGCGTGACCACGAAACCGGCACCGTCGCGGCGGGCCTCGCCCATGGCGACCGCCGCCGGTTCGGTGAAGAACAACGCGCCGGCGGGGAAGGGGACAATCGGGCTGCCCGGTTCCCAGTCCGCCTTGTAGGTGAACACCTTGGCGGCGAAGAATTCGCCCGGCAGATCGGGCTCGGGCGGGATTTGCCGGTTATCCCAGCGCCACCAGGTGACGATCGCCGCGATCAGGACGGCGACGACCACGCAGTAGATCACGATGCGCTTGGGTTCATTATATTCCATGGCGGGCGACGTCCTTCGATGGCCGGCTGAGGGTTGCTCCCTGATTTAGGACGTCGCGTCGTTGTCGTCATCCTCTCTCGTGCCGGCCGGCTCGTCGTCGAGGTCGGGCTCACGGCTGACCGGAGGCCTGCCGGTCGGCAGCGGCGGCGGCACGTCGCCGAATACCAGCGTTCGATGGGGGAAGGGAATCTCGATGCCGCGCGCGTCGAACGCCAGCTTGAGCCGGCGGTTGAACTCGCGCTGCACCGCCCAGCGCTCGGTGGGCAGGGTCTTGATCCGGGCGCGGATCACCACCGCCGAGTCGTCGAAGCGGTCCAGTCCCAGGATGTCGATGGGCTCCAGCAGCCGCGCGCGATACTGCTCGTCGGCGGCGAGGTCGGCGGCGATATCGCGCAGCGCGGTGACCACCGCGTCGATGCTTGCCTTGTAGGAGACGCCGACATCGAACACTGCATAGGCGAAGTCCTTGGTCATGTTCTCGACGACGTCGATGGCGCTGTAGGGCACGACGTGCTGCACGCCGGCCTGGTCGCGCAGGCGCACGCAACGCACGCCCATGTGCTCGACATGGCCGGCATGGCCGGCCACCCGCACCACGTCGCCAACGCCCATGCTGTCCTCGATGACGATCATCAGGCCGGTGAGGAAGTCCTTGACCAGCGACTGCGCGCCGAAGCCGATCGCCAGTCCGGCAATGCCGGCGGAGGCCAGCAGCGGCGTGATGTTGAGGCCCAGTTCGGCCAGCAGCAGCAGCACCGCGAGGACGCCGACAATGGTGCGGCCGACGCCGCTGAGCAGTGGAATCAGGGTGCGCGCCCGTGGCGATACCGTGAGGGTGCCGGTCACCGTGCGTGGCAGCAGCAGGAAGGAGATCACGACCGGCACCAGTCGCCAGGCGATCAGGGCAAGCGCCAGCACCAGCAGGACACTGACCAGCGTTTCCAGCAGCACCGTGGCGTCGAGCGTGCCCGCCGAGGGCAGCAGCGCCCAGATTTCGGCCAGCCCGAGCAGGCCGGCGGTGATCGCCACCAGCATGACGAGCTTGCGCACCGACGATTCCAGCTGGGCCAGCCGCAGCAGGAGGTCGCGCTGGTGGGGATCGTCGCCGCTGTCGGCCACCCGCCGCTCGACAAAGCCGGTGACCAGCCGGACGATCAGTCGCCGCGCCAGCCACAACAGGGCGACCAGCGCCAGGCTGATGCCGAACCGGGTCGCCAGCTCGGTGGGCGACAGGTCGCCGATACGGTCGATCCAGTGCTGGATGTCCAGGGCAAGGTCGAAGGCGGGGGAGGCCGCCTCGGCGGCCTGTTGTTCTGGCATGGCGGCTTCCGGCTTGGGGGGCGCGACCGACGGTCGACAACACCCCGAAGCTAGGTGCCGTGCGCGGGCCGGTCAACCGGCCGGCCCGACTTTTGCGCTCAGGCGGCTCGCAGCTGACGCAGGAAGTCGCCCATTGCCTGTTGCAGCATCGAGGCGTCGCTGGCCACGCCCGCCGAAGCGTTCTGGACATTGCCGGCGGCCGCGGCGTTCTCCTGCGCCACGCCCTTTACCTCGGCGATGCTGCTGCCGGCGCGGGTGGCCTCGGACGACACCTGTTGCACCGTCCGGCTGATCTCCTGGGTCGCCGCGGACTGTTCCTCCACCGCCGAGGCGATGGTGGTGGAAATCTCGCTGACCTCGGTCACCACCTCGGCGATCTCGCCGATGACGCTGACGGTGTCATCGGTGGCGGCCTGGATGGCGGCGATCTGGGTGGTGATCTCGTCGGTCGCCTGGGCGGTCTGGTTGGCGAGGTTCTTCACCTCGGCGGCGACCACGGCGAAGCCCTTGCCGGCCTCGCCGGCGCGGGCGGCCTCGATGGTGGCGTTGAGCGCCAGCAGGTTGGTCTGGTTGGCGATCTGGTTGATCAGCGTCACCACCTCGCCGATACGGCGGCTGGTTTCGGCCAGGTGCTGGACGCGGCGACCGGCATCGGTGGCCTTGACGGTAGCACCGGTGGCGATGGCCGAGGCCTCGTTGACGCGGGCGGTGATCTCGCCGATCGACGCTGTCAGCTCCTCGGTGGCGGCGGCGACGGTATCGACGCCGACGCGGGCCTCGTCAGTGGCCGAGGAGGCCACGTCGACCTGGTGCCGCGTGGCGTCGGCGCTGCTCACCATCTGGCCGGCGGCGGCCTGCATGGTGCCGGCGGCGGCCGACAGGCGGTTGACGATGCCGGCGACGTTGGCCTCCAGGGCGGCGGCCATGTCGAGCAGGGCCTGGCGCTGGCGTTCGGCGGCGCGGCGCTGTTCTTCCTCGGCGGTCGCCATCAGCTGGGCGTTCTGCTCGTTGACCTCGGCGATGCGCGCCTGCAGCTGCGCCTGAGCGGCCTGACGGTTGAGTTCGATCTGCGACTGCAACTCGGCGTTCTTTTCCGCCTGGTCGCGGAACACCGCCAGCGCGCGGGCGATGCCGCCCACCTCGTCGCCGCGTTCGGTGCCCTCGACGGTGATGTCGAGACGGCCACCGGCGAGCGCGCCCACCAGTTCGGCGAGCCGGCCCAGCGGGCGGCCGATGAAGCGCTGACCGATCACCAGCGCCAGCGACAGGCCGATCAGCAGCCCCGCCGCGGCGATGCCGATCATCAGCTCGATGCGCTGGCGGTGGAATTCCTGCAGTTCGGCGCGCACCGTCTTGATGTCGGCGGCGTTGGAGGCGGCGAAGGCGTCGACCTGCTCGCCGAACGCCTTGCGGTTGGCCCGGTTGGAGTCGTTGTCGCCCCACACCCGGGCTTCCGCCGGGCTGACCTCGGTGCCCAGGCGCGCCAGTTCCTCGCGCTTCTCGAAGAAGGCGTTGGCGTTGGCTTCCATCGCCTTGAAGCGTTCGGCCTGGTCGGGGCGGATGAGCGGGCGCCACGCATCCATGATCTTGCGCATGGCGGCGAGATTTTCCCGCATGCCGGCGGCGAACTTGGCGGCACCCTCGGTGTCCTTGGCCATGTAGACGCCGCGTGAGTCCATCACCACGGCATAGACGAGGCCGTTGAACTGCTCGCCGAGAATGGCGCGCTGGGCCGCGCGGTCGATTTCCTCGACTTTCTGGCCATAGGCCAGCATGGCATCGATGCCGGTCCAGGCGATGGCGCCGGAAACAATGCCGAGGAAGGCGACGAGGGCCCCGATCTTGGTGCGGATGCGCAGGTCGGTGAAGCGCCGGACGAGCATGGAATGCCTCCAGGGTAGATTAGCTTGCTATTAGAAACCGAATACGCCCCGCCCGCTTACCAGTTGGTTAAGGGGCTGGCTGGTGGCGCGAGTCTGACCGCTGTTCGGATAGGGGCGGGGCTCGGGGGCGCCCGCGGATGGTAGCTGTCGGCGTGATGTGCCGCCGCCCGTTCCGCTCTAGCCAAGATGCTGATGTAATATTATCTCATGGGTATGGACAAGATTCCCGTCACCCTGCTCACCGGTTTTCTCGGCGCCGGCAAGACCACGCTGCTGCGCCGTCTGCTCGCCGATCCGCGCTTTGCCGACACCGCCGTCGTCATCAACGAGTTCGGCGAGGTCGGGCTTGACCATCTGCTGGTCGAGGCGGCCCCCGAGGCGATCGTCGAGATGACCTCGGGCTGCCTGTGCTGCACGGTGCGCGGCGACATCCGCCAGACGCTGCTGATGTTGCTGGCGCGCTCGGAAGCCGGGGAGATTCCGCTGTTCTCCCGCCTGGTGGTGGAGACCACCGGGCTCGCCGACCCGGCGCCGGTGATCCACACGCTGATGGTCGACCCCCGGCTGGCCCGCCGCTTCCGGCTGGCCCAGGTGGTGACGGTGGTCGATGCGGTGAACGGGCCGGCGACGCTGGCGGCGCATCCCGAGGCGGTGAAGCAGGTGGCGGTGGCCGACCGGCTGGTGCTGACGAAAACCGATCTGGCCGGCCCCGCTCCGGTCGTTGGGGGTGCCGGCGGCGCAGGTCCGGCCGGTCTGCATCGCCAGCTGCAGGCGCTCAACCCCGGCGCGGCGGTGGACGATGCCAACGCCGCCGATTTCGACCTGCGGCGGCTGGTCACCGATGTCGGCGGCTTCGATCCGGCCGCCAAGGGCCCGGCGGTGCGGGAGTGGCTGGCGGCGGAAGCGGTGGCGGCGGCCGAGGCGGCGCCGCACGGGCATCACCATGGTCATCATGACCACACTCACGATGCCCATCATCACGGGGACCATCCTCACGCGGGCCACGCGCACGGGGCGGGCGACGCCGCGCACCGCCATGACGTCAACCGCCACTCCGAGGCGATCCGCGCCTACTGCCTGACGCTGGAGGCGCCGATCAGCCGCTTCGCCTTCGCCATGGCGATGGAGTTGCTGACGGCCAACCAGGGCGAGGATCTGCTGCGGGTGAAGGGCATCGTCGCGCTGGCCGAACAGCCGGAGCGGCCGCTGGTCATCCACGGCGTCCAGCATCTGCTGCACGAGCCGGTGACGCTGGAGCGCTGGCCCGACGACGACCGCCGCACCCGGCTGGTGTTCGTCACCCGCAACATCCCGCGCGAGACCATGCAGCGCTTCTTCGACGCCTGGACCGCCGTCTCCGCCACCGACCTGCAGGGCGATGCCCCCCTTTAGGGCCCGGACGTGTCCCGGTCCTCCACGCGAACACCGGCCTTGCCGGACAGCAAGGCGGGGTGGAAGCCTTCCTCGTGGATACCCGTGACACAAGTCCGGGCATGACGATTCGGGCTCGCCTCAGATCACCACGCCAAGCTGGCCGGCGAGATCCTGGGTGAACTGCCAGGCGACGCGGCCGGAGCGCGCGCCGCGGGTCGCCGCCCATTCGATGGCCTGGGGGCGAATCGCCTCGAACGTCGTCGGCAGGCCGAGATGTTCGATATAGCCGGCGATCATGGTGAGATACTGGTCCTGGCTGCAGGCGTGGAAGCCGATCCAAAGGCCGAAGCGGTCGGACAGCGAAACCTTGTCCTCGACCACGTCGCGCGGGTTGATGGCGTCGCGGCTCTCGTTCTCCATGATCTCGCGCGGCATCAGGTGACGGCGGTTGGAGGTTGCGTAGAACAGGGTGTTGGCAGGCCGGCCCTCCAGCCCGCCTTCCAGCACGGCTTTGAGCGCCTTGTAGCGGCTGTCGCCGGCGTCGAACGACAGGTCGTCGCAGAACAGCACGAAGCGGCGGTCGGAGGCCGCCACCCGGCGCATCAGCCGCGGCAGGGTCTCGATGTCCTCGCGGTGGATCTCGACCAGGGCGAGATCGGCGCCTTCCTCAGCCACCAGATGGCCGTGCACCGCCTTGACGATGGAGCTCTTGCCCATGCCGCGCGAGCCCCACAGCAGCGCGTTGTTGGCCGGCAGGCCGCGCGCGAAACGGCGGGTGTTCTCGACGATCAGCTGCTTTTGCAGGTCGATGCCGTGCAGCAGGGCCAGCGGCACCCGGGCGATGCGCGGCACCGGGGTGAAGCGGCCGGTCTCTCCCTCCCAGATGAAGCCGTCGGCGGCGCGCAGGTCGTCGACCGGGGCCGGCGGCGGGGCCAGCCGCTCCAGCGCGTCGGCGATGCGGGCAAGCAGGGGCGCCAGCTGCGGATCGGTGGCGGTCAGGTCTTGCGGGCGGGCGTGGCCTTGCAGGTCGGTCATGGCGTTCCCATGTGGCTTCAGTCTTGGAGACAAGATGACAAATCCGCCACCTTCCGCCCCGCCGGGCTTACGGCGTTGCGAAATGAGGCGCCGTCTGTATAGTCGCCCGCCAAATCCAGGGTCAAAATCGGAATCTCACACATGCTCATTTCCACAGCCTATGCCCAGACCGCGACCGGCGCCGCTGGTGGCGCCGGCGGCGCCTTCATGCAGCTGCTGCCGCTGCTGGCGATCTTCGTGATCTTCTACTTCCTGCTCATCCGGCCGCAGCAGAAGCGGATGAAGCAGCACAAGGAGATGATCGGCGCGGTCAAGCGCGGCGACACCGTGGTCACCGCCGGCGGCATGATCGGCAAGGTGGTGCGTGTCGCCGACGACGAGGTGCAGGTGGAAGTGGCCGACGGCGTGCGGGTGCGCGTGGTCAAGGGCACGCTGTCCGACGTGCGGGCCAAGGGCGAGCCGGTCGCCAACGACACCGACGACAAGTAAGCGTTTCCCATGCTCGACTTTCCGCGCTGGAAGATCTGGGGGATCTGCCTGGTCCTGCTCGCAGGCTGCGTGCTCGCGCTGCCCAACCTGTTCCCGGAAGGCCAGGTCGCCGGCTGGCCGAGCTGGGCGCCCAAGCGGCAGCTCAACCTCGGGCTCGACCTGCGCGGTGGCTCCCATCTGCTGTTGCAGGTGGATACCGATGAAGTGATTCGCCAGCAGCTCGACGTGCTGCAGGACGACATTCGTAACGAGTTGCGGGACCTCAAGGACGCCCAGGGCGGCCGGGTCGGCTATGGCGATTTCCAGGTCGGCAAGAACGCGGTCAGCCTGCTGGTGCGCTCGGCGGCGGACGTGGATGCGGTTGTCGAGGCGCTGCGCACGCTGACCCAGCCGGTGGGCGGCAGCTTCTCCGGCCAGCGCGACCGCGAGGTGGCGGTGACCGACGGTACCCGGGTAACGGTGACGCTGACGCCGGCGGGCATCGCCGAGCGCAAGCGGATGATCGTCGACCAGTCGATCGAGAAGGTTCGCCGGCGTATCGACGAGCTCGGTACCCGCGAGCCCACCATCATCCGCCAGGGCGCCGACCGCATTGTCGTCCAGGTGCCGGGCCTGCAAGACCCCGGCCAGCTCAAGACCCTGCTGGGCAAGACCGCCAAGCTGGAGTTCAAGCTGGTCAACACCGAGGTTTCCGCCGAGGACATCGAGCGTGGCCGGGTGCCGCCGGGTTCGGAAGTGCTGCCGTTCCTCGATGATCCGGCCCAGAAGATCGCGGTGCGGCGTCGTGCCATCATCACGGGCAACGACCTCACCGACGCCGGCCCCAGCTACAACGAGGGCCAGGCGGTCGTCTCGTTCAAGTTCAACGCCGCCGGCGGTCGCCGCTTCGGCCAGGTGACCACCGAGAATGTCGGCAAGCCGTTCGCCATCGTGCTCGACGGCGAGGTGATCTCGGCGCCGCGCATCAACGAGCCCATTCTCGGCGGTTCGGGCATCATCAGCGGCAATTTCACCACCGCCAGCGCCAATGAACTGGCGATTCTGTTGCGCGCCGGCCAGCTGCCGGCGAAGCTGGAAATCCTTGAGGAACGCACCGTCGGTCCCGATCTGGGCGCTGACTCGATCCGCGCCGGCATGATCGCCTCGATCATCGGCACCGTCGCCGTGGTGGTGTTCATGATGGTGACCTACGGCCGCTTCGGCCTGTTCGCCAACCTGGCGCTGATCCTCAACGTGGTGATGATTCTCGGTATCATGTCGGTGTTCGGCGCGACGCTGACGCTGCCCGGCATCGCCGGCCTGGTGCTCACCATCGGCACGGCGGTGGACGCCAACGTGCTGATCTTCGAGCGTATCCGCGAGGAACTGCGGGCCGGTCGCTCGGTGCTCAACGCCGTCGACGCCGGCTACCGCGAGGCCAGCCGGGCGATCTGGGACGCCAACATCACCAACGTCATCGCCGCCGCGCTGATGATGTGGTTCGGCTCGGGCCCGGTGAAGGGCTTTGCCGTGGTGCTGACTATCGGCATCATCACCTCGGTGTTCACCGGCGTCACCGTCTGCCGCCTGTTCAATGTGCTCTGGTTGCGCCATGCGCGGCCGGACAAGATTTCGCTCTAGGAGACGGGCCATGTTGCTGAAACTCGTCCCCGACAACACCAACATCGACTTCCTGCGGCTCAAGTACCTGGCCACCGCCCTGTCGGTGGCGCTGGTGGTGGGCTCGATCCTGCTGGTCGCCCTGCGTGGCCTCAATTTCGGCATCGACTTCGCCGGCGGCATCATGATGGAGGTCGGCTTCTCGCAGTCCGTGACGCCGGACCTCGACGACATGCGCGAGGATCTCAACCGGCTGGGGCTGGGCGACGTATCGTTGCAGGAGTTCGGCTCGAAGCAGCAGATCGCCGTGCGGCTGGCCCAGCAGCCCGGTGGCGAGGCCGGCCAGCAGAAGGCCGTGGTGGCGGTGCAGGACACACTGCGCAAGACCTACGGCGACGACGTCAGCTTCCGCCGGGTGGAAACCGTCGGCGGGAAGGTGTCGGGCGACCTGATCCAGCAGGCGGGGCTCGCCATCGGGCTGGCCATGCTCGGCATCGCCATCTACATCTGGTTCCGCTTCGAATGGCAGTTCGGCGTCGGCGCCCTGCTCAGTCTTGTCCACGACGTGGCGCTGACCATGGGCTTCTTCGCCCTGACCCAGATGGAATTCAGCCTGTCGTCGGTGGCGGCGGTGCTGACCATCGTCGGCTATTCGCTCAACGACACCATCGTCGTCTATGACCGCATCCGCGAGAACCTGCGCAAATACCGCAAGATGGACATCGAGCCGTTGCTCAACCTCAGCGTCAACGAGACGCTGGCGCGCACCATCATGACCTCGGTGACCATGGCGCTGTCGCTGGTGGCGCTGCTGATCTGGGGTGGCGAGGTGATTCGCGGCTTCACCGCCGCCATGCTGCTGGGCGTGCTGATCGGCACCTACTCGTCGATCTATATCGCCGCGCCGATGCTGGTGTGGATGCGGGTCGGCCCGGCCACCTTCATCGGCAAGGACGACGAGAGCAAGGCGGAGAAGGTGGCGTCGTGACCGGCGGCTTCGAGCGTGTGGCGCCCAAGGGCGGCGCGCTCGGCATCCAGGGCTACACGCCGGGCGGCGGCTTCCGGGCTGGCGGCCGGACCTTCGCGCAAGGGCTGCTCATCCTGCCCGAGGCGGTGCATGACTGGCCGGTGACGACGCTGGAGGCGGTGAGGCTGGACCAGTTCGCGCCGCTCGCCACGGCCGATCCTGCCATCGAGATCCTGCTCATCGGCACCGGCGGCACCATGCGCCGGCCGGACAAGACGCTGCTGACGGCGCTCAAGGCGCAGGGGCTGGCGGTCGACTTCATGGACAGCCGGGCGGCGGCGCGGACCTACAATGTACTGGTGGCGGAAGCGCGGCGCGTGGCGGCGGCGTTGCTGCCGCTGCTCTAGACCGATGGACGTCGAGAATCCGCCGTCGGGACTGGACAACATTTTAGACTTAAAATAAATGAAGGTCAGACTTTCGAGAGAGTGAGGCAGACGACATGGCACCCAAGAAGATCACCTGGCCCGCCTTCAAGTGGGAAGACCCGCTGCTGCTGGACGAGAGCCTGACCGAGGACGAGCGCCTGATCCGCGACGCCACCCGCGCCTATTGCGACGACAAGCTGATGCCGCGGGTGCTGGAAGGTAATCGCCACGAGAAGTTCTTCCCCGAGATGATGCAGGAAGCCGGCGAGCTTGGCCTGCTCGGCCCCACCATCAAGGGCTATGGCTGCCCCGGCGTCTCCTATGTCGCCTATGGCCTGATCGCCCGCGAGATCGAGCGCGTCGACTCCGCCTACCGCTCGACGCTGTCGGTGCAGTCCTCGCTGGTGATGTGGCCGATCTACGCCTACGGCACCGAGGCCCACCGCGAGAAGTATCTGCCCAAGCTGGCCTCCGGCGAGTGGGTCGGCAGCTTCGGCCTCACCGAACCGGACGCCGGTTCCGACCCGGGCTCGATGAAGACCCGCGCCACCCGCGTCGATGGCGGCTTCATCATC
>CAUJIW010000006.1 GCA_963205175.1 Pseudomonadota bacterium
ATCGAGGAGGAAAATCAGCCCCTACACATCACCGCCAAAGCCGCCTGACGATGGCCCACGGCCACAGCCGAAATTACACCACCTTGACGGACGCGACCGCCGAGATCGAGTACGACATCAGCGGCGCGCCGGTGCGCATGACCGGCACCATGCTGGACAATACCGCCCAGGCGCAGGTCGAGGAACAGTTGCGCCAGGCCCAGAAGATGGAGGCGGTGGGTCAGCTCACCGGCGGCATCGCCCACGATTTCAACAACATCCTGGCGGTGATGATCGGCAACCTCGACCTGATGTCGGAACATGTCGCCGATCCGATGGCGCGTGACATGCTGGAGAAGTGCATCTCGGCCGGCGAACGCGGTGCCTCGCTGGTGCGCGGCCTGCTGGCCTTCGCACGGCAGCAGCCCCTGCGGCCGGAAACCATCGACATCAACGCGCTCGTCGCCACCATGGCGACGCTGCTGGCGCGGGTGCTCGGCGAGACGATCGACATCGTCCTGCGTCCGGCGGAGACGTCCTGCCGGAGCCAGGTCGACGGTGCCATGCTGGAAAGCGCCATCATCAACATGGCGATCAACGCCCGTGACGCGATGCCGGATGGCGGCACGCTGACGCTGGCGACGGGCGATCTCACGGTCGGCGCGGACGTGCTTGACGACAGCAGCGCCGATCTGGCGCCGGGACACTATGTCTGCCTCACCATCACCGACACGGGCGTGGGCATGTCGGAGGCGGTGCGACGTCGGGTGTTCGAGCCCTTCTTCACCACCAAGGGGCTGGGCAAGGGCACCGGGCTTGGCCTGTCGATGGTCTACGGCTTCGCCAAGCAGTCCGGTGGCACGGTGCGTGTCGCCTCGCAGCCGGGGCATGGCACGACGATCACGCTTGTCCTGCCGGCGCTGGATGGCGGGAATGCCGACACGCCGACGGACTCCGGTGCGGCGGCCGCAGCACGGGGGACCGACCCCGAACGCGGCTGCGTCCTGCTGGTGGAAGACAACGCCGACATTCGCGCCGTCAACGCGGCGCTGCTGCGGCAGTTCGGCTTCGAGGTGATCGACGTGCCGGATGCCCGCTCGGCGCTCGACGTCCTGCGCGGGGAACAGGACATCGTCCTGCTGTTCTCCGACATCCTGCTCAAGGACAGCGCCAGCGGCGTGCAGCTCGCGCAGGAAGCGCGCAGCCTGCGGCCAGCGTTGAAGATCCTGCTGACCTCCGGCCATGAGCGGCCCGCCGCGGCCGGTCCCGACAGTGATGTCGGCTTCCTGCCCAAGCCATACCGCGCCGCCGAGCTGGAGGCGGCGATCCGCCGGATGGTGGCCGGCGAGGCCCCGGAGAACGGCTGATCAGGTCGCCGGTGTCGCGCGCAGGGCGTGCCGGCCCCACAGGAACAGCACGCCACACAGCGTCATCAGCAGCAGGATCAGGCCGGCCTGCACGCCGGTCCAGCCCACTTGTCCCAGCAGCACGCCGGCGAGGATGGCGGCCACGGACGATCCGGTGAAGACAATGAACTCGGCGGTGCCCTGAATGCGGGCGCGGGTGGCCGGCGTCGTGCCCCGGGTGATCAGGGTGGTGCCGGTGACGTAGAGAAAGTTCCAGCCCAGCCCGACCAGGATCAGTGCCGCCGAGAAGTGCCCCAGCGTCTGGCCGCTCAGGGCGATGATGGCGGCCAGCAGCATGGCGACCACGCCGGCCACCATCACCCGGGGCAGGCCGAAGCGGCGCACCAGCTCGCCGACCACCAGGGCGGGGCCGAACATCGCCAGCACGTGGGCCTGAATGACATCGGTGGATTCACCGGGGGTGAAGCCGCAGCCTTGCATGGCCAGTGGCGTTGCCGCCATCACCAGCGACATGCCGCCGGCGGCGGCGGTGGCGGCGACGATGCCGGTGAGGACGCCCGGCGAGCCCCAGGGGCGGGGCGGCGCCGGAGACGCCGGCGCGGCGGTGTCGTCCGGGCCGGCCGGATGCGCGGCGCAACAGGGGGCCAGCGGAGTCACCGCCAGCGGCAGCAGGGCGAGCGCGGCGGCGGCGGTCATTACCAGGCTGGCGCCGGCGAAGGTGATGGGCGCCATCCACGCTTCCGCCCACCCCACCAGGGTTGGCGCCGCGAACGCCGCCACCAGCGAGCCGATCAGCACCCCGGAAATGGCGCGCGGCGCATTGTCCGGATCGACCGCCTCGGCGGCGGCATAGCGGTGGAACTGGCTGACGCCGAAATACAGACCCTGGACGAAGCAGCCGGCGGCCAGCAGGGCGAAGCTCATCCGCTGCACGCCGATCAGGGTCAGCACGCCGCCGAGAATGCCGGCCAGCGCGCCGAGCAGGAACACGGGCCGGCGCCCGAGGCGGTGCATGGCGAACGAGGCCGGGACGGTGGCGACCGCCGTGCCGACGGTCGCCAGGGCGACCGGCAGGGTGGCGACATCGGCGCGGCCGGCGATGCTGGCGGCCGCAAGGCTGGCATAGGCGACCTGCGTCATGGTGACGACCAGTGAAAAACCCTGCGCCACGGCGAGGCCCATGACCGTCGGCCAGCCTGCCTGCCACCAGTGTAGAAACCTCTGCCTCATCGCGGCCCGACCATAGCCGCGCGGGGTCGCCGCGTCGACGGCGGAGCGCGCGCCATGGCGTTTGGTCACAGGGTGGCGTGGGTTGCAGCGCGGCTGCCGGCGGACTTTCAGCCGTGGTGACTGGCGATCCACTGCTTGACCACCGGCGAGATCATCTCGCGCCAGCGGCGGCCGTTGAAGATGCCGTAGTGGCCGACCTGTTCCGCCATGTAGTATTTCTTCATGTCGGCGGGCAGCTTCCTGGCCAGTGTCAGCGCGGCCCTGGTCTGGCCGAGGCCGGAGATATCGTCGCGCTCGCCTTCGACCGCCAGCAGCGCGGTCTTGCGGATCTTGCCGGGATCGACCGGCCGGTGGCGGTGCATCATCTCGCCCTTGGGCAGGGCGTGGCGCTGGAACACCGTCTCGACGGTCTGGAGGTAGAATTCGGCGGTCATGTCGCACACCGCGCGATACTCCTCATAGAACTCCTTGCTGGCTTCCGCGCTCTCGCCATCGCCCTGGACCAGGTGCTTGTACATGTTCCAGTGGCTCATCATGTGGTTGCCGAGGTTCATCGACATGAAGCCGGCCAGCTGCATGAAGCCCGGATAGACCCGGCGGAAGGCGCCGGGGTAGATCACCGGCACGGTGGCGATGGCGTTGTGCTCGAACCAGGCCAGCGGCCGGCGCTCGGCCAGCGTGTTCACCGTGGTCGGCGCCTCGCGGGTGTCGATCGGGCCGCCCATCATGGTCAGTGTGCGCGGCGCGCACGGGTGGTCGTCGGCCGACATGAACGAGACGGCGGCATAGGCCGGCACCGAGGGCTGGCAGACGGCGATGGCATGGGCGCCGGGGCCGATGGTCTCGAAGAATTCGATGATATAGTCGATGTAGTCGTCGAGATCGAAGAAGCCCTGGGCCACCGGCACCATCTTCGCGTCACGCCAGTCGGTGATGTAGACGTCGTGGTCGGGCAGCATCTGCTCGACGGTGCCGCGCAGCAGGGTGGCGTAGTGTCCTGACATCGGGGCGACGATCAGCAGCTTGGGGTCCAGCCCGTCCTCGCGGCCGAGGCGCACGAAGCGCTTGAGCTGGCCGAACGGCTTGCGCAGCACCACCTCCTCCTCGATCGGTACCTGGCGGCCGTCGATCACGGTGTGGGTGAAGCCGAACTCCGGCTTGCCATAGTGGGCGCTGGCGTGGGCAAAGACGTCGAGCGCGTGCGCCGCCGCTGTTCCGGCTTCCGTGTATGCGAAAGGATTGAGCGGGTGCAGCAGAAAACTGGTGCCGGCGGTGGCAAGCGTGCTGAACTGCGACAGCGCCTGCTTCTGGAACTCATAGACGGAATACAGCATCGATTACCCGCTTTCTGTTGTCGCCGTGCTCGCGCAATGCCGTGATTTTCCGGCTTCTTTGGCGCATTTGACAATCAGGTTACGTCGGTTCCAGTGAATGTCTAGCGCTTCAAGCTTGCAAACTGCTTAAGCCTGCACGGCGTGTCACGAAGTCGAGCCTTTTCAAGGCTATAGTTGCGATGCAACATGAATAGGTGTTCATTTTTGGAGGGATGGGATGAGCGAATCAGCACTGGACCTGATGGACCCGAAACAACTCAGGGGCCGTTCGGCGGTCGTCACCGGGTCCACCAGCGGCATCGGCCTGGCGGTCGCCGAGGGGCTGGCGGCGGCCGGGTGCAATGTGGCGCTGAGCGGTTTCGGTGACGCGGCGGAGATCGAGGCGACCCGCCAGCGGCTGGCGGCGCTGGGCGTCAGGGTCACCTGGTCGCCGGCCGATCTCAGCCAGGGGGAGCAGGTGCGCGGCTATGTCGAGCAGGCGATCGCCGATTTCGGCGCGGTCGACATCCTGGTCAACAACGCCGGCATCCAGTTCGTCGCGGCGGTGGAGGATTTCCCCGACGACAAGTGGGAGAAGATCGTCGCGCTGAACCTGTCGGCGGCGTTCTACGCCACCAAGGCGGCGCTGCCGGGCATGAAGGCGCGCGACTGGGGGCGCATCGTCAATATCGCCTCGGCCCACGGGCTGACGGCCTCGCCGTTCAAGTCGGCCTATGTCTCGGCCAAGCATGGCATCCTCGGCCTGACCAAGACGGTGGCGCTGGAGTGCGCGGAGGCCAACATCACCTGCAACGCCATCTGCCCCGGCTACGTCAACACGCCGCTGGTGGCTGGTCAGATCAAGGATCAGGCGAAGGTGCACAACATGTCGGAGGCCGATGTGGTGCGCAACGTCATCCTCGCCTCGCAGCCCAACAAGCGCTTCGCCGAGACGGCGGAGATCGCGGCGATGACGCTGTTCCTGTGTTCCGACGCCGGCCGTTCCATCACCGGCGTGCCGCTGTCGATGGATGGAGGCTGGACCGCGCGCTGACGTGGAAGGCGCGCCAACGCACAAGGCCGGCCCTCGGGTGAGAGGACCGGCCTTCCGGATCTGGCGACGTCCGCCGGCCTTACTGGGCGTCGGACGCGATGTAGGCCTTGACGATGGTGGTCGGGTTGCGCGGCGGCTCGCCCTTCTCGATGCCGTCCACCGCGTCCATGCCCTCGATCACCCGGCCCCATACCGAATACTGGCCATCGAGCCAGAAGGCCGGCGCGAAGCAGATGAAAAACTGGCTGTTGGCGGTGTTGGGGTCATTGGTGCGGGCCGCCGACACGGTGCCGCGCACGTGCGGCAGGTCGTTGAACTCGGCCGGCAGGTCCGGCAGCTTGGAACCGCCCATGCCGGTGCCGGTGGGGTCGCCGCCCTGGGCCATGAAGTCCGGGATCACCCGGTGGAACTTGGTGCCGTCGTAGAAGCCTTCGCGGGCGAGCGTCTTGATCCGCTCGACGTGCTTGGGCGCCTTGTCGGGCCGCATGAGAATCTTGACGGTGCCGCCGGTGGACAGTTCAAGGACGAGGATATTGTCAGCATCCGCCGCCGGAGCGGTGGTTTCAGGGGTCTGGGCCATAACGCCTCCTGTGAGGCCGAGGAGCGCCAGAAGGCTCAGCAGGATGCGCCGCATCGTCAGGGACTCGCTCGGAACGGATTGAACGGGTTGGTCTTAACCGGGTTGATCAGCGCTGCTTTACCCGCGCCTTCACCTCCTCGGCAATAGCCGGCGGCACGAAGGCGGTGATATCGCCGCCGTAGGAGGCGATTTCCTTGACCAGCCGGGAGGCGATGGGTTGCAGCGCGACGTCGGCCATCAGGAACACGGTCTCGACGTCCGGGTTGAGCTTCTGGTTCATGCCGGCCATCTGGAACTCGTATTCGAAGTCCGACACCGCGCGCAGGCCGCGCACGATCACCGAGGCGTTCTGGGCTTCGGCGAACTTCATCAGCAGCGCGTCGAAGGCGACCACCTCGATGCAGTGATCAAGGTCGGCGGTCTCGCGCCGCACCTGCGCCACCCGTTCCTCCAGGGTGAACATCGGCGACTTCGACGGGTTGGTGGCGACGCCGATCACCAGCCGGTCGACGAGCTTGACGCCGCGGCGAATGATGTCGAGGTGGCCCTTGGTGATGGGATCGAAGGTGCCCGGGTAGACCCCGATGCGGGGGCGGGAAGAGGGGGTGTCGGCAGACATATCTCTCTCTCGATTGCAGGTTGGCGACCCTGGTTCTGGTGGTCTCGATGGTCCGGCCGGCGCCGTCAGCGGTCGCGCTCCACGGCAAAGCGGGCGACCGCGCGCAGCAGATCGGCCTCCTGGCCGAAGCCGGACAGGTGCGCGATCGCCTGGTTGATGAGGAAATCCGCCTGCTGGCGGGCGCGCTCCAGCCCCAGCAGCGAGACGAAGGTGGCCTTGCCGGCGGCGGCATCCTTGGCCACTGCCTTGCCAGTGCGGGCGGAATCACCTTCCACGTCGAGCAGATCGTCGGTGATCTGGAAGGCCAGCCCCAGATCATGGGCATAGCCCCGCAAACGGGTGCGCTGGTCCGGGCCGGCCTTGCCCATGATGGCGCCGGCCTCGACACAGAAGGAGATCAGCGCGCCGGTTTTCAGCTGCTGCAACCGGGTCGTGGTCGGCAGGTCGAACACGCTGGTCTCGGCGGCGATGTCCATCGCCTGGCCGCCCACCATGCCGGCCGGGCCGGCGGCGCGGGCCAGTTCAAGCACCAGCTCGGCGCGTACCCGTGCATCCTCGTGGGTGGCCTCGTCGGCGAGAATCTCGAACGCCAGCGTCAGCAGGCCGTCCCCGGCCAGCACGGCCATGCCCTCGTCGAACGCCTTGTGGACGGTCGGCTTGCCCCGGCGCATGTCGTCGTTATCCATGCAGGGCAGGTCGTCGTGGACCAGGCTGTAGCAATGGATGCACTCCACCGCCAGCGCCACCCGCAGCGACCGGTCCTTGTCGACATGGAAGAGGTCGCAGGCGGCGACCGTGAGCAGTGGCCGCATCCGCTTGCCGCCGCCCATGGTGGCGTGTCGCATCGCCTGGTAAAGCCGGCGGCGCGGATCCTCCGGCAGCTGGAGCAGGCGGTCGAAGCGGTTGTCCATCGCCTGGGCGAGGGCATCGAGCGCGGGTTTCAGGGCGGCGGAAGGGTGCATTCCGTCACCCGGCGTCGAACGCCACGGCGGACTGCGGGGTGCCATCCGCGCCGATCTGAAGCTTTTCGATACGCGCCTGGGCGTCCTTGAGTTTGGTCTCGCAGTGCTGCTTGAGCAACGTGCCGCGGGTGTACAGGGCGATCGAGTCCTCAAGGCTCGCCTCGCCGGCCTCCAGCCGGTGCACGATGCCTTCGAGCTGTTCAAGCGCGGCCTCGAAACTCAACGCCGCAATGGTCGTGCTGTCTGTCATGGCCTCCCCGCGCATTCCACAGCCTGTTCTGGCGAGCCGTCGCCGGTGGGTCAAGTCCCCAACGCCGACGCCTGTCGCCGGGCGCGAGGCGCGGCGATGCTTGCGGGACGTGGCGAAGAACTTCCGCCGCGAAAGTGCCTGCCATGATGGCCGGCGAAGTCCGTCAGTAATATGGAAACCGGAAATGATGACACGATGGTTGCCGTATTGTCGGGGCGATCTATTGGCCGGCGTACTGTTCAGTGCCGATCGGTTGTCTGGAAATCAGTACCGGACCGACACATTGTGGAGTTGGTCACAAACGGTCACCGCGCGTCGATGCGCTGAATGAAGGAGAAATTGCCTGATTGCTTTCAGGTCGTGCAAGGTCGCTGAATATCCCGGGGTGTCGGTGTTGATGATCGACATCGTTACTGATGACCGTATTCATCTCTTCGCGTCATCAACGGAAAATTCAGCATTATCTACCAATTTCCTTGCGTTCATCGATATTGTTTGTGAACGTCATTCTGCACGTCGTGCAGCACAAGGGGGAATGGATGTCCAAGATCAAATCCCAGAGCAAACCCAAGGCCGCCAAACCGGCCGCGCCCAAGGCTGTGGTGGCGAAGCCCAAGGTCACGGCCGCCAAACCGGCCGCGGCTGACAAGGGCCTGGCCAAACTGGATGCGCGCCTTGCCAAGCTGGAAAAGGCGGCCGCCGATCAGAAGGCGGCGCTCAAGGCCATGGCTGCCGAGATTACTGCGCTGAAGAAAGCCGCGAAGGCCGCCGCCAAGCCGATGGCGGCGCCCAAGGCGAAAGCCGCCCCTAAGCCGGCTGCTGCCAGGCCGGCTGCCGCCAAGGCGGCACCGAAGGCCAAGGCTCCGGCCAGGCCTGCCGCCGCGCCCAAGGCGAGCAAGGCTGCGCCGGCCAAGCCGGCGGCGTCGAAGTCCGCGCCCGCTAAGCGGGGTCGGCCGAGGAAGACGGCCTGACAGGCGTTAGCGCACAAGACGGGATGACGCCCGTCGACTTTGCTGAAATACATCGACCGCGTCTCGTTCGAGGCGCGGTCGATTTTGTTGGTGGCATCCTGTGAGGAGGCGGCGGGCGGATGGTCGAGACATGTGATCTGTTCGTCATCGGTGGCGGCGTCAACGGCGCGGCGATCGCGCGCGACGCCGTGGGGCGTGGCCTGCGTGTCCAGCTGGCCGAGGCGCGCGATTATGCGTGGGCGACGTCGAGCGCATCGAGCAAGCTCATTCATGGCGGCCTGCGCTACCTTGAGCAGTTCGCGTTCGCGCTGGTGCGGGAGTCGCTGCACGAGCGCGAGGTGATGCTGCGGGTAGCGCCGCATCTGGTGCGGCCGCTGCGCTTCCTGCTGCCGGTCATGCGGCACCAGCCGCGACCGGCGTGGACCGTGCATCTGGGGCTGCGGCTTTACGATCTGCTGGCCGGTCGCACCGGGCTGCCGCGGTCCGGCCGGTTGTCGCCGGAGCAGGCCGACACCTGGGCGGAACTGAAGCCCGATGATATTCGCGCGGTGCTGCATTATCCCGACTGCCAGGTCGACGACGCGCGACTGGTGCTGTCGCTGTTGCTCGACGCGCGGGCGCGTGGCGCCGTCGTGCGCAATTATTGCCGCGTCACCGCGCTGACGCCGGGTGCGCAGGGCATTGAGGTCACGACGCAATCCGGCGACGGCGCCACGCGTCGGGTGCGGGCGCGGGTGGTGGTCAACGCCGGCGGCCCATGGGCCGATGCGGTGGCGGCGCTGGCCGGGGCCGAGGCGGCCGCGGCGGTGCGGCTGCGGCTGGTGCGCGGCAGCCATATCGTCGTGCGCGCCCCCCGGGGCGCGAGCGCTGATGCCTATACGCTGCAGAACGACGACAGACGCGTGGTCTTCGTGCTGCCATGGCTGGATGGTCGCCTGCGCGTCATTGGCACCACCGATGTGGTGCATCACGGCGCGCCGGAGACGGCGGTGTGCACCGACGACGAACGGGATTATCTGCTGGCGGCCTACAATCGCTTTTTCCGCGCGACGATCGACAAGGCCGACATCGTCTGGAGCTGGGCCGGCGTGCGGCCGCTGGCCGATGACGGCAAGGCCAACCCCAGTGCGGTGAGCCGGGAGTATCGCCTGGATGCCCGGCCGCTGGGGGGCGGCACGCTGCTGTCGGTGATCGGCGGCAAGCTCACCACCCATCGGACGCTGGCCGAGGAGGCGCTGGCGCTGCTGGAATCGTCGCTGGGGCCGCTGCCGCCGTCATGGACCGCCTCGGCGCCGCTGGCCGGGGGGCTGTTGTCGCGGGCCGATCTCGATCTGATGTGGCGTGCAGGCCCCGATGTGGTGCCGGCTGACATTCGCCGCCGCTGGGCCTTCACCTATGGCTCGGATGCGCAGGAATTGTTCGCGCGGGCGCTTGAACCGGCGGCGCGGGCGGCAGTCGCGCCTGGCGTGCTGCATGCCGAGCTTGACCATGCGGTGCAGGTGGAAGACGCGCGCCGCGCGGCCGATTTTCTGTGCCGCCGCACGACATTGCATCTGACGCTCGATGCGGACGACCGGTCGCGCGTCGCGGCATGGTTCGCGGCGCGCGGCGTTGGCGACGTGGTTCAGGCGGAGGCCTGAACGGCGCCCTGTGCCTGGGCTTCGGCCTGCAGCTGTGCCTGCATGGCGAGACCTTCCATGATCGCCTTGTTGACGTCGATCAGGGCGTCGATGTCCGACTTGTTGCGGGCGACCTCGGAGGAGTAGCGGCCGACCCACAGCGCCAGGCTGATGATCTGGGCCCGCAGTGCCTGCGGCAACTGGTTGCCGGGCAGGCCGCAGTCCGTGGACAGCGCCGACCACATGCGGCGATTCCAGTCCAGTGCCTCGACCAGTGGCGCGCCAGTTGCCTGGGTGTCGCGCGCCTTGATGAGCGCGCCGGTTACCTGGGCGAACAGGCGGTACTCGGTCTGTCTAGGCGACTCGGCGACTTGTTGGACCCGACGGTACGCTTGCAGAGACATCAGTCAGCCCTAACACCTTAGCTTCGTATTCGACCAGCTTCCGGCACCCGGTGAGGGCGCGGTAGTGATCATGACGCATCATATCCATGGAAATCTGAACACAGAGTAACTTCATCTCCGGGTTCTCGAGTGCCGCCATCAATTCGGTCATCCGCTCGACGAATTCCTGGTAGTAGGTCGCCGACTTGTCGGGGTCGAGGTAGGCCAGCATGACGGGGAAATAGACGCGCC
The DNA here is from genome assembly GCA_963205175.1 of Pseudomonadota bacterium. Lineage (GTDB taxonomy): Bacteria > Pseudomonadota > Alphaproteobacteria > Sphingomonadales > Sphingomonadaceae > CAUJIW01. Next base: position 10,580 of record CAUJIW010000006.1, read on the forward strand.
GGGCCGGCGTTGTCGTCTGCTCCTCGGTGAGGATGTCGCGTTCGCGCAGGATCGACACCTTGTTCTGGATGACGAACGTCGTACGGCGGTCGCCGTTGGTGATGACGGCGCCGTTGACGACGAATTTTTCGCCCGGTTTCAGCGATATTTTCAGTGCCACGGGTGGGTCTCCTTCCGACGCGGACTGTTCGAACCGTAAACGGGGATGGCAAATGAACCGTTAACGCCTGGCGGCGCCCGCCGGAAAATGGGCCTTCCAAAAAAAAGGCCGACCCGAAGGTCGGCCGAGGTGATCCACAAGGGTGGGTGGATTTCTGGTCAGACGCGGGTTTGCAGCACGCAACCGGGACAGACACGTCCGGTCGGGGTATCGCGCTGAGCCGGCGCGCGCCGTAACCACCCACGGCAGCGGCGCCACACAGCTGGTCCCCGCATCCGGTTAACCGTTACCGAACAGGCTCAGGATCGACTTCGGCTGGCTGTTGGCGATGGACAGCGCCTGGACGCCCAGCTGCTGCTTGACCTGAAGGGCCTGCAGGCGGGCGGACTCACGGGCCATGTCGGCGTCCACCAGGTTGCCGATGCCGGTTTCGAGCGTGTCGCCGAGCTTGTTGACGAAGGTGCTCTGCAGCTCCATCGACTTCGAACCCGCGCCCATGACGGTCAGCGACTGGCTGACGTTGCGGATCGAGGTGTCGATGTTGGTGATCAGCGCATTGGCCTCGGTGGCGGTGGTGAAGGAGGTGTCGCCGGCGAGCTGGACGATGTCCGTGGCGGCGAACACGGTGGTGCCGTTCGCCTTCAGCTGCAGGTCCTGGCGATCGACCTCGATCTTGTTGACCGCGTCCGGGCTTACCAGTGCGATCAGGGTGGCGGGCTTGGCCGGCGGCGAGGCCGGGCCGTCGATCATGTTGGTGCCGTTGAAGGTGGCGTTCTTGGCGATGATGCCGATCTGCTCGCGCAGGCGGTTGAAGTCCTCGGCGAGTGCCGCGCGGCTGTCCTCGTCCAGGCCTTCGTCGGCGGCGGCGACGACCTTTTCCTTCATCTGGATCAGCACGTCCTGGATCGATTCCGCGGCCGCCATCGAAATGTCGAGGACCGACGACGCGCGATTGAGCGAGTCCTTCACCGCTTCCAGGCCCTGTTTGTCGGCGCGCAGGTTCTGGGCGATGGCGAACACCGCCGCGTTGTCCTTGGCGCTCTTGACCTCAAGGCCCGTGTTGATGCGCAGCTGGGTTTCCTCCAGCGAGCGGGTGGTCAGGTTCAGGTTCTGCAGCGCGTTGAGCGCCGAGGAATTGGTGTTGATCGAAATAGCCATGGTTCATCTCCTTGTGGCGTCCGGCCGGTCTTTGCCGACCGCTTTCCGTCAGCCACTACTCAGCAAACACCGTGCCAACTTTGAATAATTATACTAACTAATTGAAATATATCGTTAAAAATGAACGTGCGGGCAGAATCTGGCATTGTTTTCTGCGGCAACTTCTGCCGCCGCGCGGTGGCATCGGGCGGTGGCGCGGCCAAATTTGCCGTGGGACACCGGGCCGGAAGTGCCGTCCCGGGGCGGCAAAAAAGATGCGGGCGGGATCTTGCGATCCCGCCCGCATTCCAGGCTGACGTTGTCGAACGTCTTACTTGAACAGGCTGAGCACCGACTGCGGCGCCTGGTTGGCGATGGACAGCGCCTGGAGGCCGAGCTGCTGCTTGACCTGCAGCGACTGCAGCCGGGCGCTTTCCTTGGCCAGGTCGGCGTCCACCAGATTGCCGATGCCCGTGGAGATCACGTCATTCAGCTTGCCGGTGAACTCGATCTGGCCATCAACCTGACGCGACGCCGAGCCGAGTTCGGCCAGCGACGTGTTCATGGCTTCGATGGCGGTGTCCACGGCGGTTGCCGAGGTACCCGCCGCCGCGGCGTTGGCCCAGGTGGCGGTCGTCACCGTCGAGGCCACGCCGGTACCACCGTCGGTCATGAACGCGCCCAGTTCGGTATCGTCCAGCGCCTGGTTGGTGACCGCCAGGCTCTGCGTGGCGTCGGCATCCAGGATGGCGGAGATCGAACCTTCGCCGTTCTTCAGCAGGTTGGTACCGTTGAACGACGCCGAGTTGACGTAGCTCACCAGCTGTTCCGACAGGGCATTGAAGTCGTTCTGCAAGGCAGTACGGCTGTCAGTGTCCAGGCCGGTGTCCGAGGCCGCGACGGCCTTTTCCTTCATCTGGATCAGCGTGTCGGAGATCGCTTCGGCCGCCGAGATGGCGACGTCGAGCGTGCTCTTGGCGCGATCGAGCGAGGATTTGACCGCATTCAAGCCGCCGATGTCGGCGCGCAGGTTCTGCGCGATGGCAAAGGTCGCCGAGTCGTCCTTGGTGGACGCGACTTTCATACCAGTATTGATCCGGTTCTGAGTCACGGCGAGGTCCATGTTGGTCGCAGAGAGGTTCTGCAGAGCGACAAAGGCGGAAACGTTCGTGTTGACAGAGAAGTTCAGCATGGTTGGCTCCTTTCTGGAAGTAACACCGGCTTTTGCCGGTTTGGGCATTTTACCCGTGACCCAGAGGAGCAAGTGGCGTGCCAGATCGCTGGCGCGCCGGAATGTTCCGGCAACCTTCGGTAAACAAAGAAAAAAGCCGGCGGGTTGATGCCCCGCCGGCCAGTTGCTTCTCTATCTGTGTGTCCGATCTTGCCGGCAATAGCTGCCGGGTATGCGATGTTGCCCGGTCAGGCCTGCCGGTTCGGAGAAGCCGGTTCAGGCCTGCTGGTCGA
>CAUJIW010000007.1 GCA_963205175.1 Pseudomonadota bacterium
GACGCCGCGCTGGCGGTGCCGACGGCGGCGGGCCCCTCGTCGATGCTGCGCAGTATCGGTGTCTGCCGCTCACCCCAGTGGTCGGAAGCCTCCGGTGCCATGCAGGCAGCCCTTGAAACGGCGGCCGAGCGCCTGCGCGCCGCCGGCCACAAGGTGGTCGATGTCATCCTGCCGGCGATCTTCGACGGCCTCGCCGAGGCTCAGGCCGTCATCCACAAGCACGAAGCCTGGCAGCACATGGGCACGATCCGCCGTGACCATGACGCTCAGGTGAGCGAGGCCTTCAAGACGTTCATCGACGCCGGCGCCGCCGTGTCGCCCGCCGACTATGCCGCCGCCCGCAACGTGCAGGATGGCTGCAAGGCCGCCCTGGCGCAGGTGTTCGCCGAGGCCGACGTGCTGCTGACGCCGGGCGCGCCCGGCATCGCGCCGGAGGGTCTCGGCGCCACCGGCAATCCGACCTTCAACCGCATGTGGACCGCCGTCGGCACGCCGTGCGTCGGCATCCCCGCCGCCATCGATGCCAGCGGCCTGCCGCTGGGTCTGCAATTCGTCGGCCCGCTGCAGTCGGACCGCGCCTTGCTGGCGTTTGCCAAGGCCGTGGCGCCGGCCATCGACGTTCGCGCCGTCCTCGAACAACAGAGCCTACAGGCCGCCTGATCCGCAACCGGATCATCAACGCACAGGGAGATGACCATGGAGCCCACGACGCAATTACCGTTCTCCGCCGACCAGCAGCGCTGGTACGAGGCGGCCTGTGCGCGCCTTGACGCCAATCGCCTGAAACAGCTGCTGTTCGATGTCACCAACATCCACAGCCCGACGGGTGCGGCCGCCGAGGCCAGCCACTTCATGGTCGAGCGCATGAACGCCGCCGGCCTCAAGGCCTCCTACCGGCCGATGACCGAGCGCTCCGGCAATGCGTTTGGCGAGCTGCGCGGTGCCGGCCGTGGCGCCACCCTGCTGCTCTACGCGCCGATCGACACCCACCTGGAGGGCAACGACACCGACCTGCCGTGGGCCGGCCCCAAGCTCTATGCCGACATGCAGCCGCGAGCCAAGATGGTCGGTGACTGGGTCTATGGCCTTGGCTCGTCGAACCCCAAGGCGATGGTCTCGACGCTGACCGAAGTGGCGACGGCGCTGATCGAGGCCGATGTGCCGCTGATCGGTGATCTCAACCTCGGCTTCGCCGACGGCGGCATGCCGGTCAACATCCCCGAGCGCGACAACGCCGGCATGTCGCATGGCGTGTTCCATCTGCTCAATCGCGGCATGGCGCCGGATTTCGCCATCATCATGAAGCCGTGGAACTGGGTCTATCACGAGGAACCGGGCATGGCCTGGTTCAAGATCCAGGTGAAGGGCACGCTGGGCTATGCCGGCGTGCCGCGCGGCCAGCCGAGCTTCCCCTCGTCGGTGGAGCCGGCGGCGACGGTGATCCAGGAGCTGGAAGCCTGGATCGTCGACTATGCCGAGCGCAACACCTCGGGCGTCATCAAGCCCTATGGCTGGATCGCCGGCGTGCGCTCGGGCTGGCCAGAGCGTCCGGCCTTCCCGTCGGCGACCACCGAGATCTTCTTCGACGTGCGCATCAACCCGCGCACCACGCCGGGCGAGGTGAAGGCGCAGTTCAAGGCCTTCATGGCCGAGCTCAAGCAGCGCCACCCCGACTTCGACCTCGACTGGGAGATGTACGGCTCGACGCCGGGCGGCACCACCGACGAGCGCAACTGGATCATCCAGTCCACCCGGCGCGGCTGGGAGACCATCGAGGGCCGCCCCTACACCACGCCGGATTATCTCGGCGGCCAGACCGACGGCGCGGCACTGCGCCGCCTCGGCGTGCCGACGGCGCGCATCGGCTGGCCGTGGCCGGCGGAAGGCTCGCCGGAGGAAATCGGCGAGGGCCTGGGCGGCATGGGCGCGACCTACGTGCCCGACCTGATGCCGTGCGCGAAAAAGATCCTCTACGCCGTCATCGACACGCTGACCCGCGAGCGGTCCGAACTCGGCCTGTAAGGCCGGACAACAGGAAGCACGACCCCGGCATGACCAAGACCACCTACCGTATCGGCCAGATCGTCCCCTCCTCCAACACCACCATGGAGACGGAGATTCCCGCCATGCTGCGGGCGCGCGAGGCGATCCGCCCCGAGCGCTTCACCTTCCACTCCAGTCGCATGCGCATGATGCACGTGACCAAGGAGGAGCTGGCGGCGATGGACGCCCAGAGCCTGCGCTGCGCGGCCGAACTGACCGACGCGCGCGTCGACGTGATGGGCTATGCCTGTCTCGTCGCCATCATGGCGACCGGGCTTGGCTACCACTGCCAGAGCGAGACCCGCTTGGCGGCGGTCGCCCGCCAGGAAGGTGCCGACATCCCCATCGTCACCAGCGCCGGCGCGCTGGTGCAGGTGATCAAGGCCATGGGCTACGGCAAGGTCGCGGTGATGACCCCCTATATGCGGCCGCTGACCGATCTCGTCGTCCAGTACATCGAGAACGAGGGCATCGGCGTCACCCACAGCGTGGCGCTGGAAATCCCCGACAATCTCGCCGTCGGCGCCCGCGATCCGCTGACCCTGCTGCAGGACATCGACCGGCTGGAGACATCGGGCGCCGATGCGGTGGTGCTGTCTGCCTGCGTGCAGATGCCGTCGCTGGCCGCCATCCCGATCGTCGAGCAGCGCCTCGGCCTGCCGGTGCTGTCCGCCGCCACCTGCACCACCCGCCGGATGCTGGAGACACTGGGTCTGGAGCCTGTCGCCCCCAACGCCGGCGCGGCGCTGGCCGGCGCCACCGTGTGAAGGGAGATTTTGCCATGTCCAAACCGTCCTCCCGCGCCCGGTCCCCTCAGGCGTTGAATGTAACGCCTATCTCGGGCACCAACTTGGGCCTTGCCGAGGAGAAAGGACGGTCCATGACGATGGAGCCCAAATACTACAAGAACTGGCATCTGGCGAAGAACCCCAGCGAATACCGGGTCACCGAGTTCGAATATACGGTCGTGCGCTTCTATGAAGCCTTCCAGCGCTGGGTCACCACCGTCGGTGACATGCTGGTGAACAGCGACATCAAGTTCTCCGAACACCTGATTTTGCATGTGATCCGCATGCAGAACCGGCCCAAGACCGGCGTCACCATCGCGCGCATGATCAACCGCGACGACCTGCCGAACATCCAGTATTCGCTGCGCAAGCTGGAGGCCGCCAAGCTGATCCAGAAAACCAAGGACAGCGGTTCCAAGACCTTCGCCTATGAGGTCACCGATCTCGGCCGGCGGATGACCGACGAGTATTCCTCCATCCGGTCCGACCTGCTGATGGCCAATCTGCGCGCCATCGCCGACTTCGAGGAACGCATCGCCGACGCCACCCAGCTGCTTTCGGTGCTCACCGGCATCTACGAGGAAACCAGCCGGAATTCCGCCACCTACGACCAGGAAAGCCTGTCGCCCAAGTAACCGCGGCAGCCAACACGGAAAGGGAAGCCATGTCCGACAATCCCGAACTCGGCAAGTTCATCGATACCTGCGGCTATCGCACCAACTGCCATGACCTCGGCAGCGGCGAGGCCGTGATGCTGATTCACGGCTCCGGCGCCGGTGTGTCCGGCTGGGCCAACTGGCGGGGCATCATGCCGCGCCTGGCCAACAACTTCCGGGTGATCGTGCCGGACATGGTGGGCTTCGGCTACACCGAAACCCCCGCCGACTACCAGTTCCGCTTCATGGACAGCTGGGTCGAGCAGATGCTCGCGGTGCTGGATGCCCTGAAGATCGAGAAGACCCACATCGTCGGCAACTCGTTCGGCGGCGCGCTGGCCATGTGGATCGCCTACAAGGCGCCGGAGCGCACCGACCGCCTGGTGCTGATGGGCGCCGGCGGCTGGCCGTCCAAGGTCGGCCCGGAGCTGGAAAAGCTGTGGGGCTACACCCCCTCCTTCGAGAACATGAAGGAGATCATGGACATCATGGCCTATGACCGCTCGCTGGTAACCGACGAGCTGGCCGAGCTGCGCTACAAGGCGACCCTGCGTCCCGGCGCCCAGGAAACCTTCGAGCGGGTGTTCCCGGCGCCGCGCCAGCGCTGGCTGGATTCCGAGGCGCTGGCCATCCACCAGCTGGAAGCGCTGACCAACGAGACGCTGATCATCCATGGCCGCGACGACCGCGTGGTCGATCCGGACATCTCGCTGAACCTGCACAAGTACATCAAGAACTCGCAGCTCCACATGTTCGGCAAGTGCGGCCACTGGACGATGATCGAGCACGCCGCCCGCTTCCAGCAGCTGGTGGAGAACTTCCTGATGGAAGGCCGCGGGTAACCCCGTGCAGGCCTATCGGCTCACCGGTGCCGGCCTCGACGCGCTAACGCGCGTCGAGGTGGCCACCCCCGCGCCTGGCCCCGGTGAGGTGCTGGTGCGGATGCGGGCGATGTCGCTCAACTCCCGCGACCTGTCGATTCTCGCCGGCCACTACCCCAACAAGCCCGACCTGCAGCCGCTGTCCGACGGCGCGGGGCTCGTCGAGGCGGTGGGTGCGGGCGTGACCGACGTGGGGGTTGGCGATGCCGTCACCTCCTGCTTCTACGCCGACTGGCAGAGCGGACCGGCAACCGCCGCCAATCACCGCCTGTCGCTGGGCTGCGAGCGCGATGGCGTGCTGGCACACTATGCGGTACTGCCCGCCACCGCCGTACTGCCGATGCCCGCGCACCTGAGCTTCGCCGAGGCCGCCACGCTGCCGTGCGCGGCGCTGACCGCCTGGAGCGCACTGTTCACCGAGGGTAAACTGCTGCCGGGCGAGCAGGTGCTGATCATCGGCACCGGCGGCGTCGCCCTGTTCGCGCTGCAGTTCGCCCGGCTGATCGGCGCCCGCGCCATCATGCTCTCGGGCGATGACGCACGTCTGGAGCGGGCGCGGAGCCTGGGCGCCGACCATGGCATCAACTACCGCACCACGCCGGACTGGGCGACGGCCGTACAGGCCGCGACCGACGGCGCCGGCGTCGACCTGGTGGTCGAGCTGGGCGGTGGCGGCACGCTGGCCCAGTCGCTCAAATGCGTGCGGGTGGGCGGGCGCATCAGCCTGATTGGCGCCATCGGCGGGCTGGAAGCCTCGGTGTTCGTGCCGGATTTCCTGTTCCGTCATATCCATCTCACCGGCATCACGGTGGGCCACCGCGACGACTTCCGGGCGATGAACGCCGCCATTGCGCGCCATGGCCTGCGCCCGTTGATCCACGCCCGCTACGATTTCGACGCCGCGCCGGCGGCGTACGCCGACATGATGCGCGGCGGCCATTTCGGGAAACTGGTCATCGAAACGCCCTGAACAGGGGCCACGATCAGCCGTCGCCATCGGCCTTCCCCCGGTCTGATGGCGATGCGGAAAGGGCGACACAGCGTGTCGCCCTTTTCCTTGAGTCAGTCACCGGACAACCAAAACTGCCTCAGGACAGCGCCTTCTTCAGCAGCTCGTTGACCACCGCCGGATTGGCCTTGCCGGCCATCGCCTTCATGGTCTGGCCGACGAAGAAGCCGAACAGCTTGTCCTTGCCGCCCTTGTAGGCTTCCACCTCGGAAGGATTATCGGCAAGGATCTTGGCGATCACCGCCTCGATGGCGCCGGTATCGGAGACCTGCTTCAGCCCCCGCTCCTCGACCACCGCGGCCGCGCCCTTGCCGGTTTCCAGCATGATCTCGAACACGTCCTTGGCCAGACGGCCCGACAGCGTGCCGTCGGCGATCAGCGCCAGCAGTTCCGCGCCCTGGGCTGCCGAAATCGGGCTCTCGACGATCGACTTGCCGGCCCGGTTCAGCGCGCCGAACAGGTCGGAGATCACCCAGTTGGACGCCGCCCGCGCGACCTCCGGCAGGCTCTTCTTCTGCAGCTCGGCGGACGCCGCCAGCAGCGCCTCGAAATAATCGGCGGTCTCCTTCTCCGCCGTCAGCACCGCGGCGTTGTAGTCGGAGAGCCCGAGATGGGTGACGAAGCGGGCCTTCTTTTCGTCCGGCAGTTCCGGCAGGCTGGCGCGGCAGCGATCGATGAACGCGTCGTCGAACTCCAGCGGCAGCAGGTCGGGATCGGGGAAATAGCGATAGTCGTGCGCTTCTTCCTTCGAACGCAGCGACCGCGTCTCGCCCTTCACGTTGTCGAACAGGCGGGTTTCCTGCACGATCGTGCCACCCTCTTCGAGGATGTCGACCTGGCGGCGGGCTTCATACTCGATCGCCTGCATGACGAAGCGCACCGAGTTGACGTTCTTGATCTCGCAGCGGGTGCCCAGCGGATCGCCAGGCTTGCGCACCGAAACGTTGACGTCGGCGCGCATGGAGCCTTCCTCCATGTTGCCGTCGCAAGTGCCGATGTAGCGCAAGATGGTGCGCAGCTTGCGCAGATAGGCGCCCGCCTCTTCCGGCGAGCGCATGTCCGGCTTGGAGACGATCTCCATCAAGGCCACGCCCGAGCGGTTGAGATCGACGTAGGAACGGGTCGGATGCTGGTCGTGCAGCGACTTGCCGGCGTCCTGCTCCAGATGGATGCGCTCGATGCCCACCGTCTTGGTGGCGCCGCTGTCGAGATCGAGCACGATCTCGCCCTCGCCCACAACCGGGTGCTTGAACTGGCTGATCTGGTAGCCCTGCGGCAGATCGGCGTAGAAGTAGTTCTTGCGGTCGAAGCGCGAGAACTTGTTGATCTGCGCGCCCAGCGCCAGGCCGGTGCGCACCGCCTGTTCGACACACATGCCGTTGATCACCGGCAGCATGCCGGGCATCGCCGCGTCCACCAGGCTGACCTGGCTGTTGGGCTCGGCGCCGAACGCCGTCGAGGCGCCGGAGAACAGCTTGGCGTTGGAGATGACCTGGGCGTGTACCTCAAGACCCAGCACGACTTCCCAGTCGCCGGTCATGCCACGGATACGATAGGGCTTGGTCTCGCTCATTTCACCCACCACTTCTCCGGCCGGGCGCTGAACGCCGCCGCCTGTT
>CAUJIW010000008.1 GCA_963205175.1 Pseudomonadota bacterium
CACGCCGCGCGGGTGTGCCCGCGACCTGCCATCAATATCGACCAGCGGTTCTTCGACTCCGATCAGGCGACCTGCATCGGCTACTCCTGCCGCGTCATCTGCTCTAGTCTGAGACCACGGCCGGTCCGGTGGCATCGCCGCCGGCCGGGGGAGCGATGCCGGACAGGGGGAAAGCCCGTGCGAAAACTCGTGCCGGCGCCAGGGGGCGGCGAGCCCCGCGACGCAAGGAGCGATCATGACCGCGACCATGACACCACGGCCGCCGCGCAATGATTTCCACACCTTGCCGACGATCGAGGCACTGGCCGCCGTCGATGCCCCGCCCGGCGGACTGAGCACCGAAGAGGCTGATCGGCGCCGGGCCATCCATGGCGCCAACCGCCTGCCGGAGCCGCCGGGACGCAGCGCGCTGGTGCGCCTGCTGGCCCAGTTTCACAACATCCTGATCTATGTGCTGCTGGCCGCCGCGGCGATCACGGCGGCACTGGCGCACTGGGTGGATACCGGCGTTATTCTGGCGGTCGTCATCGCCAATGCGGTCATCGGTTTCATCCAGGAGGGACGGGCGGAAAACGCCATGGCCGCCATCCGCGGCATGCTGGCGCCCCATACCGCCGCGCTGCGCGACGGCAGGCGACGCGACCTGGACGCCGCCGACCTGGTGCCCGGCGACATCGTGCTGCTGGAGGCCGGCGACCGCGTACCGGCTGATCTCCGGCTGATCGAGGCCCGTGGCCTCAAGGCGGAGGAGGCCATCCTCACCGGCGAGTCCGTGCCGGTGGAGAAGGGCATCGAGCCGGTCGCCGCCAGTGCCGCGCTGGGTGATCGCAGCTCCATGCTGTTCAGCGGCACCCTGATCGCGGCCGGCACGGCCCGCGGCCTGGTGGTCGCCACCGGGGCCGCGACCCAGATCGGCCGCATCAGCGGCATGCTGTCGACAATCGAGGCGCTCACCACCCCCCTGGTCCACCAGATGGACATGTTCGCCCGCTGGCTGAGCCTGTTCATCCTGCTGGTCGGGGCCTGCCTGCTCGCCTATGGCGGCTTTGTCGGCCACCTGCCCTTCAGCGAGCTGTTCATGATCGTCGTCGGCCTGGCGGTGGCCGCGATCCCGGAAGGTCTGCCCGCAGTGCTGACCATCACGCTGGCGGTGGGTGTGCAGGCCATGGCGCGGCGCAACGCGATCGTGCGACGGCTGCCGGCGATCGAGACGCTCGGCGCGGTTTCCGTGATCTGCTCCGACAAGACCGGCACACTCACCCGCAATGAAATGGTGGTGACCGCGCTGGCGACGTCGGATGGCCTGTATGGCGTCGAGGGCAACGGTTACGCGCCAATGGGCACCATCCGGCGGGGGGACCGCGTCATCGACGACCCGACCCGCGACGAGCTGCTCATGGCCTTCGCCCGGGCGGCGGCCTTGTGCAACGATGCCGCGGTGCATCTCGACGGCGAACAATGGCGGGTCGAGGGCGACCCCATGGAAGGCGCGTTGATTGCACTGGCCGGCAAGATCACCGGCGACGGCCCCGACTCATTCCCGCATGCGACACGTACCGACGCGATCCCCTTCGACGCCGCCCACCGCTACATGGCGGTGCTGCACCATGACCACGAGGGCCATGGCTTTGTGCACGTCAAGGGCGCGCCGGAAGTCGTGCTGGGCATGTGCCGGCACCACCAGGTCGCCGGCGGCGGCACGGCCCCGATCGACCCCGGCTACTGGAATGACCGGATCGAGGAACTCGCGGCCGAGGGCCAGCGGGTGATCGCCGTCGCCGCGCGCGCGATGCCGCAGAGCAAGACCGTGCTCAACAACCGGGATCTCGATGGCGAACTCACCCTGATCGGCCTCGTCGGCCTCATCGACCCGCCCCGGCCGGAGGCCGTGGCGGCCGTCGCCGAATGTCATGCCGCCGGCATCCAGGTGAAGATGATCACCGGCGATCACGCCGCCACCGCCCGCGCCATCGCCGCGCAGATCGGCCTGCGCAACACATCGCGCGTGCTCACCGGCGCCGACCTCGACCGGATGGACGATGCCGAACTGAATGTGGCCGCGATGGAGACCGACATCTTTGCCCGCACCTCGCCGAGGGACAAACTGCGGCTGGTGACCGCCCTGCAGTCACGCGGCCTGACGGTGGCGATGACCGGCGATGGCGTCAACGATGCCCCGGCGCTCAAACGGGCCGATGCCGGCGTCGCGATGGGCCAGAAAGGCAGCGAGGCCGCCAAGGAGGCATCGGAGCTGGTACTGGCCGACGACAACTTCGCGTCCATCGTCGCCGCGGTGCGCGAGGGCCGGACCGTCTATGACAACATCAAGAAGGTGATCAGCTGGACGCTGCCCACCAACGCCGGTGAAGCCCTGACCATCATGATCGCCCTGCTGGCCAGCATGACGTTGCCGGTGACCGCCGTGCAGATCCTGTGGGTCAACCTCATCACCGCTACCACCCTGGGCATCGCTCTTGCCTTCGAACCGAGTGAAACCGGCACCATGCGCCGGCCGCCGCGCCCCCGCGAGGCGCCATTGCTGACCGGAGAACTGGTCTGGCACATTCTTCTGGTCTCCGGCCTGTTCGTGGCCGCCGTGTTCGGCGTCTTCGCCTACGCCATTGATCGCGGCTACCCGACCGAACTGGCCCAGACCATGGCGGTCAACATGCTGGTGGTACTGGAGATCTTCCACCTGTTCTTCATCCGCAACATCCACGGCACATCGCTGACCTGGGCGGCCGTGCGCGGCACGCCGGTGGTATGGTTCTCGGTCGCCACAATCACGGCGGCACAGTTCGCCATCACCTACCTGCCGCCGTTGCAGGCAATCTTCGGCACCCATCCGGTGCCTCTGGCGGATGGCGTCCTGATTGTCGGTGTCGGCGTGGTATTCTTCGCGCTGATCGAACTGGAGAAGCAGATGCGGCTGACCTTCCGGCACGCCAGCACATCGCCCCACCCATGAACGCAATCGCGCCAGACTGAAACCAGTCTGGCGCGATCCCGGACATACGATTTCGCGTAACAAGCCCCGCCGCGCCCGCCAGCGGACAGGGCGCGCCGACAACTCAGATCACGCCGTCGGCCTTCAACTCCTCCATCTTGCCGCGGCTCATGCCAAGCACGCCGCCATAGATATCCTCGTTGTGCTGCCCCAGCGTCGGGCCGGCCCAGGCGACTTCGCCCGGCGTTTCCGAGAGCTTGGGAAACACATTCTGCATCCACAGGTTCTTGAACTCGGGATGGGCGACCTTGACCAGCGCCTCGCGCGCCTTGAAGTGCGGATCGGCCAGCATGTCGGGCGCCTTGTAGATCTTGCCCGCCGGCACGCCATTGGCCTCCAGGTGGTCAAGCAGCGCCGCGCTGTCCCACTCCTTCGACCAGGCGTTGATCATCTCGTCCATCTCGACCTGGTGCTCGCCACGGGCATGGTGGGTGGCATAGCGCGGATCGCTGCCCAGCTCGGGGCGACCCATGGCCTCGGCCATGCGCTTCCACACGCTGTCCTGGTTGGCGGCGATGAGAATCTCGCCGTCCTTGGTGGTGTAGACGTTCGACGGCGCCACCTTGGGCAGGATCGAGCCGGTGCGCTCACGGATGAAGCCGGCCTCGGTATATTCCGGCACGGTCGATTCCATCATCGCCAGCACCGCCTCGTAAATGGCGGAATCCACCACCTGGCCATGGCCGGTGCGGTTGCGATGCTGCAGCGCCATCAGCGCGCCAAGGCAGGCGAAGGTGGCCGCCAGCGAGTCGCCGATCGACAGGCCGACGCGGCTGGGCGGCGTCGACGGGTCACCGGCGAGATTGCGCATGCCGCCCATCGCCTCGCCGATCGAGCCGTAGCCGGCGCGCCCGGAATAGGGACCCGTCTGACCGAAGCCGGTGACGCGGATCATGATGAGCGCGGGATTGAGCGTCGACAGCGTGTCGTAGCCGAGATTCCACTTCTCCATGGTGCCGGTACGGAAATTTTCCAGCAGGAAGTCGGACTTCTCGGCGAGCTGGCGGACGATATCCTGGCCGCGCGGATCGCGCAGGTTGAGCGTGATGCTCTTCTTGTTGCGGGCAACCACCGGCCACCAGACCGGCTTGTTGCGGCCCCACTGGCGCATCGGGTCGCCCTCGCCGGGCTGCTCGATCTTGATGACCTCGGCACCGTGATCGGCCATCAACTGGCCGCAGAACGGGCCGGCGATCAGCTGCCCCATCTCGACAAGCCGCAAACCCTGCAACGCACCCGATGTCATCTCTCACTCCTCATTCAATCCTGGCGAGGCGGACCTTCAGACCCGGCCATCGCAAAAACCCGGGCCGGCCAGGGCCGGCCCGGGGTACGCACTAACAACCTCACAGGAGGTCTTACACGCCGGCTCGCAACACCTAGCCGGCAGACGGTCAGAACTTGTAGGACAGTTCCAGACCATAGCTGCGACGACCGCCAGGCGTCAGGAACACACCGCCGAACTCCGGCGCCGGGATGACTTCCGCCACGTACTTCTTGTTCAGCAGGTTGTCCGCGAAGGCGCTGACGGTCCAGTTCTCGGCCTTCAGGCTGAGTCGGGTGTTGAGCACGCCGTAGGCATCACGCTGGGCGTTCTTCAGGTTGGCATCCAGCCCGAAGATGGTCGGGATGGTGTTGTCCTGCACCGTGTGGAACCAGGTCTTGCCGGTGATGCGGTAGTCGGCCCGCATCAGCACCGACAGCGCGTCGTTGATCGGCGCTTCCATCTGGCTGCCGATGTTCAGCGTGTAATCGGCGGTGTACGGCGACTTGTTGCCCACGGTGTAGGGCCGCGCGCTGTTCTTCTTGATCTTGCTGTCGGTGACGTTGAACGACCCGAACACCGACCAGCCGTCGATCACCCGCATGCTGGCGGAGCCTTCCAGACCGTAGAGCTCCACCTTGTCGATGTTGGAGACCACGCGCAGCAGGCCGAACGGACCGACGAAGAACTCGAAGAACTGCATGTCCTTGACGGTGGTGTAGTAGCCCGCCAGCTCGTAGCTCAGGCGGCCGTCGAAGCCACGGCCCTTGATGCCCGCTTCAAAGGCGCTCGAACGTTCCTTCTTGTAGTCGTCGAAGATCGACAGACCGGAGTTGAACTGCGCGTTGAAGAAGTTGTCGACCACCGACTGTGAGCCGGCGGCGTTGAAACCACCCGACTTGAAGCCGACGCCCCAGTTGGCGAACAGCGAGGTCTCCGGGTTGACCTTGTAGCTCAGCGTGACCTTCGGCTGCAGCTGCTTGTAGGTCTGGTCGCGGTCGGCCAGCACGCCGCTGGGATTATAGGCGGGGTCGAGGCCGGGGTTCAGATAGTAGTTGGCCGGCGTGGTCGCGGTACCGTTGGGGTTGCCGGTGAGCGGGTTGCCGACCCAGCGGGTCATGCGGCCCGTCGGCACGTTGTTGCTGGTGGAACGGTCCTCGATGTCATAACGCAGCGCCAGGCCGACCTTGAAGTCGTCGGTGACGTCATAGTCGAGCGAGCCGAAACCCGCATAGACCTTGGTCTTGTAGGTGTCGTCGGACAGCGCCTCGGTCGGGTTGGTCGGATCGGTGGTATAGCACTCGCGCACCACGCCCTGGCCGGTGTCGAGGCCGAGGTTGATGCAGGTGCGACGATCCAGCGTCAGGAAATAGGCGCCAACCTGCCAGCGCAGCGAGTCAATCTCGCCGACCAGCCGGATTTCGGCGCTGAAGTCTTCCTGATTGCGGCGCTGATACTGGGTGCCGTCGCAGGTGGTCGGCGAATAGGCCTGCGAACTGACGAAGAGGCCGCCGAGATAGGCCTCGTCAAACGGCGCCTGGTTGACCACCGGCACGGCTGCCGCGCCGGAGGCGATGCAGTTGGGCTCGCCGGCGAAGAAGCCGAACGCGCCGCTGGTGCCGTCGGCGTAGAAGTCGTTCTTGATGTTCGAATAGGCGACATAGCCGATCAGGTCGAACGAGCCGAACGACTGCGTCAGACGCGCGGAGGCCTCGATGGTCTCCTGGGTGTTCAGCGGGTCGACGTTGGGCGTGAAGATGAACTTGTGGTCGTTGATGTCGATGTTGAACACCTTGTCGGCGCCTTCCAGCGCCGGGATCTGGAACGCCGCGTTGTAGCTGATGGCGCCGCTGCGCACCTTGCCGTAACGGGCCTTGAGATCGATCTCGGTGTCGTCGCTCGGCGTGATCAGCAGCCGGCCGTTGACGTTCCAGCGCTCGTAATTGTCAACCGACTTCGCCTTGGTGCTGTTGCCGGGATACATGGTCTGGGCAAGCGGCGTCGGCAGGAAGCTGTTGCGGAAGAAGCCGTCCGAGCGCGAATAGTCGCCGTTGACGACGAAGCCGACCTTGTCGTTGATCGGACCCGACAGCAGGGCCGCCGCCTCGATGGTCTCGTTGTTGCCATAGCTGACGCGCGCGCTGCCTTCCAGCTCGTCGCCCGGCTTCTTGGTCGAGATAACGATGGCACCGGCGGCCGCGTTGCGGCCGTAGATCGCGCCCTGCGGGCCTTTCAGCACTTCGATCTGCTGCACCGAACCCTGATCCTGGTTCAGCGCCGAGGTGTTGGACTTCAGGATGCTATCGACAACCAGCGCGACGTTGCTTTCCGCGTCACGCGCGCCGTTGAGGCCGCGGATGTTGATCTGGGTATCGGAAGCCTCGACGTTGCCGGTGACGATGGTCACGCCCGGCGTCAGCTGCACGAAGTCAGCCGCCACGCGGGCGCCGGTATTCTCGATGGCTTCCGCCGTCAGCACCGACACCACCGCCGGCACGTCCTGCAGCTTTTCATCGAACCGGCGGGCGGTCACGACGATTTCGCCGATATCGGCGGTTTCAGCCGCCGGGGCTGCTTCCTGAGCGGCCAGCGGCGTGGTGAAGCCCAGGGCGACCGTGGTCACCAGGGCGGTTGCAAGCTTGAGTTCTGGTTTGGTCATGATTTCCCCCATGTCCCTTTCCGTTGTTGATGCCTCCAGTGCTCCCCAGAGACTTTTCTTGTTATGGAATCAGGCGGCGTGCCGCTTGACCCACTGCTTCGAAATGATGATCCGCTGCATTTCATTGGTGCCTTCACCAATGCACATCAGCAGGGAATCCCGGTAGTAGCGTTCAATCTCATATTCCTTGGAGTAGCCGTAGCCGCCAAAAATGCGCATGGCTTCCTCGGAATTACGGACCGCCGCTTCGGACGCGAAATATTTCGCCATCCCGGCTTCCATGTCACACCGCTGGCCACGGTCGTAAGCCTCCGCCGCGTCCATGGTCAACAGGCGGGCAGCGCGTGCACGCGTCACCATTTCACCGATTTTCAGCTGAATCGCCTGATGCTCGCAAATCGGCTTGCCCATGGTCTCGCGCATGGTGGCGTATTCCGTCGCCAGTCGCAGCGCGCCTTCCGCCAGGCCGACGCCGCGCGAGGCGACATTGATGCGCCCCAGCTCCAGCCCGCCGGTGGCCTGCTGGAAGCCCAGGCCCTCGACACCGCCGATCAGGTTGGCCGCCGGCAGCCGGTAATTCTCGAACACCAGTTCGGCGCTGTCGATGGCGTTATAGCCCAGCTTCTTGATCTTCTTGCCGACCGTGAAACCGTCGTGCTTGGGCGCGATGAACAGGCTCATGCCCTTGTAACGCGGCTCGGCCTTCGGGTCCGTCTTCACCAGCAGGGCGAAGCAGTTGCCGTGAATACCGTTGGAGATCCAGGTCTTGGTGCCGTTGATGACATAATCGTCGCCATCGCGCACCGCGGTCGTGCGGATCGCCTGCAGGTCGGTGCCGGCATTGGGCTCGGTGAGGGCCAGGCCGCCGCGGATTTCACCGGTGGCGAACTTCGGCAGCCACAGCGCCTTCTGTTCCGGCGTGCCGAAACGCTCGACCGCCGCCGCCAGCATCAGGTGGGAATTGAAAATGCCGGTCAGCGCCATCCAGTACGAGGCGATGCGCGAGACGATCTTGACATAGGTGGTCGCCGGCAGGCCAAGGCCGCCATATTCCTGCGAGATAGTCGCGCCGAACAGCCCCATCTCCTGCATCTGGGCGACCAGTTCGGCGGGCCACTTGTCGGCATGGTCGTGCTCCATCACCACCGGACGCACGTCCTTCTCGATCCAGCGATCGATGGTGTTGAGCAGGATCGCCTCGTCCTGCGGGTCAATGGTGCGCAACGGCGCGCTCTGGTTGGTTCCGCTCATCAACGCAAACTCCCGCTCAATCGTCGGCCGGGCCGAAGCCCTGCTTCCACACCAGCATCGATCGTTCGAAGGTGCACACCACGTCGCCATGCTGGTTGCGGCCGGTGGTCCTGACCGTGACGACGCCCTGCTGCGGCCGCTTGGCGGACTCGCGCTTGGCCAGCACCTCGCTCTCGCCGTACAGCGTGTCGCCGCAGAACAGCGGATGGGTGAGCTTGATGTCGCTCCAGCCGAGGTTGGCCACCGCCTTCTGGCTGACGTCGCTGACGCTCATGCCCACCAGCACCGCGACCGTGAACGGCGAGGCGACCAGCGGTTTGCCGAACTCGGTCTTCTTGGCATATTCATAGTCGAAGTGCAGGGGATGCGTGTTCATCGTCAGCAGCGTGAACCACACGTTGTCCGCGTCGGTGATGGTCCGGCCCGGGCGATGCTCGTAGATATGCCCGACCTCGAATTCCTCGTAGTAGCGGCCGAACGTCTCGCGGAAACGCCCCGGCGCGACTTCGATGACCCCCTTACGCATGATCCTTCTCCTCAAACGCCACCAGACGCTCCAGTCGCCGCACCAGCGGCGCTTCCAGCATCCGGCCCTTGTATCGAACGGCCTGTCCGCCGCCGGCGGCGAACGCCGCCAATGCCGCCCGCGCCTCGGCGATATCCGCCGGCTGCGGCTGCATGATGTTCTGAATGATCGCCACCTGGTCCGGGTGAATGGCCGCCTTGGCGGCGAAGCCCAGCGCCTGGGCCCGACGTGTCTCCAGCGCCAGGCCATCGGCGTCCGCCATGTGCACGAACGGCACGTCGATGGCCGGTACGCGCGCTCGCGCGCACGCCAGGATCAACTGGCCGCGTGCCACCGCCAGCGGCTCCCACGCCAGCTCGACCCCCAGCTCCCCGGACAGGTCGCCGCCGCCAAACATGACGGCGACGACCCCGGGGGAAACAGCAATTTCAGTGGCGGCGGCCAGCCCCGCCGCCGTTTCGATCAACGGAATGAACGCCGGCACGCCCACCGCCTGCAACGGCGCCAGTTCGCCGGCGCTTTCCACCATCGGCACCAGCAGGGCGTCCGGCATGACGCCGGCATCCTTGAGGGCCAGCAGGTCGCGCAGCCCCGCCTCGGTTTTCAGGCCGTTGATGCGCACCGCGATGCGCTCGCGCGGCAGCGACGGCAGCGCCGCCACCACGGCGGCGCGCGCCTCGGCCTTGGCGGTGGCCGGCACGGCGTCTTCCAGATCGATGCACACCAGTTCAGCGCCCGAGGCCAGCGCCTTGCCAAAGCGTTCCGGCCGGTTTCCCGGCACGAACAGCAGGCAGGAGGCGGCGAGGCGGTGCATGGCTTACACCCGGTCGTAGAAGGCGAACAGATGCTGCGAGAACAGGCTGCGCTGTTCCTTGCCGGCCAGCACGTGGGCCGCGCCCTCGATGGTGAAGCTGGTGGCGTTGGGCAGCGCGTCCTCGATCGGCCTGGTGGTGCGCGGACCGGTCACGATGTCGAGCGGCGCGTGCATCACCAGCGCCGGCAGCGTCACCGTCTTCAACTGCTCGACCCCATCATAAATGACGCTGGCGGCGATGAAGCGGGCGTGAGTGTCGATCTTGCCCATCAGTTCCCGCCACGGCCCCTGCGGCCCGATCAGCCGGGCGGCGTTGGCGTTGTAGTAGTCGGCGCTGAACGACATGGCGCACACCAGCCGCTGGAAGGTCGCCCAGCCGGCATCGCGATGGACATCGAGGAACAGGTTGAGCTGGTCCTCCAGCAGCGGGTCCATCTTCACCCAGGCGCCGGTGTTGACCAGCGAGCGGCCAATATCCGGCCGGCGTACCGCGATCTGCTGGCAGACGCAGGCGCCGATGCCGACCATGCCGAGCAGGTGGACGTTGCGCGCGCCAACGGCGTCGAGCACGGCGATGGCGTCGTCGGCGTACATCTCCATGGTCGCCGGCGTGTCGTAATTGTCGGTGGAATTACCGATGCCGCGATAATCCATCAAAATGACCTGATAGCGCTCCAGCAGGCCGAACGGCAGGCCCGCCGTGTGGCCGTGGCAGAACGTGCCCCAGCCGCCCAGGCAGAGAACGGGGTCGCCCTCGCCCAGCACTTCGTAATGAATGACGGCGCCATCAGGGCGTTTGAGTTCAGGCATTGGTCTGTTGTTCCCCCTTGATCGCGGCGAGCACCTCGTCCAGCCCCACCACGTCGGCATAGCGCCGCCCGACGTCGGCGAGATTGGCCTGATGCGCGCCGAGTTCCTGGTCACCACAGCACGGTTCCGGCACGATGACCCGGTAGCCGTAGGAAAAGGCATCAACGATGGAGGCCCGCACGCAGCCGCTGGTGGTGCAGCCGGTGACGATCACCGTATCGACGCACTGGCGCACCAGAAACGTCTGCAATGGCGTGCCGAAGAAGATCGACGGCGCGCCCTTGATGAAATGGAAGTCCGACGGATCGGCGACGCGCGGATCGAGCTCCATGCCGGCATCCCCGTAGAACATGTCCTGATAGACCGAGCTGACCTTCCAGTAGCCCATGTCCCGCCGGCTGCCCCAGCCGACGCTGCAGGTGGCGACAGGCAGACCCTGGGCGCGGGCCACGGCCAGCAACCGCGCGGTGTTCTCCACCGCCTGGTCGACATGCCCTGAGCGGCCCATGGGGTAGGCCTTGTCGGTGAACGAGCGCTGGAAATCCACCACCAGCACGGCCGGGCGCCGGCCGAAGCCGATGCGCCCTTGGCCGTAGCCGGCGGCGGCAAAGCCGCCGGCCGGCGCGGCGCGGTCCGGGGAAGGCGTATCGCCCACGCGCCTACTCCGCCGCGTGACGCTGCGGCAGCGGCGCCGCCTTGCCCTGCTTGCGGAACCAGGCGATGGCGATCGGCGACGGCTTGGGGTCGACCGGCGGCTGAAGGCCGGTTTCCGCCACGCAGCTGGCACGCAGTTCCTCGACCGGCGGGCCGAAGTTGAACGCCGTCGGCGCCGGACGCGCGGCACGCATCTGGGCACGCAGCACCTCGGTGGCGGCGACATCCACCACGCCGTCCGCCGACACCACGGCACCGTAACGGCGCGCGCCTTCAACCGTCACCAGGCCCGCCTCGACGTCGTAGGCAATGGCGTCGAGGTCGCGCTCCAGCGGGTCACCCCAGCCACCGCCGCCCCAGGTGTCGAAGATCAGCCGGTCGCCGGGCTTGACGAAGATGTGATCGATCTTCGACGGCAGGATTTCCTGCTCGCCCGTCGCCCGCACCAGCAGCTTGCGGCTACGCGTGCCGGGCTCGCCGCCCTTGACGCCCCACGGATAGGTCAGCCAGCGGTCGTCGTGGATGGAAATCTCGCCCTCGACCTCGAAGACATATTCCGTGCGCACGCCGTTGCCGCCGCGATGCTTGCCCGGGCCGCCGGTATCCGGCAGGGATTCGAAGCGATCGATGCGGATCGGGAAGTAGGCCTCGATATATTCGTTCGGCACGTTGCGGAACTTCGGCCACAGCGAGTGACCGTCCGGCCCGTCGCCACCCGGCTTGCCGGGGATGCCGCCGAAGCCGATCTGGAACAGCAAGAACCAGTCGTCGCGCTTGTCGAAGCCCGAATACATGAAGTGCGGGCTGTCGGAAAAGCCTGCCGCCACCAGGAAGTCGGAGTTCGCCGAGCCGAACAGGCCGCTGATGATGTCGAAGATGCGGCCCAACGCGTGGGTGCGGCCATTGAGAGCCGCCGGCGCGATCGGGTTGAGCAGCGTGCCCTTGGGAATGCGCACGTCGATGAGATCGATATAGCCGTCGTTGAGCACGATCTGCGGGTCATAGACGTTGACCATGAACTGGCCGCAGAACATCTTGAACATCCGCTCGTTGAGCAGGAAGTTGACGCAGCCGGCCGATTGCGGATCGGTCCGGGTGAAGTCGAAGATCAGCTTGTCGCCCTCGCGCCACATCTCGCAGCCGAGCTTGTAGGGGCCAAAGCCCATGGCGTCGTCGCAGATCCAGTCCTCGAACACCACCTTCTTTTCCGGCATGGTCGAGACGATCAGCGAGCGCATGGCCTCGCGGTTGCGCTTGAGCAGCTGATCCTGGGCCGACACCAGCACGTCGGGGCCGAAGCGGTCGGCCATCTCGATCAGACGCGCGGCACCGGTGCGGCAGGCCGACAGGATGGCGAAGAAGTCCGCCTCGTTCCAGTCCGGCGTGCGCGAGTTGCGCATCGCCATGCGCAGCAGATCCTTCTGCAGTACGCCCTTGGAGACGATCTTCACCGGCGGAATGACGATGCCTTCCTGCAGCAGGTCTGACGAGGTCACCGGCATCGAGGCCGCGGTCATGCCGGAGATATCCGACATGTGGCCGAACATCGCGGTCCAGCCAAGCAGGCGGCCCTGATAATAGACCGGCATGCAGAACAGCCAGTCGTTGAGGTGGCTGATCGCGCCCTGGCAGGCATAGGGGTCGTTGGTGAGCAGCACGTCGCCTTCGGAGACTTCGCCGTCGTAATTGTCGACGAAGCCATCGACCGGCGATCCGAACTGGCCGGCCAGCATCATGCCGTCACGGTTGGTGAGCACCGGAAAGCCGTCGCGCTGCTCGCGGATGATCGGCGAGATCGCGGTACGGAACAGGATCGCGTCCATCTGCACGCGGGCGTTCTGCAGCGCGTTCTCGATGACGTCGAGGGTGACCGGGTCCACATCGACCGTCGGCCAGGGCGTGGTATTGGTTTCGATGATCCGAGCCATCTTGTGCCTCCAGAACTCAGCGGTCGTCGCGGATAAGCAGGTTGCCGACGGTATCGACCGTGGCATGGCTGCCGGGCAGGATGAGCGTGGTGGAATCCAGCTCGGTGACGATGGCGGGGCCGTTGATGCGGTCGCCTGCGAGCAGCTTGCGCCGGTCGTAGATGATCGCCTCGTGCCAGGCGCCCTGATCGAAGACGCGGGTGGTGTGCACCGCCGCGCGGGACACGTCGCCATCGCCTTGCGCCAGCTCGATCTGGCCGACATTGGCGCCCGGCCCCTGCGCGATGACGCGCAGGTTCACCAGTTCCTTGGCCTTGTCGAGGCTGAAGTTGAACATCTGCTCGTGCAGCTGGTCGAACCGCTCGGAGGCCTTGGCGAGGCCATGTTCGGCGAACTCGGCCGGCGGCACCGCCACCGTGATGTCGGCCGACTGGCCGGCATAACGCAGGTCCACCTGATAGATGATTTCCTGCTGGTCGGCCGGAATGCCCTCGACGTCGAGCGTCGCGCGCACCCGCTGTTCCAGCTCATCGAGGATCGATTTGAGCTCGCCCAGATCGATACCGTCGAGGGTGCGGATCATCGTGCGGGACGCCTCGTCGCGCAGGCGGGTGGTGGCGTCACCGGCCGCGCACAGCACGCCGGGGCCGCGCGGTACGATCACCGGCCAGGCCTGCAACAGGCGACCCAGCGCGTTGGCGTGCAGCGGACCGGCGCCACCGAAGGCCATCAGCGAGAAATTGCGCGGATCATATCCCTGCTCGACCGACACCAGACGCAGCGCCCCGAACATGTTCTCGTTGACGATGCGGATGATGCCCTCGGCCGCAGCCTCGACACTCAGGCCCAGGGCGTCGGCGGTCTTCTGCACCGCCGCCAGCGCCAGATCCCGACGGATGGTCATGTCGCCACCCAGCCGGGCGTCGGCCGGCAGATAGCCCAGCACGACGTTGGCGTCGGTCACCGTCGGTTCGGTGCCACCCTTGTTGTAGGCGGCCGGACCGGGCACCGCGCCCGCCGACTGCGGGCCGACGCGCAGCGCCTTGGTGAGCTCCGGCACCGTGGCGATGGAGCCGCCACCGGCGCCCACGGTACGCACGTCAACCGACGAGGCGCGCACCACCACGTCATGGACCACGGTCTCGCGGCGCACCTGCGCCTCGCCGCCCTCCACCAGGCAGACGTCGGTCGACGTGCCGCCCATGTCGAAGGTGATGATGTTGGGGAACCCCGCCTGCTTGGCGACCCAGATGGCGCCGGCGACGCCACCGGCGGGGCCGGACATCAGCAGGTTGACCGGGAAGTCGGCCGCCGACGCGGCCGTCGCCAGACCACCGTCCGAACGCAGGATGGACAGCTTCACCTCGCCGGTGCGCGCTTCCAGATTGTTCTTCAGGTTGGAGACATAGCGCGAGACCACCGGCTTCACGAAGGCATTGGCGACCGTGGTGATGGCGCGCTCATATTCCTGCATTTCCGGCAGCGTGTCCGACGACACCGAAATCGACACATCCGGCAGTTCCTCGCGGACGATCGCCTCGACGCGCTTCTCGTGCTCGGCGTTGACGTAGCTGTTCATCAGCGAGATGGTGATCGAGCCGATGCCGCTACCCTTGAAGCGCTGCAGGTCGGCACGCAGCTTGGCCTCGTCCAGCGGGCGCACCACGTCGCCGGCTGCGCTGATGCGCTCGGAGGCCTCGATGGTATACTTGAGGGCAGCCATCGGCTTGCCCTTGACGAAATTGATCCAGCCCGACAGCGCGCCCGGCACGAACCCGCGCGCCAGATGCAGCACCTGCCGGTAGCCCTCGGTGACGATCAGGCCGACAGCGGCGCCATTGCCGGTCAGCACCGCGTTGGTGGCAACCGTGGTCCCGTGCATCACGTGAGTGATGTCGGCCATGTCGAGACCGTTCTCGCGGCAGGCCTTCTCGATGCCGGCGATCACCGCCTCGGAAGGATCAGCCGGTGTCGACGGCACCTTGGCGGTGAACGTCTTGTTCGCGCTCTCGTCGAGCAGGAAAATATCGGTGAATGTCCCGCCGACATCCACGCCAACCCGAAGCCCCATGATACTCCCTTTCAACTCGCTGGACGGACCTTGTTGCTCTCACGCCCTCCCCAGGGCTTGGCGGTCTCACGTCCCGTGCAATCAAGCTGACAAAGGCCGGCGCATTGGTCAATGGGAAAAGTTCGAACTTTTGTCCGGATTAGTTTGATTGATTGAATTTCGTCGCTTTTCGCGCGAAATACAGAGGCTGTACGCGGTGCCCCGTCACCGCCGGTAGAGGAGAGTCGTGTGACCAAGGCCAATGGCGGCCGCCGCCCCAGCCATGAAGGGGTCTATGTTCAATTGCGCGACCGCATCGATTCGGGCGAGTTCGCGGTTGGCGCCGCCTTCCCCACCGAAATCCAGCTCTGCGCCGAACTGGGCGCCAGTCGCTATGCCGTGCGCGGCGCGCTGCAGCAGCTTGAGGAAGAGGGCTTTCTCAGCCGCCGGCGCGGCGCCGGGACGACCGTCCTGCGCCACACGCCGATCGAGACATTCCGCCACGCGGTGGGATCACGCACCGACCTGCTGAATTATGCCCATGCCACCCACATGCTGTGGGACGGCCGCGAAGGCGTGCGCGCCGATGGTCAGCTTGCCCGCCTGCTGGGCTGCGACGAGATGCGGGAATGGCACTGCCTGCAGGGCGTGCGTCATGACGACCAGAACATGCCGCTGTGCATCGTGCGGGTCTATATTGACGCCACGCGCGCCACCATTCCGGCCGACGTCGATTTCTCCGACGACCCGGTCTATGAATGGCTCGATCGCAATTACGGCATCAAGCCGGTCGGCCTGTCACAGGATATCCGGGCCAAGCAGCTGACCCCGACGGAAGCCAACAAGCTGGGCGAGCCGGTGGGGGTGTGCGCGCTGCAGATCATCCGTCGCTACTTCGACAGCAACAACAGCATCTACCTGATCTCGGTCAACACCTTCCGGTCGCGCGATTTCGTCTACAACATGCGGCTGGAACTGAAGGAAACCGCCGGCTGACAGCCGCCAGGCAAGCTCGACGCCCACGTCGCATGGCGTGGGCGTCGCAAGCCGGCCGCTGGTCCGGCGCCCATGGCCCCGGACAGTGTTCCGCCCGTCAGTCGTGTGCCCAGCCGCGGGCGCGGATCGCCACGCCCTGTTCATCGAGCGTCGGCGCGTCAAGCCGGACCGTGCCCGGCTCGTCGGCGAACTTGACCGGCGTGCCGACCACCCGTCCGCCCAGGCCATCCGGCACCAGCATTTCACGCGCCGCCGCATGGGGGTGGTCGAAGGCTTCCGCCATGTCGAGCACCGGCG
>CAUJIW010000009.1 GCA_963205175.1 Pseudomonadota bacterium
CGCGGATGATCGCCCAGACCGCCACCGCCAGCCAGGCGGCGGCGACGATGCCGGCGACCGACAGCCGCCAGGGATCGGTCACGATCAAGTGGCTGACCGGCGCCGCCACGGCCGGCAGGCTTGTCAGCGCCGTCATCGCGACCAGGGGTAGAGACCAGGATGCCCGTTTCACGGCGGGCACCATAGAGCCTGATCGCCGGAGATGGAAGCGCGCGGGCGGGGCCGCCCGCGCACCGCCGCCGCGCGCGCCATCCGCCCTAGTAGCGGTAATGCTCGGGCTTGAACGGACCCCGGGGCGATACGCCGAGATAGGCCGACTGCTTGTCGGTGAGCGTCGTCAGCTTGACGCCCAGCTTGGCCAGATGCAGCGCCGCCACCTTCTCGTCGAGATGCTTGGGCAGGGTGTAGACGCTGTTCCGGTAGGCGCCGGCGTTGGTCCACAGCTCGATCTGGGCCAGCGTCTGGTTGGTGAAGCTCGCCGACATCACGAAGCTCGGGTGGCCGGTGGCGCAGCCGAGGTTCACCAGCCGGCCCTCGGCCAGCACGATGATGCGCTTGCCGTCGGGGAACTCGACCTCGTCGACCTGCGGCTTGACGTTGTGCCACTTCAGGTTCTTCAGGCCGGCGATCTGGATTTCGCTGTCGAAGTGGCCGATGGTGCAGACGATCGGCCGGTCCTTCATCGCTCGCATGTGCTCGTCGGTGATGACGTCGACGTTACCCGTCGCGGTGACGAAAATGTCGGCGCGCGGCGCGGCGTCTTCCATGGTGACGACCTCGAAGCCCTCCATCGCCGCCTGCAGGGCGCAGATGGGGTCGACCTCGGTGACCAGCACGCGGGCGCCGCCGTTGCGCAGCGAGAAGGCCGAGCCCTTGCCGACGTCGCCGTAGCCGGCGACCAGCGCGATCTTGCCGGCCAGCATCACGTCGGTGGCGCGGCGGATGCCGTCGACCAGGCTTTCGCGGCAGCCATAGAGATTGTCGAACTTCGACTTGGTGACGCTGTCATTGACGTTGATGGCCGGGAATGGCAGGCGGCCGTCCTTGGCCATCTGGTAGAGCCGGTGCACGCCGGTGGTGGTCTCCTCCGAGACGCCGCGGATATTGTCCCGGCACTGGGCGAAGAAGCCCGGCTTCTCGGCGTTGACGCGCTTGATCAGCGCGTAGAGCACTTCCTCTTCCTCGCACGTCGGGCTGGCGATCTTGGCGGGGTCTTTCTCGGCTTCCGCGCCGAGCAGCACCAGCAGGGTGGCGTCGCCGCCGTCGTCGAGGATCATGTTGGGCGTGCCGCCGTCACCCCATTCGAGGATCTTCAGCGCATAGTCCCAGTATTCCACCAGCGTCTCGCCCTTGTAGGCGAACACCGGGATGCCGGCGGCGGCGATGGCGGCGGCGGCCTGGTCCTGGGTCGAGAAGATGTTGCACGAGGCCCAGCGGATGTCGGCACCCAGTGCCTTCAGCGTCTCGATCAGCACCGCGGTCTGGATGGTCATGTGCAGGCTGCCGGCGATGCGGGCGCCCCTGAGCGGCTGGGCGGCGCCATATTCGGCCCGCAGCGCCATCAGGCCGGGCATCTCGGTCTCGGCGATGGCGATTTCCTTGCGGCCCCAGTCGGCGAGGCTGATGTCCTTGACGATGTAATCGGTGAAGCTCACGGGGGAACTCCCTGTTGGGCATGAAGCGGCGGTCGACCGCGTGACGGCAAAGCCCGATCATGGCAGGCTTGCGCGACATATTCAAGTATAAAGATGTCTTTATATGGCTTGCCGCAGGGTGCGGGCTTGCCCCTGTCCTTGGGCTGTGAACCTGTTACAGTCGGACGGGTGGAACGGGAAGGCAGGCATGGCGGAACCTGAGGACGCGCCGCGACCGACTTTGACGCGCGGGGGCCTTTTACTGATGGGCATCGGCATCACCACCCTGGTGGTGTGTCTGGTGCTGCAACTGATGGTGCCGCAGAACGCCGAGGTGCATGGCCCGGCGTTCGTGCTGGACGCGCTGCACTGGAATGTCGCCAGCCTGGTGGCGGCGTGGCTGGCCTGGCTTGGCTATCGCGATGCCCCGCCCGGCATGCGCCCGGCGCACCTGTGGTTCTTCATCGGTCTTGTGCTTTACGAGATCGGTCAGCTGCTCTGGGTGGCGCTGGAGTTCGCCGGGCTGAGCAACTACCCCAACATCACCGATGCCTTTTTCCTCGTGCTGGCGCCTTGTGTCGCCATTGGCGTCGTCAAGACGATGCCGCCGTCGGTGAGCCGCGCCGTGCGCCGTTCCATCGTGCTCGACGCCGCCGGGCTGGCGATCACCGCGCTGGCGGTGTCCCTGGCGCTGTATCTGCCGCTCAAGTCCAACACCAACCTGTTCGGCCTGGCCGTCATCGCCGCCTACCCGATCGCCTACCTGACGGCGGGCTGGATGTGCCTGCTCACGGTGCAGGCGGTGCGGCCGCGCCTGCACGACAGCTGGCTGGCGATGATCGCGTCGCTGCTGATGACCGGCCTGCTGTGGCTGCTGTGGAACCTGTCGGCGCTGGAGACCGATCACGAGTTCGGGGTCTGGTACAACGCGTCCTATTCCGTGCTCAGTCTGGCGCTGGGGTGGGCGGCGTGGCGCTGGCATCTCGCTCCGGCGGGCGGACCGCCGCAAAAGGACCGCATCGACCTGATGGTGCGCCTGCTGCCGATGCTGGTGGTGCTGGGGGTGTCGATCGCCGTCATCGTCATCAATGTCGCACCCGGTGTGCTGCCGTCGGTGCGCCTGATCGTCAACGTCTGCGCGGCGGCGGTGTTCACGCTGGCGCTGTTGCGCCAGAGCCTGTTGCTGCACGAGCATCATCTGCTGCTGGAGGCACAGCACGAGGCGCATCTGCGCGAGCGCCAGGTGCGGGAGAAGTTCGCCAGCGCCTTCCAGTCCAGCGCCGATTTCATGATGATCCTGCGGCAGCGCGACATGGTGATCGTCGAGGTCAACGAAGCGGCGGCCTGTCTGACCGGCTGGTCGCTCGACGCGCTGATGGGCGGCCGCTACCTGTCGTTCAACTTTCAGCGCGATCCGGTCGTCCGCGGCGAGATCGAGGCGGCGCTCAGGGCCCGGCGGCCGATCAAGGACATCGCGATGGTGCTGCATCGCAAGGACGGCACCACCCGTGATTGCCTGGCGACGGTCAGCCGGTTCACCGACGGCGGCCGACGCTATCTCACCCTCATCATCCGCGATGTCACCGCCGCGCGGGCGGCGGAGCGCGAGATTCACGCGCTCAACCGCTCGCTTGATGCCAGTGTGCGGCAGCTGCAGGCGATCACCGACAACCTGCCGGTGATGATCTCCTACGTCGACACCGACCGGCGCATCCGCTTCGTCAACAAGACCGGGGCCACGTGGCTGGCCCGCCCGCCGGTGGCGATCGTCGGCGAGCAGATCGACGCCCTGCTGGACGATACCTTCGCCGACGTGATCCGTGATCTGTCGGCGACGCTCAGCGGCGGCGCCAACTCGCGCGGCGAATGGACCAAGTGTTTCCCCGATGGCGTCACCCGGACCTGCGATCTCCATCGCATCGTCGACCGGGATGATGAGGGCCGGGTTCGGGGAGTCTATTCGCTGCTGACCGACATCACCGAGCGCCGCGCCACCGAGGAACAGCTGCGCCATGCCCAGCGGCTCGACGCGCTCGGCAAGCTGACCGGCGGCGTGGCGCACGATTTCAACAACCTGCTGGCGGTGATGACCGGCAGTCTGGAACTGATCGAGACCAAGCTTGGCGATCGCCCCGATCTGCGCGGCCTGCTGCACCGGGCGATCAATGCCACCGAGCGCGGTGCGACGCTGACCCGCAGTCTGCTGGCCTTCGCCCGTCAGCAGCCGCTGGCGCCCAGCCAGCTCGACCTCAACCACCTGATCCGCGACATGGCGGTGCTGGTGCAGGGTGTGCTGCCCGAGAACGTCAGCCTCGACCTCGATCTCGCGGACCCGCTATGGCCCTGCCATGTCGATTCCGGGCAGCTGCAGAACGCGCTGCTCAATCTTGTGGTCAACGCCCGCGATGCCATGCCGTCGGGTGGCGCGATCACCATCCGGACCGCTCATGCCGAACGGCCGGGCGAGGGCGGTGGCGCGGCGCGGCCGTTTGTCGTGCTGTCGGTGTCCGACACCGGCGCCGGCATGACGGCGGACGTCGCGGCACGGGCGTTCGAGCCGTTCTTCACCACCAAGAGCGGCGGGCTGGGCTCGGGGCTTGGTCTCAGCATGGTCTACGGCTTTGCCAGCCAGTCCGGCGGTCTGGCGGAAATCGACAGCGCGCCGGGCGAGGGCACGACCGTCCGGCTGTACCTGCCCCGTGGCAACCGTGACGGGGATGCGCCGGAGGTGACGATGCCGGAGGAGGCGCCTGCGGCGGCCGGCGAGTCCCTGCTGGTGGTGGAGGATGACCCCGACGTGCTGCTGCTGGTCTCCACCATGGCGCGCGCCCTGGGCTATGCGGTGACCGAGGCGACCGACGCCGCCCAGGCGCTGGCGGTGCTCGACGGCGGGCTGGATGTCGACCTGCTGCTCACCGACGTGGTGCTCAAGGGGGGCAAGAACGGCCGTCAGCTCGCCGAGGAGGCCCAGGCGTCGCACCCCGGCCTCAAGGTGCTCTACATGTCTGGTTATACCGAGAACGCCATCATCGAGAACGGCCGCATCGCCGATGGCGTGCATCTGTTGCAGAAGCCGTTTCGCAAACGCGACCTCGCGGCGAGGATTCGCGAGACGCTGGCCGGTCCGGCAAGCGCCTGACGGTCCGTTACCGGCGTCCGATGCCCCGGGGGCGCTTCACGCGCGCGGGTGGGCGTGACGGTAGACATCGAGCAGCCGGGCGGCATCGACATCGGTGTAGATCTGCGTCGAGGACAGGCTGGCGTGCCCGAGCAGTTCCTGGATCGCCCGCAGGTCGGCGCCGCGCGCCAGCAGGTGGGTGGCGAAGCTGTGGCGCAGGGCGTGCGGCGTCGCGCTGTCCGGCAGAGCGAGCGCGATCCGCGCGCGCTGCATCGCCGCCTGCACGGCGCGCGGCCCCAGCGGTTTGCCGCGCACGCCGATGAACAGCGGGCCGTCGGCAGCCAGCGGGTAGGGGCACAGCGCGAGATAGGCGTCGACGGCGGCGGCGACGACGGGCAGCACCGGCACCCGGCGTTCCTTGCGGCGTTTGCCGAGCACCGTCACCATCGCCGGCAGTGGCGCCTGCGATCGTGTCAGGCCCAGCGCCTCGCTGATGCGCAGGCCACAGCCGTAAAGCAGCAGCAGCACGGCGGTATCCCGGGCGCCGACCCAGGGTTCGGCCTCCGGCTGGTCGGCGGCGGCGGCGACCGCCTCGGCGTCGGCGGGCGCCAGCGGCCGGGGCAGGCGTCTGGGGGTGCGCGGCGGGCGCAGCGCCGCCACGGCGGGGTTGCGGATGCCGGCGGCGCGGGCCAGCCAGCGATACCATGATTTCAGGGCCGAGCCGGCCTGGGCGATCGAGGCCGTCGCCGCACCGTCGCCGCGCCGGGCGGCGAGAAAGGCGCGCAGGTCGGTCAGCGATACGGTGGCCAGATCATCGGGCCCGACCGGACGTCCCCAGTGCTGGCCGAGGAAGGTGAGGAACTGGCGTGTCACCCGGCCATAGGCGTCCACGGTGTGCACGGAGGCGCGGCGCTCGTGGGCAAGCGCCGCCAGCCAGCGCTGGACCAGGGCGTCCGCCGGATGGCACGCGGCCAGGCCGGTCAGGGCTGGGTGGTCAGCCATCGGCTGATGCAGCGGGCGGTGACGGCGCCGAGAAAGGTCAGCAGTTCGGTGCCGTGCACGCCCTCGAAGCTGTGTTCGATGCGCGAGCCCAGTGCCAGCACGCCGCGCGGCAGGGGGGGGGTCAGCGGCAGCCGGATCAGCGCCTGGGAACGGATCAGCGTCGCCGCCGGCCCGAACATGCTGGTGCCTTCGCGGCCGGTGTGTTCCGGCGTGGCCTCCAGGCGCACGTCCTTCACGCCGTCCAGCCAGGTCGCCAGCGCGCCGGGCGCC
Source organism: Pseudomonadota bacterium (assembly GCA_963205175.1). Lineage (GTDB taxonomy): Bacteria > Pseudomonadota > Alphaproteobacteria > Sphingomonadales > Sphingomonadaceae > CAUJIW01. The sequence goes on from CAUJIW010000009.1 coordinate 6,025, forward strand.
AGGAACTGCAGGCCCGTCGGTCCCATCCGCACCGCTTGCGCGCTGGTTTCCAGTGCCACCGCCACCGCGTCGAGGCCCAGAATGTCGACCCAGTCCTGGGTGACGACATGCACCAGATGCTCCAGGCTCTGGGCGTCCATCGCCGCCAGGCAGGCGGCGTGGATCTGCGCCGCGGCGCCGGCGTGGCCGCGGGCATAGGCCAGCAGCACCGCGTTGGCCTCGCCCAGCGCGTCGACCCGGGCCCGCAGCCGGCCGATGGCCTCGGTCTGGAAATCGACCACCTTGGAAGGATCGGACGCGCTCATCGGCAGGCCGTCGGGGCTCAGACGATACTCTGACCGGTTTTCGCCCAGTCGGCGAGGAAGGACTCCAGGCCCTTGTCGGTCAGCGGGTGGTTGAACAGTTTCTTGATGACGTCGGGCGGTACGGTGACCACATCGGCGCCGATCTTGGCCGCCTGCAGCACATGGATCGGGTGGCGGACGCTGGCCACCAGAATCTCGGTCTCGAAGTTGTAGTTGTCGTAGATGGTCTTGATGTCCTCGATCAGGTCCATGCCGTCCCACGACACGTCGTCGTGCCGGCCGACGAACGGCGAGATGAAGGTGGCGCCGGCCTTGGCGGCGAGCAGCGCCTGGTTGGCCGTGAAGCACAGCGTGACGTTGACCATGATGCCCCGGTCCGTCAGCACCTTGCAGGTCTTCAGGCCGTCGAGCGTCAGCGGCACCTTGATGGTGATGTTGGGCGCGATCGGCGTCAGCTTTTCCGCCTCCGCCACCATCGCCTCATGCTCGGTGGCGACCACCTCGGCCGACACCGGGCCGGGGACGATGGCGCAGATCTCGGCGATGACGTCGAGAAAGTTGCGGCCCGACCTGGCGATCAGCGTCGGGTTGGTGGTCACGCCGTCCAGCAGGCCGGTGGCCGCCAGTTCGCGGATCTGGCCGACGTCGGCGGTATCGACAAAAAACTTCATGCGGTGGAATCCTCGAATGCGTTGCAGGCCGCGTCCATAGCAAGCCCGGCGGCTTCCACCAATAGCATGGATCGTCCGGCCTCGCGCGGCGGGAAATCCGCCAGTGCGGGTGTGCCCGGGAGTCTGACGATGGAGTCGGGATTCTTTACATTTATCCAGTTGGATATGTTGCGGGAACGTGACGAACGCCAAGTCATTTGCTGATTGCAGTGAGTTGGCACGTCGATTGCGTTGCAAGGGTCAATCTTTGCCCCTGCAATATCCCGGAGACGATCATGAAGAAGTTGCTTGCCGCGTCCCTGCTCAGCCTGGTGCCGTTCGCCACCACCGCCGGTGCCGCTGTTCTCACTGCCACCAACTCGGACTATGGCGTGTTCGACGCCTCGTCCGGCACCCGCGAGGTGACGCTGGGTGCGGGCACGATCCAGGACGTCAACATCACCATCAACTTCGCCAAGTGCGATGGTGGCGCGGCGACCCAGCAAGGATGCAGCGCCGGCGGCACGCCGTACTTCAACGAGATCGTGTTCTCGCTGACCTCGCCGGACGGTACCACCGTCAACCTCATCACCGCCGATCTGTTCCAGACGGGCTCCACCGGCGACGTGTTCACCATCACCTTCGACGACCAGGCCGCCAACCTGCTGGGCAGCCTGCCGATGTCGGGCGACTATCAGCCGGCCGGCAGCCTGTCGGCCTTCGGTGGCGAGAACGCCCTGGGCACCTGGTCGCTGTACGTCGCCGACACCGTTGGTGCCGACGCGCTGACCTTCTTCAGCTACACGCTGGAAGTCTCGGTGCGTGAGGGCAACACCACGGTGCCGGAGCCGGCGTCGCTGGGCCTGCTGGGCGCCGGTCTGGCCGGTCTCGGCCTGGCGGCCCGTCGCCGTCGCAAGTAAGCACGCTCCGGCGCTCGTCGCCGGAACTGGACACGCCTTTTCCCGAGGGTGTGGAGACAGGGGCCAAATGGCCCCTGTTTCTTTTTAGACCGTGCCCCGAGGGCACGGGCGGCCAAATGG
>CAUJIW010000010.1 GCA_963205175.1 Pseudomonadota bacterium
CGGGCTGGCGTGGTGCGGCGCGCGATCTCGGCGAGGCACTGCCGCATTTCACGTCCGACCTCGACCTCACCGACATCCTCAACATTCTCGCGCAACTGGGCATCGAGACCCGCACGGCGGCGGTACATCATGGACGCCTCGATCCGCGTCTGCTGCCGGCGCTGCTGGTCCGTGACGAAGGCGCGCCGCTGGTGGTGCTCGACCGGGCAGGGGACGGGGCCTGGCGGGTGTTCGACGGTGACAGCCGGCAGGAGGCCGAATATGCGCCGGCGCTGCTGAACGGCATCGTCCATGCGTTGATGCCAGCCAGCGCCAGCGACGAGGAGCCGGTGGCACAGCAGCAGAACTGGATCGGCGGTCTGCTATGGCGCTTCCGGCGCCTTTTCGCGCTGATGTTTCTGGCCACCGCCATGCTCAACGCCATCGGGCTGGCAGTGCCGCTGTATGTGATGACGCTCTATGACAAGGTGATTCCGACCCAGAATCTCGGTACGCTGGCCTATCTGGCGGCCGGCGTGCTGGCGCTGATCGGCGTCGAGGCGGTGCTGCGCGGGGTGCGGGCGCGGATGGTGGCCTATATTGGCGCGCGCATCGATTATGCGGTGACCACCGGGGCCTTCGGGCAGATTCTGGGATTGCCGCCGGCGCTGACGGAATCGGTGCCGATCGGCGCCCAGGCCTCGCGGCTGCGGGAGTTCGATTCATTACGGGAGATCTTCACCGGTCCGCTGGCGACACTGGTGTTCGATGCCCCCTTCCTGCTTGGCTTCATCGGCGTCGTGTGGTGGCTGGGTGGCCCGCTGGCCTGGGTGCCGGTCGGGCTGGCGGTGGCCTATCTGCTGGTCGGCATGGCATTGGCGCCGGTGCTGAAAAAGGCGGTGCAGGCGTCCTCGCGCATCCGCGCCCGGCGCCACGGTTTCATGCTCGATCTGCTGGGCAACATGCGGGCGATCAAACAGATGTCGGCCGAAGCCTTGTGGCTGGAGCGGTTCCGTGTGCTGTCGGCGGAGGGCGCCTGGTCGCAGTTCCGCCTCAACCAGTTGTCGACGCTGCTGCAGACGCTGGGCCACCTCATCATGCTGGCTGCCGGCATTATCACCATGGCGCTTGGCGTCGTCCAGGTGGTTGACCAGCAGATGAGCGTCGGCGCGCTGGTGGCGGTGATGGCGATCATCTGGCGGATTCTGTCGCCGTTGCAGAGCCTGTTCCTGACGCTGAGCCGTATCGAGCAAATCAAGATCGCGGTGCGTCAGGTCAACCAGCTGATGCGGATGCCAACCGAGCCCAAACCGCAGCGGCGTAACCGGCGCGTGCAGCGAAATCTCTATGGCGGCGTCGAGTTCCAGCGTGTCAGCTTCCGCTATCGCGGTGCCGTCGATCCGTCGTTGCTGGGTGTCAGCCTGAAGGCGGAACCCGGTGAGCTGGTGGCCATCATCGGCGGCAATGGCGCCGGCAAGTCGACCCTCCTCAACATGCTGATCGGCATGGATCGCTGTCAGGCCGGCCAGATCTTGCTCGATGGCGTCGACATGCGGCAGCTCAACCCCATCGAGCTGCGCCAGATGATCGGCTATGTGCCGCAGGCCGTGCGCCTGTTCCATGGCACCATCGCCCAGAACCTGCGGCTGGCTGATCCCACCGCCAGCGACGAGGATCTGCATCGTGCCTGTGCCGAGGCGGGCATCCTGGAACGTATCCAGAGTCTGCCGCGCGGTTTCGATACGCGGCTGGGTGACCACACCGTCGCCCAGTTCAACAGCGGCTTTCTCCAGGCGCTGTCGATCGCGCGCGCACTGGTGAAGGGCTCGCGTCTGCTGTTGCTCGACGAACCGGCCCAGGGGCTCGACGAGGAAGGCGATCGCGCCTTCATGAAGCTGCTGGAGCGCCTGAAGGGGCGAGTGACGGTGCTGATGGTCTCGCACCGCCCCAGTCACATCCGCATGGCCGATCGCGCGGTGCTGATGGCGCGCGGCCAGGTGGCGGCGATCGGCCGCCCTGACGATGTACTCTCGCAATCCATGAAGGAGCAGGCGGCATGACGACCGCGTCCACCGCATCCGCGACGTTCACCAACCCGTCGCGCCGGCTGTTTTCGGCGTTGCCCGATCTGGTGGCGAGAGCCTCGGGTATCGGCAAGGCGCCGTCGCGCCTGCTGTCGCGTTCGATCATGCTGGAGGAGGCGGCGCCGCCGCGTGTCATGCGCTGGACCATCGGCGCCATCGCCGCCGTGGCGGCGGGCTTTGTCGGCTGGTCGGCGGTGATCAGTCTTGACGAGCTGGCGGCGGCGCCGGGCCAGATCCTGCCGCAGTCGTTCGTGCGTCCGGTGCAGCACCTGGAGGGCGGTATTGTCGCCGAGGTGCGGGTGCGCGAGGGGCAGACGGTGAAACAGGGGGATCCGTTGATCGTGCTCGATGACGCCCAGTTCGCGGCCGATCTTGACCAGATTCGTGCCCGACACGCGGCGCTGTCGTTCCAGGCCGAGCGGCTGCGGGCCTTCGCGCTCGACCGCGAGCCGCGCTTCGACCCGCGCATCACCGGGTTTGATCACCTGAAGCAGGACCAGCATGCGCTGTGGTCGATGCAGATGGAGAACAGGCGCGTGCAGCTCGCGGTCGCCGGCAGCAAGGTGAGCGAGAGCCGCTATGACGAGGGCAGCCTCGCGGCGCGGGAGAAGGCGCTGGCCCGTGAACTGGAACTGGCCGAGGAGGAGTTGGGCGCACGTCGCAAGCTGCTCGACAAGGGCCTGACATCGCGCCTTACCTACCTGCGCTCGGAGCGCGACGTTTCCCGGTTGCAGGGGGAGCTGGCTGATGTGCGCAGCCAGCAGAAGCGGGCCCGGGCGTCCGTCAGCGGTGCTACCGGCGGCCGCCAGGAGGTGGCGGCCCGGCTGAAGGAGAACGCGCTGCAGGAACTGGGACAGGTGACGGTGCAGCTCGCCGAGGCGACGGAGCAGTTGAAGCGGCTGGAAGACAAGGTCCGCCGGCTGATGGTGGTGGCGCCGGTTGATGGCACCGTGAAGGGGTTGCAGGTGACGTCGGCGGGTGCGGTGATCCCGCCTGGTTCGATGGTTGCCGAGATCGTGCCCTACGAGGACGCGGTGATGGCGGAGGTGCGGGTGTCTCCGGCCGACATCGGTCATGTGCAGGCGGGCAGTCCGGCGCTGGTCAAGGTCGCGACCTATGACTTCGGCCGCTACGGCGGCGTGCGGGGCACGGTAGACTTTGTGTCCGCCTCGTCCTTTCTCGACGAGCAGGGGAAGCCCTATTTCAAGGCGCGGGTGAAGCTGGAGCGCGCCTATGTGGGGAGCAGGGAGGCTGGCAACGTGCTGAGTCCCGGCATGACACTGGTCGCCGACATCAAGACCGGCGAGAAATCGCTGCTGGCCTATCTGGTGCGTCCGGTGACCAACGCGCTCGACACCGCGTTCTCGGAACGCTGAGGATGAACACGTTGCCGGAACGGCATCGTCATGCCAGTTGATTGACTGCCACGTTGCGGGCTCTAGAAGGCAGACGCGGCAGCATTATGTGGATGGTTTCAGATAAATGACGGTATTCGCAGGCATCTTCGATCGTTCGGGAGCGGCAATCGCACCTCGGCATGTCCAGGCGCTGGGCGCGGCGCTGTCACGCCACCCTGGCGACCGGCCGCAGCTTGTCGAGGCGCCGGGGCTGGCGCTGGCCAAGCTCGACATCGGCCTGTTCGACGGCCCGGCGCTGGCCGACGATGCGCGCGGCACCGCCGTCGCGGTGGGCGAACCCTTGCTGTCGCCGGTGGTAGGCACGCCGCGCCAGCAGGATCTGGTAGCCCTGTGGCAGGGCTGGCTGGCGGGCGATCTCTCGGCGTTCAGCCAGACCCGCGGCACGTTTGCCGCCGCTTTCCATGACCGGCCCGGCAAACGGCTGTGCCTGATCACCGACCGGGTTGGCGTGCGCTCGCTCTACTGGGCGGCGGTTGGTGACCTGGTGGTGTTCGCCACGGCGCTGCGCATCATCGAGGCACTCGACGTGGTTCCCAAGGCGGTCGATCACGCGGCGTTGCACGAACAGGTGTCGATGGGGTTCGCGCTGGGGGATCGCACGCCTTATGCCTGTGTGCGCATGGTGCGTGGCGGCGAGGCGGTGGTGGCGGATGCCGTCGGCGTCCGCGTCGAGCCCTATTTCGAATGGGACAGGCTGGCCGACGATCAGGCGGTAACGCCGGAGGCTGTCGACACGCTGTACCAGACTTTCCAGCAAGCCATTGCGCTGCGGCTCAAGCAGGACACGGCGGCACGGGCGATGATGAGCGGCGGGCTGGATTCGCGCACCATCGTCACCGATCTGGCGCGGCGCGGCCTCAAGCTCAGGACGCTCACCTTCACCTATGATCGTTCGCTGGATGCTCGCATTGCCGGTCTCTACGCGGCGGCCGTCGGCGCGGACCATCACGCCGAGCCGGTGCCGCGACCGATTCCCTACGACATCGGCCATCACGTGAAGGAGTATCTCGACCGCGAGATCACGTTCCGCGACCTGCCGGGCGCGCGCCCCGGCGTGGTGTGGGCGGGTGATGGCGGCAGCGTGTGCCTGGGTTATGTCAACTCGACCCCGGAGATTCTCGCGGCGCTGCGGGCAGGCAACGCGGCGGAGGCGGCGCGGATTCACCTGAAGCGCAAGTTCGTCGTGCTGCGCGGCGCGCTGCTGTCGGCGACGGAGCGCACACGCTTCACCGATCATTTCCAGCAGGCGTTGACGGCCGAGCTGCAACGCTATCGCGGCCGCGATGCCGGGCGGGCGTTGCACTGGTTCCTGCTGACGACGCAGGAACGCCATCAGGTCGCCGAGCATTACGAGAATATCGATGTGCGGCGGTTTGAATATCTGCTGCCGCTGTTCGATGCCGAGCTGGTGGCGGCGTTTCAGCGCTTTCCGCTTGATGACTGCGTGGGCCACAAGCTCTATGACCAGTGGATGGACCGCTTCCCGCCGGTCATCCGCTCGGTGGCGTGGCAGGCCTATGCCGGGCACGTCCAGCCGACCCAGCCGTTGCCCGAGGGTGACATGCAGTGGAAGCCGCTGGATGCCGCCTATCACCGCCAGTTGCGCGAAAACGCCCTCAATGCCTATGCCGTCGCGCGGCGGGTGGCGCCTCACCGGCCGCCGTTCGTGCGCGCCGGGGCGGAGATCGCCGCTTACTGGATGACGAGGTTGGGGCAGGACAAGCTGGCATACCTGCTGTCGGCGGCGGCGAGCTATCGGCGCTGGTGGGCCGGGCACGGCGCCTGAGGCGTGTCCGGGGGAGGCGCCTCAGCGCGGTGGTTCAAGGCCGGAGAGATCGGCCGGTGTGTTGACGTTGGCGATTGCGCCGTCGGCGAACTCGACCGTCACCCCGCCGATGCTGTCGGCCCAGCGCCGCACGCTGCGATCACGGGGCGTGCGGGCATCGGCGATGAAAGCGTCCAGTCGTGGCGCCAGCGCGGATGACCACAGTGACAGTGTCGGATGGCCGCGCGTGGCGGTACGGGCCAGTGCCGCCGGCGCGTCGCCGAGGCCGGCAGACAGCCGGGTCACGAGATCGGCGGGGAAGGTGGCGGCGTCACACGGCACCATGACGACCCAGGGCAGACCGCGTGCCAGGGCGGCGTGCAGCGCGGCGTTGAGGCCGCCCAGCGGGCCGAGGTCCGGCGCCGGGCGGTCGGCGACGACCTCCAGCCCCGGGCGCGCCGCGCCGCCCGTGACCACCAGCGCCTTGACCTGGGGTGCCAGCAGTCGCGCCACATGGTCGATCAGTGTCGTCTCGCCATAGGGCGCCGCCGCCTTGTCGCTGCCGAAACGGCGCGACTGCCCGCCGGCAAGGATCGCACCCAGCACGCCGCCGGTCCCTGCCGGAGTGGCGATCGCGTCTGCCGTCACCCGCGCGTCCGCCGCTCAGGCCGTCTCGGCGAACAGCTCGCGGCCGATGAGGAACCGACGGATTTCCGAGGTGCCGGCGCCGATCTCGTAGAGCTTGGCGTCGCGCAGCAGGCGGCCCGTCGGATACTCGTTGATGTAGCCGTTGCCGCCCAGGCACTGGATGGCGTCCAGCGCCACCTGGGTGGCTTTTTCCGCGGCATAGAGAATGCAGCCGGCGGCGTCCTTGCGGGTGGTCTCGCCGCGGTCGCAGGCCTGGGCCACGGCGTAGGTGTAGGCCCGGCAGGCGTTGAAGGTGGTGTACATGTCGGCGAGCTTGCCCTGCATCAGCTGGAAGGTGCCGATCGGCTGGCCGAACTGCTCGCGCTCGTGGACATAGGGCAGCACCACGTCCAGCGCCGCCGCCATGATGCCCAGCGGCCCGCCGGCCAGCACCACGCGCTCATAGTCGAGGCCGGACATCAGCACATTGACGCCCTTGCCTTCCTCGCCGAGGACATTTTCGTAGGGCACCTCGCAGTCTTCGAACACCAGTTCGCAGGTGTCGGAGCCGCGCATGCCGAGCTTGTCGAGCTTCTGGGCGGTGGAGAAGCCCTTGAAGCCGCGCTCGATCAGGAAAGCGGTCATGCCGCGCGGGCCGGCGGCGGGGTCGGTCTTGGCATAGACCACCAGCGTATCGGCGTGCGGACCGTTGGTGATCCACATCTTGTTGCCGTTGAGCCCATAGCGGTCGTTGAGCTTTTCCGCCCGCAGCTTCATCGACACCACGTCGGAACCGGCGCCGGGCTCGGACATGGCGAGCGAGCCCACATGGTCGCCGGAAATCAGCTTGGGGAGGTATTTCGCTTTCTGGGCCGGCGTGCCCCAGCGCTTGATCTGGTTGATGCAGAGATTGGAATGGGCGCCGTAGGACAGGCCGATGGAGGCGGAGGCGCGGCTGATTTCCTCCACCGCGATGCAGTGGGCGAGGTAGCCCAGACCCGAGCCGCCGTCGGCCTCGCTCACCGTGATGCCATGCAGGCCCAGTGCGCCAAGCTTCGGCCACAGGTCACGCGGGAAGGTGTTGGTGGCATCGATTTCGGCCGCGCGCGGCGCGATTTCGGCCGCCGCGAACGCCGCGACGCTTTCGCGCAGCATATCGATGGTTTCGCCGTGGTCGAAGCGCAGAGAGTTCATCATGATCCGTGTTCCTATCTACCCCGTTCGTCCCGAGCTCGGTCGAGGGACGACTTCAGACGTCGCTGTGGCTGCTCATCCCTCGACGGGCTCGGGACAAACGGCCTGAATGCCGGGCGTCAGCCGGCCTCCATCTCGATCTCGACCAGCACGCCGCCATCCGCCACCTGGTCCCCATCGCCGACATGCACGGCGCGGATGGTGCCGGCGGCCGGCGCGGTCAGCCGATGCTCCATTTTCATCGCTTCCAGCACCAGCAGGCGATCGCCCACCTGGACGCTCTGGCCCGGCTTGACGAACACCGACAACACCTTGCCCGGCATCGGCGCCTTGATGCGGCCATCGCGCGGCACGGCTTCGCCCTTGTCGAGGCTGGCCTCGCGCAGGTTGAGCCGGAAGGTCTGGCCCGCGGTGCGCAATTCCATCGCCGGGCCATCGAGCAGGACGGTCGCCCGCGCCAGCGAGCCGCCGAAATCCGCCTCGAACTGATGTGCCGACCGCCAGGCGGGCGAGGCCACCAGTTCCTCGTCGATGCCGGTGACCGTGACCGCGCCGTCCTCGCCGCGCGTCAGCGTCAGCGAGCGTTTGGCGCCGCCCTCGAAGTAGAAGTCGACGCTCTGCTGGTGCGGCAGGTTGAGCCGCCAGCTGCCCAGCGCCTCCCATGGCGAGGTGCCGGTGGGTGCCTGACGCGGCGTCGTGGCGGCGAGTGCCGCCAGCGCCAGCAACCGGTCCGGCAGATCGTTGACCGGCTTGAGGTCGGCGAGGTGGCGCTCGATGAAGCCGGTGTCGATGTCGCCGAGCCGGAACGCCTGGTGGCCGATCAGCCGGGCGAGGAACGCACGGTTGGTCTTGGGGCCTTCGGCGATGGTTTCGTCCAGCGCGGCGATCAGCCGGTCGATGGCGACCTGACGGGTCGACCCGTGGGCGATCAACTTGGCGATCATCGGGTCATAGTGGATGGAAATCTCACTGCCCTGCTCGACGCCGGAATCGACTCGCACGCCGGTGCGCTGCGGCAGCTCCAGCTTGTCCAGTCGGCCGGTCGAGGGCAGGAAGCCGCCTTCGGCATCCTCGGCGTACAGGCGCACCTCGACGGCATGGCCGTTGATGCCGATGTCGGCCTGCGCCGCCGGCAGCGCCTCGCCGCGGGCGACGCGAATTTGCCATTCCACCAGATCATAGCCGGTGATGAACTCGGTCACCGGATGCTCGACCTGCAGGCGGGTGTTCATTTCCATGAAATAGAACGGCGCCCGGTCGATGCCTTCGGAGACGTCGACGATGAATTCGACGGTGCCGGCGCCGACATAGCCGATCGCCTGCGCCGCTTTCACCGCTGCCTCGCCCATGGCCTGGCGCAGTGCCTCCGGCAGGCCAGGCGCCGGTGCTTCCTCGACCACCTTCTGGTGACGCCGCTGCAGCGAGCAGTCGCGCTCGAACAGGTGGACGACGTTGCCGTGAGCATCGGCGAACACCTGCACTTCGACGTGGCGCGGCTTGGTGAGGTATTTCTCCAGCAGCACGGAGTCGTTGCCGAAGGCGCGACCGGCCTCGCGCTTGGCGGCGATCAGCGCGTCGGCGAATTCCGATCCGTCGTCGATGCGGCGCATGCCCTTGCCGCCGCCGCCGGCCACCGCCTTGATGAGAATGGGATAGCCGATCGCCCGGGCCGAGCGTTCCAGCCGGTCGAGGCTCTGGTCTTCGCCCTGATAGCCCGGCACCACCGGCACGCCGGCCTGTTTCATGATTTTCTTGGCGCCGTCCTTCAGCCCCATGGCGCGGATCGCCGACGGCGGCGGGCCGATGAAGATCAGGCCGTTGTCGTGGCAGGCCTGGGCGAACTGGGCGTTTTCCGACAGAAAACCGTAGCCGGGGTGGATGGCGTCGGCGCCGGTCTTGGCGGCGGCCTGGATGATGGTGTCGATCTTGAGATAGCTCTCGGCCGCCGGTGCCGGGCCGATGCCCACCGCCAGCGTCGCCTCGCGCACATGCGGCGCGCCGGCGTCGGCGTCGGAATAGACGGCCACCGTCTCGATGCCCATGCGGCGTGCGGTGCGGATGATGCGGCGGGCGATTTCGCCGCGGTTGGCAATCAGGATTCGACGCATCAGTGCACCCAGCTCGGTTTGCGCTTGTCGAGGAAGGCCGACAGGCCTTCCTTGCCTTCTGGCGAGGCGCGGCGGGCAGCGATGCGCCGCGCGGTTTCGGCCCGGACCTCGCCCGTCACCGGCAGCTGGCCGAAATCGCGCACCAGCGCCTTGGCCTCGGCGACGGCGCCCGGCGCGTTGGCGAGCAGGGTGGTGATTTTCGCGTCGACCGCTGCCGGCAACGCGGCATCGTCCGCCACCACCTCGTGCAGCAGGCCCATGTCGCGGGCGGCCTCGGCGGTGAACATTTCGGCGGTGAGGAAATAGCGCCGGGCGTTGCGGCTGCCGATGGCGCGCATGACGAACGGCGAGATGGTCGCCGGTGTCAGGCCGAGTTTCACCTCGCTCAGCATGAATTTCGCCCGGGCGGTGCCGATGGCGATGTCGGCACAGGCGACCAGCCCGACGCCGCCGCCGTAGGCGGCGCCGTTGACGGCGGCGATCACCGGCTTCGGGCAGGCGTCGATGGCGTTCAGCATGTCGGAAAGCGCCTGGGCGTCTTTCAGATTATGCGCCTCGTCGAAATGGGCCGCCCGGCGCATCCAGTCGAGGTCGGCGCCGGCGCAGAATGAGGCGCCGTTGCCCTGCAACACGGCAACCCGCACCCGGCTTGAGGACGCGATGTCGGTGAAGGCGTCGGTGAGGGCGCCGATCAGTTCCTCGTTGAAGGCGTTGTGCAGCTCGGGGCGGTCCAGCGTCACATGGGCGACGCCACGCTCGTCGATCTGATAGAGAAGGGCGCTCATCTGATCCTCCTCACATCCGGAACTGGCCGAATTTCGTCTCGGGCACCGGCGCGTTGAGCGCCGCCGCCAGGCTCAGGCCCACCACGTCGCGGGTGGCGGCCGGGTCGATGATGCCATCGTCCCACAGTCGGGCGCTGGCATAATAGGGGTGGCCCTGGTGTTCGTACTGTTCGCGGATCGGCGCCTTGAACGCCTCTTCCTCCGCCGCCGGCCACTGGCCGCCCTTGGCCTCGATGTTGTCGCGCCGCACCGTCGCCAGCACGCTCGCCGCCTGTTCGCCGCCCATCACCGAGATGCGGGCGTTGGGCCACATGTACAGGAAGCGCGGCGCATAGGCGCGGCCGCACATGCCGTAGTTGCCGGCGCCGAACGAGCCGCCGATGATGACGGTGATCTTCGGCACCGCGGCGGTGGCCACCGCCGTCACCAGCTTGGCGCCGTCCTTGGCGATGCCGGCGTTCTCGTATTTCTGGCCGACCATGAAGCCGGTGATGTTCTGCAGGAACAGCAGCGGGATCTTGCGCTGGCAGCACAGCTCGATGAAGTGGGCGCCTTTCAGCGCCGATTCCGCGAACAGGATGCCGTTGTTGGCGATAATGCCCACCGGCATGCCCCAGAGGTGGGCAAAGCCCGTCACCAGCGTCTGGCCATAGAGCGGCTTGAACTCGTCGAGCCGGGAATCGTCGACGAGCCGGGCGATGACATCGCGCACGTCGAAGGGGGTGCGGGCATCCTGCGGGATGACCTCGTACAGGCTCTCCGGCGCGAACTTCGGTGGCAGCGGCGCGCGCAGCGACACGTCGGGCAGGCGCGGGTCGGGCAGGGTGTTGACGATCTTGCGGGCGATGTCGAGCGCCTGGGCATCGTCGCGGGCCAGATGATCGACAACGCCGGAGGTGCGGGCATGGACGTCGCCGCCGCCGAGATCCTCCGCCGACACCACCTCGCCCGTCGCCGCCTTCACCAGCGGCGGGCCGCCGAGGAAGATGGTGCCCTGGTTCTGTACGATGACGGTCTCGTCGGACATCGCCGGCACATAGGCGCCGCCGGCGGTGCAGGAACCCATGACGACGGCGATCTGCGGGATGCCGGCCGCCGACATGTTGGCCTGGTTGAAGAAGATGCGGCCGAAATGCTCCTTGTCGGGGAACACCTCGTCCTGGTTGGGCAGGTTGGCGCCGCCGGAGTCCACCAGATAGAGGCAGGGCAGGCGGTTCTCGCGGGCGATTTCCTGGGCGCGCAGGTGCTTCTTCACCGTCAGGGGATAGTAGGTGCCGCCCTTCACCGTCGCGTCGTTGCAGACGATCATGCACAGCCGGCCGTGGACGCGGCCGATGCCGGTGATGATGCCGGCCGCCGGCACGTCGTCGTCATAAACCTGGTACGCGGCGAGCTGTGAGAGTTCGAGGAACGGCGTGCCGGGGTCGAGCAGCCGCTCGACGCGCTGGCGCGGCAGCAGCTTGCCACGGCCGACATGCTTGGCGCGGGCCTCCGGCGAGCCGCCCAGGGCGATCTCGGCGGTGCGGGCCTTGAGCTCGGCCACCAGATCCTTCAGCCAGGCGCCGGGACGGGCCGGCGCGGCGCCAGAAATCGGAATGACGTTGGACGTGGCCATGGCTCTCTCCCTCAGGGCACCCGTCTTACCGCCGGGCGTGGCATAGGTAAAATTGATATTATCCGGCGTTTGAGATAGATGACATCTATGATTGAGCTCTATCTGGTGCGCTATTTCCTGGCCGTCGTGGAGGCCGGCGGTTTCACCAAGGCCGCCGCGACGTTGCATATCACCCAGCCGACCCTGTCGGCCGGCATCGCCAAGCTGGAAGCGGTGCTCGGCGTGGCGTTGTTCGAGCGCGCCGGGCGGCGGGTGTTCCTCACCGATGCCGGCAGCCGCTTCCTGGTGCGTGCCCACGAGATCCTGCACCTGTGCAACCTGGCGGCCCGCGAGGCGGCCGAGACCGAGCGGGCGCCGGTGGTGCGGCTGGGGCTGCTGCTGACCATCCCCGGCGCGCTGGCGGCCGATCTGGTGGCCCGGCTGGTGGCGGCGGGCGCCCCGCCGCTGGAGCTGGTCGAGGGCACCGAGCAGGAGATCGCCAACCGGCTGAAGGACGGCAGTCTGGACTATGCGCTGACGCTGGATCGCGGCGAGAACCCCGGCGGGGTGCTGCTGCTGGGGCCGGAGGAAGGCTATGCGCTGGCACTGCCGCGCGCCCACCCGCTGGCGGGCCGGCCGATGCTCACCGCCACCGACCTGATGACCGAGGCGATGATCGTGCGCCAGCGCTGCGAGGTGCTGTCGGAGACCAGCCGCTATTTCACCGACCGCAATGTACGGCCGCGCTTCTCCTTCCGCACAGTCAACGACGAGCGGGCGCTGGCGATGGTCGGTGCCGGGCTCGGCGTCACGGTGATGCCGGAAAGCTACCGCCACCCGGCGGTGGCGCGGCTGCCGCTGGCCGGCTTCAACTACCGCCGGCGCATCGCGCTGCTGCGTGCCGATGGCAGCACCGGTGGCGACGGTGGCGCGGAAGCGTTGCTGGTGGGCGCGTGCGAGGCAACGCTTGCCGAGCCGGCGCGTCAGGCGCCGTAATCGGCCATCATCAGGCGGACGACGACGCAGGCGAGACTGGCCAGTTCGACCAGCACGATGCCGGCGAACAACCGCTCGACGGTGAGGCCGCCGGGTGCGCCAGTCACCGGCCGGCGCTTCATCCACAGCCGCCAGCCGACGATGGCGATGGGGGCGGCGAGCAAGGCCCAGTTGACCACCAGGCTGGCGATGAACAGCACCACCGCCCAGCGGGTCGGCTGGGCGGGGTCCACTACCCACGCGGCAAGCGCGGGTTCGGCGTTCTCGGTGGCGGCGGGCGGCAGCGAGGTCACCCACATCAGCGGCGCGAAGCGCGCCCAGGCCAGTAGCAGCGCCAGACTCCACCAGCCGCCGTGCAGGCTGAGCAGCATCAGCAGGATCAGCATCGCGATCATCGCCAGGGTGACGACGATGCTGCCGACCGGCGGCGCGCCGGGGGCGCCGTCGTCGCCGGGGGCGCGGCAGATGGTGGCCAGCCCCGCCAGCGGCCGGGCGCCGCTGAGCCCGACCCAGGCGACCAGGCCGGCGAGCGCGGCGAACCAGACATCGATACTCATGGCGATTCGCACCGTCACCGCGATCAGCACGCCGAGCGCCAGCCCGACCGCTGGCAGCCAGACGCCGATGCCCTGCGTTGCCCCGCCCTCGGGTAGCGGCCGGCCGGCCGCCAGCCGCAGCGCGAGGAAGAACCGACCGATCAACATGGCGCGAATGGGAGATGCTCCGAATGAAACGTGTCCGCGACGTGGTTGCCGGGGGAGGGCGATCACGCTGTCGGTCCCAGACTTCATCGAAGCGGTGCGAGCGGTCAAGCAGTCCCGTACGGCGATGACGGGGGGTGGGCGATCACGCCCCCGCGCTGTGGCGGGAATGCCGCAGGCGCGGCGCCACCAGTGGCGACCCCGGCGTGACTCGAACACGCAACATCCTGCTTAGAAGGCAGGTGCTCTATCCTGTTGAGCTACGGGGCCGCGCTAGCCGCTGGTTACACGCATCGCCAGCGGAAATCCATCGCCGGCTTGCGAGTCACCCGGCACGCCGTCCGGGCGGGGGGACTGGCGTGCGGGCTGATCCGTCAGGCGGTCAGGAACAGCTCGGCCGTGGCGTCGATGATGGCATCGGCGTCGAGCCGGTAGGTGCGGTAGAGGTCCGGCAGGTCGCCGGTCTGGCCGAAGCGATCGACCCCCAGCGGGCTCACCCGCATGCCCTTGACGCCCCCGATCCAGGACAGCGCCGCCGGGCTGCCATCGATGACGGTGACCAGGCCGGCATCCGGCGCCAGCGGCGCCAGCAGCTTCTCGATGTGCGACGGCGCCACCGGCTTGCCGGTCCAGCGGGCCGCGCGCCGGGCGCTCCAGCCGCGATGCAGCAGGTCCGGCGAGGTGACGGCGAGGATGCCCAGCCCCTTGACGTCGTCGGCCAGCGCCTCCCAGGCGCGCAGCACTTCCGGCACGATGACGCCGCAATAGACCAGCGCCGCCTTGGCGCCGGGCGCCGGCGGCTTCAGCCAGTAGCCGCCGTTCAACGCATCAGCCTGCCAGCTGTCGTCGATGCGCCGGGGCTGGTCGATGACGCGGGTCGACAGCCGCAGATAGACCGCGCCGCCATCCTCGGCCTGCATGTGCTCGAAAGCCCAGCCCATGGCCAGCGCCAGCTCGTCGGCGAAGGCCGGCTCGAAGCTGGTCAGCCCCGGCTGGCTCATGCCGATCAGCGGCGTGTTGATGGACTGGTGGGCGCCGCCCTCCGGGCCCAGTGTGAGGCCCGAGGGCGTCGCCACCAGCAGGAATCGGGCGTTCTGGTAGCAGCCATAGTTCAACGCATCGAGGCCACGGGCGATGAACGGATCATAGACCGTGCCCACCGGCATCAGGCGGGTGCCGAACAGCGGCGCCGCCAGCCCCATGGCGGCCAGCATCAGGAACAGGTTGTGCTCGGCGATGCCCAGCTCGACGTGCTGGCCGGCGCCGTCGCCGCGCCATTTCTGCACCGAGGGGATGCGGGCGGCCTGGAACACGTCGGCGAGTTCCTGACGGCGGAACAGACCGCGCTGGTTGACCCAGGCGCCGAGGTTGGTGGAGACGGTGACGTCGGGCGAGGTGGTGACGATGCGGTCCGCCAGCGGCTCGCCGGACTTGGCGAGATCGAGCAGGATGCGCCCGAACGCGGCCTGGGTCGACTGCTCCGCGCCCTCGGGCACCGGCAGCCGGGCGGGCAGGGGGACGGGGGCGGCCACCGGCGGCGGTGGCGGGACGGCCAGTGCTGAACCGGCGATGAAGGCGCGTGCGCGGGCGGCGGCGTTGTCGCCCATGCCGGCCCAGGGTTCCCATTCCTCGCCGGGGCGGATGCCCATCGACTCGCGCAGACCCTCGATCTGCGATGGCGTCATCAGGCCTGCGTGATTGTCCTTGTGGCCGGCGAACGGCAGGCCGTAGCCTTTGACGGTGTAGGCGATGAACAGCGTCGGCTTGTCGTCGTCGGCGGCCTTGAACGCCTCCAGCAGCGTCTCCAGGCAGTGGCCGCCGAGGTTGGTCATCAGGCGCGCCAGCTCGGTGTCGTCGAAGCTGGCGATCAGCTTGGCGGTCGGGCCCTTGGTGCCGAGGTCGGCCAGCAGGCGCGCCCGCCACGCCGCACCGCCCTGATAGGTGAGCGCGGCATATTCGGCGTTGGGGCAGGCGTCGATCCAGTCGGCGATCGCCTGGCCGCCGGGACGCTTGAACACCTCGCGCTGCATCCGGCCGTGTTTCAGCGTCAGCACCCGCCAGCCGCAGGTGCGGAAGATGTCGTCGAAGCGGCCGAACATGCGGTCGGCGGTGGTGGCGTCGAGCGACTGGCGGTTATAGTCGACAATCCACCAGCAGTTGCGGATGTCGTGCTTGTAGGCCTCGATCAGGCACTCGTAGATGTTGCCTTCGTCCAGCTCGGCGTCGCCCATCAGCGCGATCATCCGGCCGGCCTCCGACTCGGGCAGCTGGCCGTGGGCGATGAGATAGTCCTGCACCAGGCTGGCGAAGGCGGTGATGGCGACGCCGAGGCCGACCGAGCCGGTGGAGAAATCGACCGGGATCGCGTCCTTGGTGCGGCTGGGGTAGCTCTGGGCCCCGCCCAGGCCGCGGAACCGCTGCAGCTGGTCGAGGCTCTGGTGACCCAGCAGATAGTGGATGGCGTGCAGCACCGGGCCGGCGTGCGGCTTCACCGCCACCCGGTCGTTGGGGCGCAGGGCATGGAAATAGAGCGCCGTCATGATGGCGGTCATCGAGGCGCAGGAGGCCTGGTGGCCGCCGACCTTCAGGCCGTCGCGGCTGTCGCGCAGGTGATTGGCGTTGTGGATGGTCCAGGCGGACAGCCAGCGCAGGCGCGCGTCGAGCGCTTCCAGGATGGCAATGTCCGACTCGATCAGGTCAACGCTCATACAGATCTCCCGCTTCGGCAACGCAGCACGCGGCCTGACAATAAGCTGGAAGGGGTGGGAAAATCCTGCCAAAGATGGCTCAGTATTGCCTGTATTGTGGCATGATCTGCCAATAAATTTACGTATGTGGGTGTATTGTGGCTGAAATCCTGCGAGACCCTATCAATCGCCGCATTGTCGAGGCCTTGCAGGCCGATGGCCGGCTGACCAACCAGGAGCTGGCCGACCGGGTGGGGCTGTCGCCCAGCCCGTGCCTGCGGCGGGTCAAGGCACTGGAAGCGGCGGGCGTCATCTCCGGCTATGTGGCGCTGGTCGATCCGGCGACGGCGGGTTTGTCGGTGACGGCATTCGTGCGGGTTCGACTCGACCAGCAGGATGATCATCATCTCCAGCGCTTCGAAGCCGAGGTGCAGCGCTTCCCGGAAGTGATGGAATGCTATCTGATGACCGGCGAGAGCGACTACCAGCTGCGCCTTCTGGTGGGGTCGCTGGCGGAGTTCGAGGATTTCCTGCGGCAGAAGCTGACGCGAATCGCCGGCATTTCCCAGGTGACCACCAGCTTTGCCCTGCGGCCGATCGTCTATCGCACGGCGTTGCCCCTCGACCGCTAGAACCGATTTATCGTTTGACGCGAATTATCGCTGTTTTTGTTCAATAGCGATCCGACAACAAACCGTTTCGTCAACCGATCGTTTACCCCTGATTGCTACATAGGCCGTGTCATGCGCTTCGGCGTGAGGTGTGGAACAGAGCAAAAGCTCACGAATTCAACTGAAGAATCAGGAAGGTCTGAAAATGGTCCGGAATTGTGTGAACAAATTGGTGGGTGCAGCCGTGGTGTTCGCTGCCGTGGCCGGTGTCGCGGCGCCGTCGTTCGCTCAGGGCGCTGACTGGCAGAAGAAGGTTGCCCAGTTGATCGCCGACAACCAGAGCTATCCCCGTTCGGCCCAGGTCCGCAAGGAAGAGGGTACCGCGAAGGTGAAGGTGACGCTCGACGCCAGCGGCAAGGTGACCGCTGTTGAAGTCGTGCAGCCGACCTCGTCGGATATTCTCAACCGCGAGGCCGAGAAGATCATGACCAAGATCGGCAACTTCCCGGCGCCGCCGAGCGGCAACGGCATGAGCCTGGTGGTGCCGATCACCTGGAAGCTCAGCTAGGATTTTTCGTCCAACGGACGGCCAGACCGGCCGGCCGGCGCCCAGGCGCCGGCCGGCCTTCTTGTGTTTGCCGCCACAGCCGCCTAGAGCTTGTCGGCGTTGCCGTGAAAGAGGAGATCGTCGGTGAAGGTTGTGCGTCTGGCCCTGATGGCGGCCCTGCCGGTTGTATTGCTGGCCGGGTGTCAGAAGAATCCGCTCAAGATCACGCGCACCTTGTGCCCGGCCCATGCGGTGGCCAAGAGCGCCGGGACCATGACCCTGTTCTCGCCGCCCGAGAGCCGGAACGCCGACGCCATGGTCGCCAGCGCGGCCATCACCGGCCTCACCAACAACTGCACCGAAGGCGCGGACCCGGTAGCCAGCAACCTGCGCATCACCATCGGCGCCCAGCGCCCGGCGGCCGGGTCTGAGCAGACGGTGACGCTGCCCTATTTCGTCGCCGTG
>CAUJIW010000011.1 GCA_963205175.1 Pseudomonadota bacterium
ACCCGGGCAAAGGCACGACCAGTGGTACGCGGCAGCGGTCCGGACACCGCCGCCGGGTCGTGAAACGCCGGGCCGGCGGCTTGAGTCGGCGCGCGCGAGCGAGAGCGCGGCCGGGCGGGGCGGGTGTGGTTGACTCTGGCGACCACCGCCGCTATAGCCCGGCGCTCATTCGCGAGTAGCAGACTTTTGTCCCCGAGGACGTGACATGAAACGCACTTTCCAACCGAGCCGCCTGGTGCGCAAGCGCCGCCATGGTTTCCGCGCCCGCATGGCGACCAAGGGCGGCCGCAAGGTTCTGGCCGCGCGCCGCGCCAAGGGTCGGGCGGTCCTCTCCGCCTGAAGGCGTGCCCCCGTGCAGGCAAGGGGGGCTTGCCTTGAGGCTGGAAAAACTGCTCAAGCGCCGGGATTATCTGGCCGCGAACAGCGGGCGTCGGTGGTCGACGCCCGGTTTCGTTTTGCTTGCCCACCCGCGCCTCGACGACCGCGACAGCAGTCGCGTCGGCTTCACCGTCACCAAGCGGGTCGGCAACGCCGTGGTCCGCAACCGGCTGAAGCGCCGCTTGCGCGCGCTCGCCCGCGAGGCGCTGGCGCCCGAGGCACGGCCAGGAATCGACTATGTATTCATCGGCCGGGGCGGCGGACTCGACCGCGACTGGACCGATCTGCTCGCCGATCTCAAGCGCGGGCTTGGCAAACTCCATCGCACCTGACAGGAAGGCGGCCATGTTCGCGCGCCTGATGATCGGCTTTTTCCGTCTGTGGCAGTGGAGTTTCTCCGCTGTGCTGCCGCCGACCTGTCGCTATCAGCCATCATGTTCGGACTATGCCATTCAGGCCGTCCGCCTGCACGGGCCGTGGCGCGGCGGCTGGCTGGCGATCCGCCGCCTGTCGCGCTGCCACCCCTGGGGTGGACATGGCTATGACCCGGTACCGCCCCGTCCGGGCGCCTGAAGCCGTCATTCGCAAAGCAAGGAAGCCGTCGTGGGTAACAACAAGAACCTGATCCTGGCCATGGTGTTGTCGGTGCTGATTCTCGTTGGCTGGGACTATGTGTTCCCGCAGCCGAAGCCGGCCGCGCCGGTCGCGACGGCGCCGGCGGCCACCACGGAGTCCGCCACGGCCGACAGCGTGCCGGGCGCGACCGAACCGGCGGACCGGGTGCGGCCGCGCGCGGTGGTGCTGACCGAGAGCCCGCGCGTGGCCATCGACACGCCGAAGCTCAAGGGCTCGATCGCGCTCAAAGGCGCCCGCCTCGACGACCTGATGCTGACCCGTTACCGCGAGGCCGTGGAAAAGGACTCGGCGAATATCGTGCTGCTGTCGCCGGCCGGCACCGCCGAGACCTACTTCGCCGAGCTGGGCTGGAGCGCCGCCGGCACCGGGCTCGCCGTGCCCGATCGCAACACCGTGTGGTCCGCCGATGCCGCCACGCTGACGCCCGAGAAACCGGTGACGCTGCGCTGGGACAACGGCCAGGGCCTGGTGTTCAGCCTGACCTTCGCGATCGACAAGGATTACATGTTCACCGTCACCCGTACGGTGGAGAACCGGAGCACCGGCCCGGTGGCGCTGGCGGGCTATGGCCGGCTGTCGCGCGGCTCGATCCCCAAGCATCAGACGTTCGCCGTGCTGCATGAAGGACCGCTGGGCGTGTTCAACGGCACGCTGGAGGAAGAGAAGTACGCCGATCTGGTCGAGGACGGCCCGGTGAACTACGACTCCACCGGCGGCTGGCTCGGCATGACCGACCACTACTGGCTGACCGCGCTGGTGCCCGACCAGAAGGCGCAGTTCAAGGCGACCTTCCGCGCCCCCGACGGCCGCTACCAGGCCGACTTCCTGCAGACGCCGCTGACCATCGGCGCCGGGGCGCGCCACAGCGACACCGTGCGGCTGTTCGCCGGCGCCAAGGAAGTGGCGCTGATCGACCGCTACGAGAAGCAGTACGGCATCGCGCTGTTCGACCGCGCCATCGACTGGGGCTGGTTCTATTTCCTCACCCGGCCGATCTTCTTCGTGCTCGACTGGCTGTACAAGTTGATGGGCAACTTCGGTCTCGCCATCATCGGCCTGACCGTCATCGTGAAGGCGATCATGTTCCCGCTGGCCAACAAGAGCTACGCCAGCATGAACAAGCTGAAGCTGCTGCAGCCCAAGATGAAGGAACTGCAGGAGCGCTACGCCGACGACAAGCAGCAGCAGCAGCGCGCGATCATGGAGATGTACCAGAAGGAGAAGGTCAATCCGCTGGGTGGCTGCCTGCCGATCCTGCTGCAGATTCCGGTGTTCTTCGCGCTCTACAAGGTGCTGTTCGTCACCATCGAAATGCGTCACCAGCCGTTTTTCGGCTGGATCCGCGATCTGTCGGCACCGGACCCGCTGACCCCGGTCAACCTGTTCGGCCTGCTGCCGTTCACGCCGCCGAGCTTCCTTGCCATCGGCATCCTGCCGATCATCATGGGCGTCACCATGTGGTTGCAGCAGCGGCTGAACCCGGCGCCGGTGGACCCGGTGCAACAGAAGGTGTTCGCTTTCATGCCGATCATCTTCACCTTCATTCTCGCCCCCTTCGCGGCGGGCCTGGTGGTGTACTGGACGGTGAACAACGTGCTGTCGATCCTGCAGCAGTGGGTGCTGCTGAAGCGCCACGCCAACGAACCGGGCAAGGCCTGAGAGCATGAGCGAGCAGGCAGGCACGGATGACGGCATGACGGCCGACACGGCGCCGGATCCGGCGCTGATGGAGGCCGGCCGCCGGTTGTTCGCCGGCCCCATCACGTTCCTCAAGTCGGCGCCGGCGCTGAAGTTCCTGCCTGACCCGATCTGTGCCGAGATCGCCTTCGCCGGGCGCTCCAACGTCGGCAAGTCGAGCCTGATCAACGCGCTGACCAACCGCAACGGTCTGGCCCGCACCTCCAACACGCCGGGGCGGACGCAGGAACTCAACTTCTTCGACGTCGGCGATCCGGCGGCGCCGGCGCTGCGGCTGGTCGACATGCCGGGCTATGGCTATGCCGAGGCGCCCAAGCCGGTGGTCGCCGCCTGGCAAAACCTGATCCGCACCTATCTGCGCGGCCGGGCGGCGCTCAAGCGGGTGTTCGTGCTCATCGATTCCCGCCACGGCATCAAGCCGCCCGACGAGCCGATCATGACCATGCTCGACGAGGCGGCGGTCTCCTACCAGCTGGTGCTGACCAAGCTCGACAAGCTCAACGCCCGCGAGGCCGCCGAGGTGCTGGCGCGGGTGCGGGCCGACGCACGCCGCCACGGCGCCTGCCACCCGGAGATCATCGTCACCAGTTCGGAGAAGGGCCGCGGCATCGCCGAGCTGCGCGCCGCCATTGTCGGCCTGCTGTGAACCCCGACCGCGCAAGCAGGCTTCCATCGCCGGCGAACAGACGCTATGGCGCAGACCGGTTGAAGGAGACCGCCCGATGAACGCCCTTGCCGATCACGCCCCGAGCCCGGTGGATCTTGAAAAAGCCGAGACCCTGATCGAGGCACTGCCCTATCTGCGCAAATACGCCGGCAAGACCTTCGTGGTGAAATATGGCGGCCACGCCATGGGCGAGGAATCGCTGGCGGAAAGCTTCGCCCAGGACATCGTGCTGCTGAAGAAGGTGGGCATCAATCCGGTGGTGGTGCACGGCGGCGGGCCGCAGATCGGCAAGATGCTGAACCGGCTGGGCATCAGCTCCAACTTCATCGACGGCCTGCGCGTCACCGACGCCGAGACGGCGGCGGTCGCCGAGATGGTGCTGGCCGGATCGATCAACAAGGACGTCGCCCATTACATCAATCGCGCCGGCGGCACGGCGGTCGGCCTGTCGGGCAAGGATGCCCATCTGGTGACGGTGAAGAAACTCACCCGCACCAAGAAGGATCCGGACTCCAACATCGAAAGCGTGGTGGATCTCGGCTTCGTCGGCGAGCCCGACCACATCGACACCAAGGTGCTCGACCTGCTGCGCCAGTCCGACGTCATTCCGGTGATCGCGCCGATCGGCGTCGATGAAAAGGGGGACACCTATAACATCAACGCCGACACCATGGCCGGCGCCATCGCCGGGGCGCTGAAGGCCGCCCGCCTGTTCCTGCTCACCGACGTCGCCGGCGTGCTGGACAAGGACAAGAACCTGCTGACCGACCTCAACCCGGCCCGCATCGAGGGCCTGATCGCCGACGGCACCATTCAGGGCGGCATGATCCCGAAGATCGAGACCTGCATCGAGGCGCTGAAAAAGGGCGTTGACGCCGCCGTCATTCTCGACGGACGGGTGCCGCACGCCATGCTGCTGGAAATCTTCACCCGGCGGGGCGCCGGCACCCTGGTGCGGCGCGGCTAGACCGGACGGTCCTGGCGCGCGGCGGGGGCCAGAAGCGTCGCACCCTGAAGGACAAGGCCGCTCAGTCGCCAGCGAAGGTGTCGAGCAACCACGCCATCTCGTCGGTGCCGAGCGGATAGTCGGTACCCCCCCTGGGGGTCATCAGCTGCGGCGCCGGCACGAAGCCGACCTTCTGCTGCACGTCATAGGCCACCCGCGCCGATAGCCGGGCGCGCCAGCACAGGGCGGTGATCGCCCGCCCGGAGCGCGACTCGATGATCTTGCGCGCCGCCGTGACACCGATGCGCGAGGCCAGCCCCAGCGCCACCACCACCACGGTGCGCCGGCCCTCGGCGATGCAATCCAGCACCCAGCCGTCGTCGAAGCGGCCGCGGGCGACCACCAGCGCGGCCTCCTGCTCGGCGCTGCGCAGATCCTGCGCATCAACGGTGGCACCGTCGATGCGCTCGCGCACCGCCAGCAGCAGTTCCCGCGCCACCTCCTCGCCCAGCGCCTGGCGTTCCACCATGCGGTCCACCAGCGCCGCGGCGACGAAGCCGGCGATCCGGCGCATGGCGCGGATCGACAGGTTGGCGCGCAGCGTCAGCGGCTCATGCCAGGCCTCGACAGTGGGCGCGCCATCCAGAATGGCGTCCAGCGTGTCCTCGCGGATCTGGGCGTTCGGGTTGGACAACAGCGCCGAGACGGCGGCGATGTCGCCGGTGCGGGCAAGCGCGTCCGACACATCCTCGGAGACACTGGCGCGCCGCGCGATGCAGGCGAGCGCGCCGGTTACCTGGCAGGCGGCGATGATCTCCTTGAGATCGGTGTCGTTGAGCAGCGGCGAATATTCCAGCACCGGCCCGCAAACCAGCAGATCGGGATCGCGCGCCAGCCGCAGCACGGTATCGTGGGGAATGCGCGGGTCGGACTTGATGGCCTCGGCGATCAGGGCACGCACGCGCGGCGCCTGATCCTGGGCCAGCGCCTCGATGATGACAATCGCCTGTTCCCGCAGCTGGGTGCGCTCGGCGTCGCTGACGTCCGGCAACAGCCGGCCGAGCTTGCGCGCCAGTTCCGCCCGCACATTCTCGTCGGTATCGCCGGCCAGTCGCAGGTCGGCCTGCGAGGGTGTCTTCGGATTGGCTGCCGCTGCCACGCGTACCTCCCATGTGCCGGTCTCGGCCAGATAATACAGTATCTCCGGCGGCGTCTGGCTGTTGCGCGCCAGCGCCGTCTTGCCCGCCGTATCGCCGCCCTCGAGAGTCCGCATCGCCTGCTGGTAGTTGAACCCCGATGGCAGGCGATCATCCGCCCGCGCGTTTCGTCCCCTCACTCATCCCCTCCGGCAACGGCGTAGCCGTTCCGACCCCGACGTTTGACCCGATAGAGCGCCTGGTCAGCACGCTTCATCAGAGCATCCAGATCATCCTGCCGGTGCCAGCTGGCAACGCCGATCGACAGCGAGAGTCGATCGGCGCC
>CAUJIW010000012.1 GCA_963205175.1 Pseudomonadota bacterium
TCAGACCGCGTACCAGATGCTCTTGGGTTCGGTGTGGAGGTTGATCGCCTCCTCGCCATGTTCACGCCCGAGCCCGGACTGCTTGAAACCGCCAAACGGCACCGCCGGGTCGATCGCGTTATGACAATTGACCCAAACCGAGCCGGCCTGCAAGCGCGATGCGATGCGGTGCGCGGTCGACAGACCCTCGCTCCACACCGACGCCCCCAGACCATAGTCGCTGGTGTTGGCGAGCTTCACCGCCTCGTCGATGGTCGCGAACTTCTGCGCGACAACCACGGGGCCGAAAATTTCCTCGCGCACCACCCGCATCGCCGGATTGACGTTGGCGAGAATGGTCGGCTTGACGAAATAGCCCTCGTCGCCCTGGGCCTCGCCGCCCACCAGCAGCTCGCCACCTTCGGCCTTGCCGATCTCGATGTAGCTCAGCACACGCGCCTGCTGCTCGGCGGAGACCAGCGGCCCCATCTGGGTGTCCGGCGCCCAGCCGGGGCCGACCTTGATGCCGCTGGCGAACGCCGCGATGCCGGCCATGAACGGCTCGTAGATTTTGGCGTCGACGTAGAGCCGCGAGCCGGCGGTGCAGACCTGACCGGCATTGAAGAAGATCGCCATGGCGGCGCCGGGAATCGCCTTGTCGAGATCGGCGTCGGCGCACACGATGACCGGCGATTTGCCGCCCAGCTCCAGCGACACCCGCTTCATGGTGTCCATGCAGCCGCGCCCGATGATCTTGCCGACCTCGGTGGAGCCGGTGAAGGCGATTTTCGCCACGTCCGGGTGGGCGACCAGCGCCGCGCCCGCTTCGTGGCCCAGACCCGTGACGACGTTGACCACGCCGGCGGGAAAGCCCGCCTCGGCCACCAGTTCGGCAAGATAGAGCGCGGTCAGCGAGGTCTGCTCGGCGGGCTTCAGCACGCAGGTGCAGCCGGCCGCCAGCGCCGGCGCCAGCTTCCACACCGCCATCAGCAGCGGGAAATTCCACGGCACGATCTGACCGACGACGCCGACCGGATCGCGCACCGCGTTGACGGTGATTTCCGCCCCCGGCAAACCGGCGAACGACGGGTGGATGACACGGCCATGGATCTTGGTCGCCCAGCCGGCCATGTAGCGCAGATATTCGACCGCGCCGTTGACGTCGACCATGCGGGCCAAGCCCACCGGCTTGCCGTTGTCGAGCGATTCCAGCTCGGCGAGAATGTCGGCGTCGCGGGCCACCAGATCGGACAGCCGCCACAGCAGCGCCTCGCGGTCGGCCGGGCGCAGACCGCGCCAGGCCGCGCTCTCGAAGGCGGCCGAAGCAGCCGCCACCGCGCGATCGACATCGGCGGCGACGCCCGCCTGCACGCTGTCGATCTGCCTGCCGGTGGCTGGATCATAAACCTCGATGGCGCGGCCCGACACCGAGTCCACCCAGGTGCCGTCGATCCACAACTGCTTGGGGCGACGCAGAAAGGCCGCCACGGCCGCCGAGGGTTGATGGTTCGATTGCTGCTGCGTCACCGTCGACACTCCCACGGATAATTTCCTCGCCAAACTGGCATCGCGAGGCCGGGGCCGGCGACGCATCACCATCGCCGCGACCCTGATGTCGTCACTATGCTCACGCCGCCGCCCCGGCGTCTTGTCCAGACGTGCCGAGCCCTTGCGCCGGGGTGCCAGCGACGGCATTTCCCGATCAACGGGCTTGCATATCCATGCGCATCTGGCAGCCTGAACCCGGCGCCGGACGGCGACGACACGACTGCGGCGCGCCGGCCGCGCGCACGAGAAAAAACCGGAACGGAAAGAGCGAGACGGCGTTGAAGATGGACCTCCCGCCCGCCCGCGACAGCGGCCAGGACTCCCGGCGCGATTCCCCGCGCGCGAGCACGCCGGCGATTCCGCTCGCGACAGTCACCGACGGCTGGCTGGCAACCAAGTTCTTCCCGCCCGTCAGCATCGGCCAGCTCGTCGAGCGCTCACGCCTGATCGCGCGCCTGACCGCGCCCCAGACGCCGCGGATGATGATCGTCACCGCACCCGCCGGTTACGGCAAGACAACGGTACTCGCCCAGGCCGAGGCCATCCTGCGCGGCAGCGGACAGGCCACCGCCTGGCTATCGCTGGACGAGCGCGATCGCGAGCCCCGCAACCTGCTGCGGGCCTTGTGCGAATCGTTGCGCAGCCGGGGCGTGTTCGTCAGCGAGAAGGTCGACAACCTGCTCACCACGGTCACCGATATCCGTCTGATCGAGGTCATGCAGCAGTTGTGCCTGGACCTCGCGGCAACCAGTCCGTCACTGGTCTGCTTCTTCGACGACTATCACCTGGCCGACAGTACGGCTGCACGCGACCTGTTGCAGGCGCTGATGGTACTGGCACCCCCGACGCTGCGCCTGGTGGTTGCCGGCCGCACGCTTCCCGAACTGCCGCTGCCGCGGCTCAAGCTGCGCGGCGAGATGGCACACATCGGAATCGACGACCTCCAGTTCGACCAGCAGGAAGCCTCGTCCTTCCTGACCCAGCTGCGCGGCGTACAGCTGGATGACGCACAGATGGAGCTGCTGTTCAACCAGACGGAAGGGTGGATCGCCGGCCTGCAGCTGGCGGCGCTGGCGCTGGAGGGCAGCGACGATCACAGCCGCGTGCTGGCCTCGTTCAAGGGCGACATGCGGGATGTCGCCGACTATCTCGCCTCCGACGTGCTCGCCCGGCAAAACGACGAGCTGCAGATATTCCTGCTGAAAACCGCCGTGCTTGAGCGCCTGTGCGCCGGCGCGTGCGAGCATATCACCGGCATGACCGACGCCCAGGCGATGCTGCGGCACGTGGAGAGTCTGAACCTGTTCCTGGTTTCGCTCGATCTCAACGGCCAGTGGTATCGCTACCATCACATGTTCCGCGATTTCCTGCTGGCCCAACTCGACCGCCGCTGGCCCGATGCGCGCCGAGAACTCTACCGGCGCGCCAGCGACTGGTTCGCCGCCAGCGACCGCGCCGAGGAGGCCCTGCACTACGCACTGCTGGGAGAGGATTTCGATGCCGCGGCCGCCATCATCGAACGCCACGCCACCCAGCTGATGTTCGCCGGACGGATGCCGGAACTGGCGCAATGGACCCAGCGCATCCCCTCCTCCGTCGCGGTGCGCAGGCCCCGCCTGCCCATCTATCAGGGCTGGGCCTTGTTCCACATGCGTCAGCCGCGCGAGGCGACCGCCGCGCTGGAGCGCGCCGAGACCATTCTGGAAACGCACGTCGCCACCGGCTTTCTCAGCGACCCGGCCGAAGTGGGCGAGCTCACCGAGGCCCTCGACATCCTGCGTGCCGGTGTCGCGCTGATCTGCGACCAGCAGCAGCGGGCCTACGACATCACCCATCGCCTGCTCTCCACCGCCAGGCATCTGCGGGAGTTCAACCTCGGCACCGTCGCCAACATCCACGGCTACGCCGCTCACATGCTCGGCCGCAACGAGGAAGCCAAGGCGGCACTGCGACGCGCCCGCGCCCATCACGAAGCGTGCTCCAGCTATTTTGGCGCCGTTTACGCCACCGCCTTCATGGCACTGATCGAGATCGCCGCCGGCAACAGCCGCCGTGCCTACGACCTGCTGGAGCGCATCGAGCGCGACACGCTGGCGCGCGAGCAACGGCGCACCACCTCGTCGGCGGCACCGGCGGCATTGCGAGCCTCGATCCTCTATCGCTGGAACCGCATCGACGAGGCCGACGCGCTGCTGGAGGCCTATCTGCCCCTGCTCACGGACTGTGGCCACCCGGACTGCGCCGCCATCGGCTTCGAGACGGCGGCCTGGATCGCTTTTCACCGCGGCGACGACGCGCGGGTGGAATCACGCCTGGTGGAGGCTGCCAGCGACAGCGACAACGATGTTTCGGACCGGCTGTCGTTGCGGCTGGAATATCATCGCATCCGCTTCGCGCTGTTGCGCGACCGCCTGGATATCGCCGAGCGGCGCGCCGAGTGGCTGGGCATCACGGCGGGCGATGAAATGGACAGCCGCGATCGCGCGTTCGATCGCATCGCCTTCCGGCGCGACCTCATCCGCCTGCGTCTGGCCGCCTTCACCGGCGACATCGGCCGCGCCCGCGCCATCGCCGACAAGCTGGCCGATATCGCCGCGCGCGCCAATCACCTGCAACGCCAGATGGAAGTGGCGGCCATCATGGCCGGCGCGGAATGGCAGGCGGGCGAAACCGATCGGGCGATGGTGCACATGGCCGACGCCGTGCGACTGGCCAGCCGCGACGGCGCCATCCGCACCTTGCTCAACGAACCGGCATTGGAGAGCGTTCTCCAGCACCTTCAACGCGATCCGCTGCATGGCGGTGGCCTGACCGCCGAGGCGCAGGTGCATTTGCGTCACCTGCTGTCGGCCGCGGCGGAAACGCCGACACCGGCACCCGCCGCGCTCCCGACGCCCGCCGCGCCGGCACAACCTGTCGGCGATGGACACCACGATCTCAGCCCGCGCGAGGTCGACGTGCTGCGCCTGCTGGCCATCGGCCGCTCCAACCGCGCCATCGGGCATGAACTCAATGTCGCGGAAAATACCATCAAGTGGCACATCAAGAATATTTTCGACAAGCTGGGCGTGAAGAACCGCACGGAAGCCGTGATTCTGGTGAAGGATCGCGGCCTGATCTGACCGCGCGACCCCGCGATAGCCGCCCGCGACGCGCCCACCCACCCGAAAGTTGGGGTGAAAAAAATGGGCCCAGCCCTCCCTTCGGGTCGGGCGCTCGCTGACAATCCCCCCTAGTCTGGCCAACGATAAAACAAACAGGCAGGGGGTGGAGGCAGGGCGCCAGCAGGCGTTCTGACTGAACACCGCCACAGACGCATAACAAAGTTCAGTGGAGGGCTTCATGAAGCAGAGCAGCTTACGCAATCACTACAAGATGGCGACCGCCTCGTCGCTGGTCGTCCTGATGACAACGCTGGCGGCGCCGATGGCGTTTGCCCAGGCAGCCCCTGGGGCCGGCGACGAGTCGGTGGGCCTGGAGGAAATCGTCGTCACCGCGCAGAAGCGGTCGGAAAGCATCAACGACGTCGGCATCACCATCAACGCCTTCACCGCGCAGAGCCTGGAGAATTACGGCGTGCGCTCGATGGAGGACATGGCGGCGCTGACCCCGGGCCTCACCATCACCAGCACCGCCTCGACCGGCGTGCCGGTGTACACCATCCGCGGCGTCGGCTTCACCGACTACTCGACCGCCGCCTCGTCCACCGTGGGCATCTATTTCGACGAAGTGGCGATCCCCTACGCCGTGATGACCCGCGGCATCTTCTTCGACGTCGAGCGCGTCGAGGTGCTGAAAGGCCCGCAGGGCGACCTCTACGGCCGCAACACCACCGCCGGTCAGATCAACTTCATCTCCCGCAAGCCGACCACCGAGTTCGAGGCCGGCGTGTCGGGCGAATATTCCCGCTTCAGCACCTTCGACATCGAAGGCTATGTCAGCGGCCCGATTTCCGACACCGTGCGGGCCCGCCTGGCCGTGAAGGGCACCCAGTCGAGCAAGGGCTGGCAGCAGAGCCTGTCGCGCCCCGGCGACACGCTGGGCGAGAAGGACGTGTGGGCACTGCGCGCCATCGTCGACTGGGACATCACGCCGGACGCCACCCTGTCGGTGAAGGCGCACTGGATGAAGGACCAGTCGGACAACGTGGCGCCGACCGCCTATGACGGCACCATCATCGGCCTCGGCACGGCTGCTCGCCCCAGCGAAGGCACCCCGCCCTACTCGACCGGCGATAATCGCGCCGCCGACTGGTCGCCGGGCGAATACAAGCCGCAGCGCGACAACACCATGAAGGGCGTGTCCGCGCGCCTGAACTGGGATTTCGACACCGTCACGCTGACGTCGCTCACCGCCTACGACAAGTTCGACCGCACGGAGGCCAACGACTGGGACGGCTGGGCGCTCAACGACTCCAACAACATCAATGTCACCGACATCGAGTCGTTCAGCCAGGAACTGCGGCTGTCCTCGCGCGACGATGGCCCGCTGACCTGGATCGTCGGCGCCTATTATTCGTGGGACAAGATGCATGAAGAGTATAACTACTTCATGCAGGAGAGCTTCTTCTCGCTGGCGCTGGGCATCGACACCCTCGACACCCGCTACAAGCAGAAGACCGAGTCGCTGGCGGGCTTCGCCCACGTCGAGTGGAAATTCGCCGACGACTGGAAGCTGACGCTGGGCGCCCGCTACACCGAGGAAGACCGCAAGTGGTCGGGCTGCACCTATGACAGCGGCGATGGCACGCTGGCCAACGCGCTGAACAACATCATCGTGCCGGCGATGATCCTGCCCAACGGCCTGCCCAACCCGGGCCTCGCCGTCGCCGGTGGCTGCGGCACCTACGACGACATCGCGGGTTCGCCAACCTTCGGCACCTATGCCGGCCTCACCGACAAGATTTCCACCAACAAGTGGATGTGGAAGGCGGGCATCGATTACAAGGTCAACGAGGACACGCTGCTCTACCTCACCGTTTCCTCGGGCTTCAAGTCGGGCGGCTTCAACGGCGCCAACTCGAACACCTCGCAGCAGCTCCAGCCCTACGGACCGGAAAAGCTGCTGTCGGTGGAAGGCGGCATCAAGGCGACGCTGCTCGATGGCGCCATGCAGCTCAACCTGTCGACCTTCTGGTACGACTACAAGGACAAGCAGGAGCAGTCGCTGGCCGTCACCTTCGTCGGCAACATCGGCGGCCTGACCAACGTGCCGAAGTCGGAGATCAAGGGCGCCGAGCTCGAGATGCGCTGGCGCGCCACCAAGGAGCTGACGTTCGATTTCGGTGCCGCCTATCTCGACACCAAGATCAAGAAGTGGATGGCTGTCTCCGACACCAGCGACTACCCGACGATCGACTACGAGGACGCCTCCGGCGAATCGCTGTCGAACTCGCCGAAATGGCAGCTCAACGGCACCGCCACCTATGACCGGCCGATCACCGACACTCTGAACCTGCTGGTGGGCGTCGACGGCTCGTTCATGGATGACAAGCCGGACACGGTGTACCCCTACAAGGCGACCGAATCCTACTTCCTCGCCAATGCCCGCATCGGCATCCACGATGCCGACGACAAGTGGGCGGCGACGGTGTGGATGCGCAACGTCTTCGACAAGGACTACTACACCTCGGCGTTCCTCGGCGGTAACGGCCCGTATGTCCGGGTCAACGGCATGCCGCGCACCTGGGGCATCAAGCTCGACTACAAGTTCTAGTTGCCGTGCGTCTCGGGGCTCCCTCCACGGAGGGAGCCCCGCATTCTTCTCCTTTTCTTCCGGCTACCGACACAGGAATTTCGTGATGATTCGAGATCGCGCGCGCCTTGCCCGTTACCGCCTGACCGCCGCCGCCAGCCTTGGCGCGCTGGCCGGAACCCTGGCCATGACGACAGGTGCTGCCGCCGCGCCGGATCTCATCCTCACCAATGGCGCCATCTATACGCTCGACCCGGCAAAGCCCTGGGTCGAGGCGGTGGCGATCGAAAACGGCCACTATGTGGCGCTCGGCAGCAGTGCCGAAGTCGCCAGGCTGGCCGACAAGAATACCCGCGTCATCGATCTGGGCGGCCGCATGGCGATGCCCGGCATCAACGATGCCCACGCCCACCCGGTGCAAGGCGCGGTGGGCCAGCTCTACAGCTGCAATTTCCCGTTCACGGCGACGCCGGACGATATCGCCGCCACCATCGCCAAGTGTGTCGCCGACAACCCGCGGGCCGAGTGGATCATCGGCGGCCAGTGGGACAGCGGCTTCTTCGACCGCTTCAAGATCGACTCGCCACGCGCCTTCCTCGACAAGGTATCGGGCAACAAGGCCGTCTATCTGTCCGACGATTCCGGCCATAACGGCTGGGTGAACAGCCGGGCGCTGGAACTGGCGGGCATCACCGCCCAGACGCCGGACCCGGCCAGCGGCACCATTGTACGCCTGGCCGATGGCAGCCCCAACGGGGTGCTGCTGGAGGCCGCCAATCCGCTGGTGGAAAAAGTCATCCCGCCGCGCCCGCCGGAGCAGCTCGACGCCGCCGTGCGCGAGGCCGCACGGCTTGCCAACGGCTACGGCGTCACCGGCTTCAAGGACGCCATGGTGTCGGAGCCGGTGCTGGCGGCCTTCCAGCGGGTGGACAACAAGGGCCAGCTCACGGTCCATGCCGCCACCGCGCTGCTGACGCCCTACGAACACCGCACCACGCCGCTCGACGTGGCGACGTTCGTCAAGTTGCGCGACACCTACGCCGCGCCGCACGTCCACACCAATTTCGTCAAGGTGTTCATGGACGGCGTGCCGACCGCCTCGCGCACCGCCGCCATGCTGGAACCCTATGTCGATGCCGAGGGCTTCCCCAAGCATTATACCGGCATGCTGCATGTCGACCCCGATGTGCTGAAGCAGGACATGGTGGCGCTGGACAAGGCCGGTTTCACGGTCAAGATCCACACCGCCGGCGACCGCTCGGTGCGGGTGGCGCTGGATGCCATCGCGGCGGCGCGCGCGGCCAACGGCGCGTCCGACCGCCGCCATGAACTGTCCCACGCCGGCTATATTTCGGATGCCGACCTGCCGCGCTTCAAGAGCCTGAACGCGGTCGCCGACCTGTCGCCCTACATCTGGAGCCCGTCGCCGATCATCGATTCGGTGGTCGGCGCGGTGGGCGAGCGCGGCCGGCATTACTTCCCGGTGCGCACGCTGCTCGACATCGGCGCGCCCGTGCTCGCCGGTTCCGACTGGCCGTCGGCGGTGCCCACCATCAGCCCGTGGCCGGGAATCGAATCGATGGTCACCCGCGCCGACCCCACCGCGACAACGCCGGGCACCTTGTGGCCGGAGCAGGCGGTGACGCTGGCGCAAGCCCTGCACATCTTCACGCTCGACGGTGCGCGCGCCCTGCGGCTCGACGACCGCACCGGCTCGATCGTCAAGGGCAAGTCGGCCGATCTGATCGTGCTTGATCGCCATCTGTTCAGGATTTCACCCGCCGACATCAGCGAGACCCAGGTGGTGCTGACGCTTTTCGAAGGCAAGCCGGTGCATCAGGTCGCCGGCGTCCTGAAATAACCAGCGAGTAGGACAGTCATGCATATTGCCGAATATCTCGATCAGGACGCGACAGGCATCGCCGAGCTGGTGCGCAGCGGCGCCGTCAGTCCAACCGAGCCGGCCCAGTGCGCACTGGCGCTGGCGGAAAAACTCAATCCCGTCATCGGCGCCTTCGCCGAATTCTACCCCGAGCGAGCGACCGCCGACTTCATCAACCGCGCGAGCCACGGGCCGTTCTGGGGCGTGCCGTTCGCCATCAAGGACGCGGTCGCCCACGAGGACGGCCAGGTGATGGAAATGGGCAGCCGGCTGTGCGCCGGCTTGCGCGCGCCCGGCGACACCGACCTGGCGCTGCGCTTCAAGACCGCCGGGCTCATCAACCTCGGCCGCACCAAGGTGCCCGAGTTCGCCTTCAACATCTCCACCGAGGCCCTGCTCTATGGTCCGGCGCACAATCCGTGGCGCCAGGGCTATTCCACCGGCGGCTCCAGCGGTGGCGCGGCGGCGGCCGTGGCGGCGCGCATCCTGCCGATCGCCCATGCCAACGATGGCGGTGGCTCGATCCGCATTCCCGCCAGCTGCTGCGGCGTGGTCGGCCTGAAACCCACCCGGGGCCGGGTGCCGATCGGCCCGGAAGCCGGGGAAGGCCTCGGCGGACTGGGCATCGAACATGTGGTGACGCGCTCGGTGCGCGACACGGCGGCCGCGCTCGACTGGGTGGCCGGCCCCGGCGTTGGCGATCCCTACGAGATCGCCCAGCCGGAGGAGCGCTACGCCAACGTCATCACCCGGGATCCGGCACGGCTGAAGATCGCGCTGTGGCAGGTCGCGCCCAATGGCGACGCCATCGACCCGCGTGTCGCCGCCGCGCTGGCCAGGGTCGCGTCGCAGTGCGAGGCGCTGGGCCATGACGTCGAGGTGGTGACGCCGGACATCGGACTGAGCTGGGACGCCTTCATGCTGGCCAACGCGCAGATGTGGTGCGTCCACATCGCTCACTGGGTCGAGGCGCTGGAGGCGGTGACCGGCCGCAAGGCCACGCTCGATACCGTGGAGCGCACCAGCCTCGCCTGCGTCGACTATGGTCGTACCATGAGCGGGCTCGACGTGATGCACGCGGAGGACAGCTTCAACATCGTCAGCCGCGCCATCGGCCGGCTGATGACGGGCTACGACCTGATCCTGAGCCCGACCATGCCGTTCCTGCCGCACGCCCATGGCGTCTATGACGCCAACGCCGAGGGGCTGGACGGCCTGGGCTGGACCGCCAAGATCTTCAAGGGCAGCCCGTTCACGCCGCTGTTCAACGTCACCGGCCTGCCAGCAATCTCGCTGCCGCTGGGCCATGACGAGACGGAGGACCTGCCCATCGGCATCCAGTTCGGCGCCGGCTTCGGCCGCGAGGACCGGCTGCTCGGCATCGCCGCCCAGCTGGAGCGCGCGATGCCGTGGGCCGGGCGCCGCCCCACCCTTCCCTACGGCATCTGATCGAGGTCTTTTCCATGACGCGCAAAACCGGTTTCGTCTGGCACGAGCTTTACATGTGGCACAACACCGGCCGCCATGCCGGGGTGATGCCCGCCGGCCTCACGGTGCAGCCCTATGAGCACGCGGAGAACGCCGAGACCAAGCGGCGGTTCAAGAACCTGATGGACGTCGCCGACCTCACCCGCAAGCTGGTGGCCATCGACCCCCGGCCCGCGACCGAGGCGGACATCCTGCGCGTCCACACGCCGGAGTATCTGGCCCACGTCAAAAAGGTCAGCGAGACCGGCGGCGACGCCGGCCCGTTCACGCCGATGGGCGTCGGCTCCTACGAGATCGCGTTGCTGTCGGCCGGCGGCGTGATGGCGCTGACCGACGCGGTGATCGACGGGCAGGTGGACAACGGCTACGCGCTGGTGCGCCCGCCCGGCCACCACGCCATGCCGGACATGGGCATGGGCTTCTGCATCTTCTGCAACGGCGCCGTCGCCGGCCGCCACGCGCTGGATGCGCGCGGCCTGGACCGCATCGCCTATGTCGACTGGGACGTCCACCACGGCAACGG
>CAUJIW010000013.1 GCA_963205175.1 Pseudomonadota bacterium
ACCAGCCCCGGCGGCACCACGGCGGCGGGGCTCGGCGTGCTGATGGCCGACAACGGCCTGGCGCCGCTGATCCGCGCCACGCTGGAGGCCGCCACCCAACGCGGCCGCGAACTCGGCAAGCTCGCCGGCTAGCCGCCAACCCGGGCATCGGCCGCGCGTCCTGCCCGTCTCGACCGGCAACGGCCTTGATTCCGGGTGCCGGCGGAGTCAGCCTGAAGCGAGACCTTCACTGGATAACGGAAGGACGCTGGCCATGAGCAGCAAGACCCACCCCACTCGTCACGAGTGCCTTGACGCGTTTCTCGCCCTGATCGCCGAGACGGGCTGGCCGGCGGCGAGCGTGGCGGCGGTGGCAGCGCGTCTGGGGGTCTCGCCGGCCGTGGTGCTGGAGACCGCCGGAGACCGCTTCGAGATGCTGGCGGCGGTCGGCCGCCGGGCTGATGCCGCCGCGCTCAAGGCCGCCGACGACGCGGGCGGCAGCATGGGCGTGCGCGACCGGCTGTTCGAGCTGCTGATGGCGCGGTTTGACGCGCTGGCACGGCATCGGCCGGCGATCCGCGCGCTGATGCGGGCGGCCCGGCGCGACCCGGCATTGGCGGCGTTCTTCGCCACTCGCCTGCCGCGTTCACTGGCGCTGCTGGCGGAGACGGCGGGTGTCGGCACCATGGGCGTCGCCGGCATGGCCCGCGTCGCCGCACTGGGCGGGCTGTACCTCAAGGTCGTCCGCACCTGGCTCGACGACGACAGCGAGGACATGGGGACGACCATGGCGGCGCTGGAAAAGGCGCTGGCCCGCGCCGAACAGTGGGCGGACCGCTGCCGGCCGCTGCGCCGGTCGGCTCCGGCCGCCCCGGATGCGCCGTCGGCCGCCGATCCCGGGCCTGTGGGCACGCCCATCGGCATCTGAGCGCCGGCGCGTCCGGCACTGGTATCTGAGCGCCGGCGCCAACGGCGGCATGACAGGGTGAGGCGCTTACTGCGTCATCTGGGCGTCGACGACGCCGTTGAGCGATTTCAGCGCGCGGCCGAGGTTGGGGTCGACGCGGAAGCGCTCGGGCAGGGTGATCTCGGCGGTCTTGTCGAGGCCGTCCAGCAGCAGGTGCAGCTTGATCCGCCCCGCGCCGCCCCGGGCGCGCTCCAGCACGCGGGAGAGATCGTGCAGCGCGCCGGGCTCGCGCAGGAACACCGTCAGTTCAGCGCGGGTGCGTTCGGCCAGCGCGTCGAGCGGCGTCACGCCGCGCAGGGTGATGCGCGGCGTGTCCTCGCCGTCGCGCCACAGCAGCTCGCCGCTGATCAGCGCCAGCTCGCCGGACTGGGCCAGCCGCTCGACCTCCGGCTGGGCTTCTTCCGAGAAGCAGCTGGCCATGTACTGGCCGGACTGGTCGGAGATGTCGCACAGCAGGTAGCGGTTGCCCTGCTTGCCATCGCGCGGCGGCGGCGTGCGCCAGCGGGCGCCTTGCACCATGCCGGCCAGCGTCACCGGCGCCCGGTTGCCGCTCATCGGGGGCTCCTGGGCGATCGCCTGGGCGTAGGTGACGACGTTCTGCGCCTTCAGCACATGCAGATAGGCGTCCAGCGGGTGGGCGGAGAAGAAGAAGCCGAAGGCGTCGCGCTCCTTGTCCATCAGCGTCGCCAGCGGCCAGGCCTCGACGCGCGGCAGCACCAGCGTCACGCCGGGGCCGCCTGTCGCGTCGCCGAACAGGCTGACCTGGGCGCTGGCGCGTTCCTCCGCCGCCACCGCTGCCTGGGCGAGAATCTGTTCCACCGCCGCGCAGGCGACGGCACGGTTGGGTTCCAGGCTGTCGAAAGCGCCGCCGGCGGCGAGGCTTTCCAGCTGCTTCTTGTTGACCTGGCGGGGGTCGATGCGGGCGGCGAAGTCGGCGAGGTCCTTGAACCGGCCGTTGGCCTCGCGTTCGGCCACCAGTCCTTCCATCGCCTTTTCGC
The DNA here is from genome assembly GCA_963205175.1 of Pseudomonadota bacterium. Classification (GTDB taxonomy): domain Bacteria; phylum Pseudomonadota; class Alphaproteobacteria; order Sphingomonadales; family Sphingomonadaceae; genus CAUJIW01. The sequence continues at coordinate 1,945 of CAUJIW010000013.1, forward strand.
CGACGCCCTTGAGCGCCGCCAGCGCGTAACGCACGGCATAGTCTGGCTCACCACCATCGGCGGCGGGGATCGGCTGCACCGTGAAGTCGGCCTCCGACTCGTTGATGTCGGGGGCCAGCGCCTTGATGCCCAGCCGCTTCATGTCGTCGATGAACAGCGCCAGCTTGTCGGTGGAGGTGATGTCGTAGGCCATCGAGGCGGCGAAGAACTCCACCGGGTAATTGGCCTTCATGTAGGCGGTCTGGTAGGCGACCAGCGCGTAGGCGGCGGCATGGCTCTTGTTGAAGCCGTAACCGGCGAATTTCGCCACCAGTTCGAAGATATAGTCGGCCTGCGCCTCGTCCACCTGCTTGGCGCGCGCGCCTTCGAGGAAGCGGGCCTTCTGGGCGTCCATCTCCTCCTTCTTCTTCTTGCCCATGGCGCGGCGCAGCAGATCGGCTTCGCCGAGACTGTAGCCGGCGAGGATCTGGGCGATCTGCATCACCTGTTCCTGGTAGATGATGACGCCGTAGGTTTCCGCCAGCACCTCCTCCAGCCACGGGTGGAGATAATCCGGTGCTTCCGCGCCGTGCTTGCGGTTGGCGTAGGTCGGGATGTTGTCCATCGGGCCGGGGCGATAGAGCGCGACCAGCGCGATGATGTCCTCGAACTTGTCCGGCTTCACCAGCGCCAGCGTGCGGCGCATGCCTTCACTTTCGAGCTGGAACACGCCGACGGTGTCGCCCCGGGCCAGCAGATCGAAGGCGCCCTGGTCGTCCCAGGGGATTTTCGACAGATCGAGCGCGATGCCGCGCTTCTTCAGCAGGTCGACGGCGCGCTGCAGCACGGAGAGCGTTTTCAGGCCGAGGAAGTCGAACTTCACCAGACCGGCCTTTTCCACCCACTTCATGTCGAACTGGGTGACCGGCATGTCGGATCGCGGATCGCGGTACAGCGGCACCAGCTGGTCGAGCGGCCGGTCGCCGATCACCACGCCGGCGGCGTGGGTCGAGGCGTGGCGATACAGGCCTTCGAGCTTCAGCGCGACGTCGAACAGCTTGTCGGCACCGCGTTCCTGATGCCGTTTGTGGCGCAGCTCTGGCACCGCGTCGAGCGCCTCCTGCAGTGTCATCGGGTTGGCCGGGTTGTTGGGGATCAGCTTCGAGATCGCGTCGACCTGGCCGTAGGACATCTGCAGCACGCGACCGACGTCCTTCACCACGGCGCGGGCCTTGAGCTTGCCGAAGGTGATGATCTGCGCCACCTGGTCGTGGCCGTATTTGCGCTGGACGTAGCGGATCACCTCGCCACGCCGGGTTTCGCAGAAATCGATGTCGAAGTCGGGCATCGACACGCGTTCCGGGTTGAGGAAGCGTTCGAACAGCAGGCCCAGCCGCAACGGGTCGAGGTCGGTGATGGTCAGCGCCCAGGCGACCAGCGAGCCGGCGCCCGAACCGCGGCCCGGCCCCACCGGGATGCCGTTGTCCTTGGCCCACTGGATGAAGTCGGCGACGATCAGGAAGTAGCCGGGAAAGCCCATCTGGGTGATGATGCCGACCTCGTAGTCCAGCCGTTCCCAGTAGGGGCGGCCCTTGGCCTCGCGGGCGGCCGCATCGTCGTCGGGCGCATAGACATGTTTCTCCAGCCGCGCCATCAGGCCCTTGCGCGCCATCTCCGCGAGCACCTCGGCCTCCGAGGTGCCGGGCGCGTAGTTGGGCAGGATCGGCTTGCGGCTGGGGGCGGCGACGGCGCAGCGTCGGGCGATGACCGCGGTGTTGACGAGCGCCTCCGGCACGTCGGCGAACAGCGTCGCCATGTCGGCGGGCGACTTGAACCAGGTCTCCGGGTTGGAGCGGCGGCGCTCCTGCGCGTCGACATAGGCCGAGTCGGCGATGCACAGCATGGCGTCGTGCGCGGCGTGGAACTCGGGGGCGGGGTAGAGCACCGGGTTGGTGGCGACCAGCGGCAGGTCGAAGGCATCGGCGAAATCCAGCAGCTTGGGCTCGGCGACGGCTTCGGCCGCGTCCCCCAGCCGGGTCAGCTCGATATACAGCCGGCCCGGGAACAGCAGCTTCAGCCGGGCCAGATAGTCGCGCGCGGCATCGTCCTGGCCGTCGGCGAGCAGGCGGGCGACCGCGCCCTCATAGCCGGCGGTGAGGCAGATCAGCCCGTCGGTGCAGCCCTCCAGCGTTTCCAGCCGCACATGCGGCGGTTCGTGCGGCTGCACGTCGAGGTGGGCGCGCGACACCAGCCGGATCAGGTTGGCATAGCCCGTCGGGTTCTGGGCCAGCAGCACCAGGCTGTCGAAGGTCGGCTTGGCGTGGATGGGGTGGCTGTCGCTGCCCGGCCGCAGCAGACCCAGCAGCACGCCGATGATCGGCTGCACGCCCTTGTCCATCAGATAGTCGGAAAACTCCATGGCGCCGAACAGCACGTTGCGGTCCACCAGTGCCGCTGCCGGCATCCGGTGTTTGGCGCATAGCTTGGCGATGTCGCCGGCATGCAGCGAGCCTTCCAGCATCGAATAGGCGGAATGGACGCGCAGGTGGACGAACGGCGACTCGGTCATGGCCGCCAAACTAGCGCCGCCGCCCGCCGCTGTCAGCGATCACCTGCACGGAAGCTTCGCACGAACAGGAACGTCACCAGCAGAAAGCCCAGCAGCCACAGCCAGGTGCCGGGCTCCAGCGAATCATTCCAGTCGAAGCTGTTGTCCATGTGGCAGTCGGCGAAGGCGCACGCCGGATTGGGAAAGTGTTCGGCTTCCGGTCCGGCGCCACCGGCCAGTGCCACCCGGCCATGCGCCAGCCACTGGGAGGAAATCCAGACCCCGGTGATAAACAAGTAGGTGGCCATCGCCTTGGTGGTCCACACCTTGCTGCGCAGGAACAGGGTCCAGTGCAGCGGTGCCTGAGGATCGGCGAGCTGGCCGCCGGTGCGGGCGCGGGCGGTGACGCCGGCCAGCGCCGCAGCCTCGTTCTGGCAGGCCTGATACTGTCGCCGCTCCTCGATGATCGAGGTCGCCTGGTTGATGCTGAAGCCGAAAAGGAACACGCCGGCGGCCAGCATGTAGGCAAGGAAGAATACCCAGTCGCTGTAGGCGATGTAGTTGGCCATCGGTGGCGAGGAGCCGCTGGAATAGGCGATGAAGGAGATGCCGGTGGTGACCATGCCGCCCCAGAACAGGATGGTCACCTTCCATTCGGTCTCGGCGAGCGCGACAGCGCGGCGCAGGTGCATGTCGGCGGCGCGCATCAGCATGTCGACACGGGTCGCGACGTCGCAGTCCGCACCCGGAGCGGCTGCGGCGATGTCGGGAGCGGGGGATTCCGGCGCCGGAGTGTCGCCGGACGCCGCCACGCCGGCGCGCCGCAGACGCGCGCCGAGTACGCGCCACCATGACGATGTGGTCATGCCCGTAGTCCCCTCATGCCTCATCCACCGACGCCATGATGCCGGGCAGCGCAGACCGGTGCAATCGTTACGGCGCGGCCGCCGGCACCTGGTATCACTCTGCCGGGGCAGCCTCCTGGTGCCCGAGCTGACCGTCGAGATCGCGCGACACGGCGTCCGGCGACCGCGTGAACGGTGCCAGGCGGCGATAGAAGACCGGCACCAGGAACAGTGTCAGCACGGTGGCGATGGACACGCCCCAGACGATGACGATGCCGATGGCCTGGCGGGAGGCCGCACCGGCGCCGCCGGCGAGCATCAGCGGCAGCGCGCCAGCGACGGTGGCGATGGAGGTCATCAGGATCGGGCGAAGTCGCCGCTCGGCGGCCTCCTGGATCGCCTCGGTGACGGTCCGTCCCGCGTCGCGCAGCTGGTTGGCGAACTCGACGATCAGGATACCGTTCTTGGTCGCCAGACCGACCAGCATGATGATGCCGATCTGACTGTAGATGTTGAGGGTCGCCCCCATCAGATGCAGTCCGAGGACGGCGCCGCCAATGGCCAGCGGCACGGTGAGGATGATCGTCACCGGATGGATGAAGCTCTCGAACTGGGCCGCCAGCACCAGATAGATGACGACGATCGCCAGAATCAGCGCGAAGGTGAGCGATGAGCCGGACTCGCGGTAATCGCGGGACTCGCCCTTGTAGCCGACCGCGGCGACAGCAGGCTGTTTGAGGGCCTCCGCTTCAAGAAAGTCCAGTACCTCGCCCAGCGAGTAGCCGGGGGCGACGTTGGCCTCCAGGGTGATGGCGCGCAGCTTGTTGTAGCGGCCCAGCGTGCCAGCGTCCGCCGTCTCGCGCATCCGCACCAGATTGGAGAGCGGGATCAACTCGTTGGTGGTCAGCGATCGTACGTAGGTGTTGGAAAGATCGCGCACCGAGAGACGGTCGCCACGCTGCGCCTGCACCAGCACGTCATACTCCTCGCCGCGGTCGGTGTAGGTGCTGACCTTGCGCGAACCCATCATGGTCTGCAGGGTCTCGCCGATGGCGGTGACGGAAACACCGAGATCGGCGGCACGGGTGGTGTCGATGTCGATCAGCAGTTGCGGCTTGGTCTCGCGGTAGTCGGCATCCAGCCCGACCAGGCCGGGGTAGGATTCCGCCGCCAGCATGATGGCATCACGTGCCTGCGCCAGATCGCTGAAGGACGAGCCGCCGATGACGAACTGCACCGGCCGGCCGCGGCCGCCCAGCGAGGAACGCTGGTTGGCGTTGGTGCGCATGCCTGGCATGTCGTTCAGCCGCTGCTTGATCTCCTCGATGACCTCCTTGGTGGTCTGATCGCGCTCGTTCCAGTGTTTCAGGGCCAGGGTGCCGCCACCGGTGCTGAAATCGGCGGTGTTGCCGAAGTTGCCGGGCGTGCGGATGACCAGCCGGTGGACGGGGCCGTCAGTACCGGTCATGGGCATCAGCCGGCGCTCTACCTCAAGCATGTCGGCCAGCAGCTTGTCGTAGCCAAGGCCTTCCGGGCCGGTGGCATTGATGAACACCAGGCCGGTATCTTCCTCTGGCACCAGTTCGCCCTTGAGCAGCGCCAGGCCGGCAACCGTGAGCACCAGGATGCCCACGGCGGCAGCGACGACAATCCAGAATCGCTCCAGCAGCAGGCCAAGGCGACGGCGGTAGCTGGCGCCCAGCCGGGTCATGGCGCCATCGACCCACTGGTTGAGGCGGCTCGGCCGGCGCTGGCTCGACAGGATCTTGGAACACATCATGGGCGTGAGCGTCAGCGAGACGATCAGCGACACGCCGACGGCCCCGATCATGGTCGCCGCCAGTTCCCTGAACAGGCGGCCGGTGTTGCCGCCGATGAAGATCACCGGCACGAACACGGCGATCACCACCAGAGTCGAGGCGATCACGGCGAAGCTGACCTGGCCT
>CAUJIW010000014.1 GCA_963205175.1 Pseudomonadota bacterium
GTAGCAGGCCGTGATCAGCGAGGCGAGCAGCAGCCACCACAGCCCGAACCCCCACAGCATCAGCGCTCCGACCAGTCCAATCCCCTGCGCCACCGCACCGGCTTCCGCCAGCCCGCGCGCGTCAAGAATGGCCGGCGCCGCCTGCCCCAGCACCAGCAGCCCGAGCGCGCCGGTACCCAGCGGCCCGAGCGTCAACCAGCTGGAGGCGGCCATGCTGGCCGGCGGCAGCTTGTGCAGTGCCATGCGCAGAATGAGAATGACCAGGATGCCAAAGGCGATGGGAATGGAACAGGCCCACAACGCATAGCTGACGATCAGCGTCACAAAGGCCGCTTGCCCCTCCAGCTGCGGCGCCAGCACGCCGCCGGTGGTGGCCGCCACCGCCGCCGCGACCACCGGCAACAGCCAGACTGCCGTCATGCCATCCAGCGCATGTTCCTGACGTGTGAACATCAGAAACGGAATGCCCACGCCGCACGCCAGCGCCATGGCGACATTGAGCCCCCAGAGGTACTGGGCCAGCGGCAGCACCTCCGCCCCCCACCGGCCCACCCCGAAGGTGAGCAGGCCGTTGAGCAGGGTCGACAGGCCCATGGGGATGGTCCCGATGAACATCGACACGGTGTTGTGACCGAAGATGCGCCGTGCCTCGGCCCCGAACAGCAGCCAGCGCGCCGCGTACAGCAAGGCAAACAGGCTGAACAGGGCGATGTTGCCCATCCACAACGCCTCCCCCAGCGCATGGAGCGCCGAACCGGCACCCGGCACCTGGGGCAAGGCGAGCGCCAGGATACCCGTGCCCATGGTGGCCGCGAACCAGTTGGGGGTGAAATGGCGGATGACATCAAGCGGTCGATCCAGATGCCGCAGGGGCCGTGGCAGAAGCCCGTCAAGGCGCGATTCCACGTTCACAACCGATCTCCGCGCTGGATGAGGTCAAGCAAGGCGTCGGCCGCCCGGCTGCGATAGCGCTCCTTGTGCCGCAGCCCGAAGAAGCGGCGTGGCGGCAGGTCCAGCGGCAGCGCGTGGAGCGTGCCGGCCCGCAGGGCGTCCGCCACCACCAGCGCCGACAGCACGGCAACGCCCGCCGCCGCTTCGACGGCGGTGCGCACCGCCTCGTTGGACGGCAATGTCAGGGCGACGTCGAGCCGGGCAGGGTCGATGCCACGCGCCTGCAAGACCGTGTCAAAGCTGGAGCGCGTCCCGGACCCCTGTTCGCGCATGATCCAGCGCGCCGCCAGCAGCCAGGCGGTGTCGACCGTTGTTGCCGGCAGCGCCGACACCAGCACCAGCTGGTCCCGGGCGATCTCCCAGTGCGCCAGCGCGGGATCATCGATCTCGCCTTCGACAAAGCCGAGGTCGGCCTGTCCCTGCCCCACCTGCTCGGCGGCGCCGGCACTGTTGGCGATGGCCAGACTGATCGCGATGGCCGGATAGTGCTGCCGGAAGGCGGCCAGGCGGACGGGCAGCCAGTAGCTGGCGATGGTCTGGCTGGCCACCAGTTGCAGGGTGCCGCGTTGCAGCCCGGCGTAGTCCGCCAGCGCCTGCTCGGCGCTCGCGGCCCGGTCCAGTACCGCGCGGGCTTCCGGCAACAGCAGGCGTCCGGCGTCGGTGAGCGTGATCCCCCGGCCGACACGATGAAACAGCGCCACGCCGTAACGCGCCTCCAGCGCCGCGATGGCGGCGCTGGCCGCCGACTGGGTGACGTTGAGCGCCGCCGCCGCCCGAGTCATGTGCTCAAGCTCGGCCACGCCGATGAAGATACGCAATTGTTCAAGCGTCACAGCCGCCTCCTGGTGGCGGACAGCTGTGCGCGCGGACAATCAATCCGTCAAAGCAATTATTTTGATTATTTCAATCTGTTTATATGATCAATTGCCCTGGCACGTCATTGCGGCATGGCGATACGGTGGGCGACCACCGCGCGGCCGGTGCGAGCAATGCTCCACAGCAGCTCCGGTGCCTGCGGATCCCAGTCGATGGCCTGGCCGCCGGTGGTCACCGGCACGATCGCCTGCAACACCATTTCACCGCCGCTTTCCGGCACGGTCATGACGTAAATTTCCGGCCGGTCGTGGCCGGAGACATAGAGCCGCCCGTCCGCCCCCCAGCTGGCGCCCGAGCAGCTCCTGGGCGCGAATCGCTCCAGCACCGCCGGCGGAAAGCTCCAGCGTGCTTCCGGCTGAAAGGCGTTGTCAAAGCGCACCAGCAGCGTCTGGCGATGGTCCCGCCCGGGCGCCCCGCCCTTGCTGTCATAGTTGGCGAACACCGCCCACCACTTGCCGTCGTGGCGATCCATCACCGTCAACGAACCGGGCTGTGCCCCCAGGTCGACCGTGCGCTTGTGCTCCAGGCTGTCGCGATCGAACACCTCCACCCGGCTCAGTTGCGGCACCGCCGGATAGTTGGAGGCAGCGCACACCAGTTCGGCCTCGACAATCGTGCAGCTGTTGAGGTGGGGAAAGCGCTGCGCCTCCCCCTGCCAGTGCGCCACCCGCTGGCCGTCGCTGCGTCGATACTTGCCAATCTCGCTGTTGCCGACGGCATAGAGATAGGCGCCGTCCGACGCGACGCCCTGGGTTGCCTCCTGCGTCGCCAGACGCTGCACCACCGGGGCCGTCGCCAGCGTTGCGAACGGCTCGGCCGGTGCGCCGGCGGCAGCGCTGACCACCGACAGCCAGAGACCACCCAACATCATCGCCTTGTACATCGTTCGCGCCCTCCCCCTCCGGATAGACGACCGCGGGCGGCCCTTTCGGACCGCCCACCCTCGCACCGCCTTACGCAACAGACAGCGGCATGTCAGAATTTGACGCTCACGCCGAGGTCCGCGGTGAAGGAATAACGCTCCTCCGCCTCAAGCTTGCCGATCGCGTTCAACGAACGCACCGACGGTTCGCTGCCGATATTGGCGATCGAGCCGAAGACCTCGAAGTTGTCGTTGATCCGGTAGCTGGCGCGAGCATCCATGACGAGGCGATTCTTGATATAGACGTCGCTCAGCGTCGATGCGCCGATGCTTGCCAGGTAATCGTCGCGATAATTGATCGAGAAACGTGCTTCAAACGGGCCCTTCTCATAGAACAGCGCCGCGTTGACGAGCCATTTTGACTGCCGGAAAAACGGCACGTCGTCATCTTCGCGACCGGGCACGTCGACACTGGAGTCGGCATAGGTGGCATTGAAGGACATGCCGAAGCCATTGAGCGGCTCGGGGAGGAAATCGAACCGCCGCACGGCGTTGAACTCGATACCCAGGATCTCGCCGGAATTGGCGTTCTGCGGCTGCGACAGCGAAGTCAGCGCCACACCGGCGAAGCTGGTGTTATAGAGGGTGCGGGCTAAGTTCGGATTATAGATCTTCTTGTACACCCCCGCCAGCGACTGACCACTCTCGGCGTCCGGATAATATTCAAGCGACAGGTCGAGGCCCATCGACTTGTAGGGCTTGAGATCGGGATTGCCGGCGGAACCCTGGCCATCCTCCTCCTCGAACGTCGGCACCTGCGCGTCATAGTTGGGCCGGCCGACCGTGTTGGTCCAGGCGGCGCGCAACAGCAGGTTTTGCTGGAGCCGATAATTCATGTGCAAGCTGGGCAGCACGTCGGTGTAGCTGGTATGGAACGTCAGCGGCGTGTAGTCGGACTCCTCCACTGTGCCATTACCATCGGAGTCGCGGATGGCGAAAGCATTGTAGCGTCCCTTGGTCTTTTCCACCCGCGCGCCGCCGATGACGGTCAGATCGCCGAACTGGATGTTGGCCATGCCGTAGCCGGCGTAGATGCGCTCGCGGATGTTGTAATCCAGTGCGTAATCGTTCTTCGCGGTGGCCGCCGCATCCAGCGACAGACGCGATGGATTGTCACGGAAGAAGTAGGCCATGACCTGATCGTAGTCCATGCTCGGCCCGAAAGTGTATTCGCCATCGTAGTAGCCGTCGATGTCAGCGCCGGCGCCGCCGGTATCCGCGAAGGTCACCGGCGAGGTTGGCAGATAGACACTCTGACGGTTGTCGCGGGTCTTCTTGCGATCGATGTATTTGGCGCCGAACTTCAGGAAGCTGTTGTCCATGCCGTCGAGATCATAGCGGAAATCGGCCCGCACGGTGTGCAGGTTCTCGTCAATCTCCTCCGAGCGCATGCGAATCCGCCGCAGCGGGAAGGCCGCCGGGTCATTGACCGCAGTGTTGTAGTCCACGAACACCGGGAACTCGCCGCTGACGTCGATGGTGCTGGAGAGCACGTCACCGGAACGGAACTCGATGTCGTCGCGCACCGGCGTATGCTCCTGGGCATGCGCATAGGTGTAGTTGAGATCGACACCCCACTGGCCGAACTTCAGTTCGGCGCCCGGCGAGATATTATAGAGCTTCTGGGTCTGGTTGTTCTGGCGGAACTCGCGGGTGGCGCGGCCGCGCGAGAAACTGACCTCGGTATCCGACGGGAAGGTGGTGGTGCCGCGCGCGATCACCCAGTCGAGCTGATCACGGCCTTCATGGTCGGTGAACTCGTTGTAGATGTTGCGGACGTAGACCCGCACATCGTCGTTCGGGCGCCAGTCGAAATTGGCGATGGCGCCGATGCGCTCGCGCATGATGCTGTAGTCGAACATCACCACCTCGGTCGGCGCCAGATGATCCTCGTCCATCTGCGTCCAGCCCAGCGCGTCAAAGAGCTGGCTGTGGATGTAGCGCTTGAGGTAGCTCGCCGCCACCACGACGCCGAACTGGTCGTCGGCACCGAACTTGGTGCCGTAGGTCGCGCTGCCGCCGTAGCCAAACTTGTCCGCCATGTCGCCATAGGCGGTCTTGGCGGTGGCGTAGAAGAAGTCATCGTTGCGGTCGAACGCGGTCGGCGTGACGATGTTGATGCTGCCGCCCAGCGCGTTGCCGTCATAATCCGGCGTCACCGCCTTCACCACCTCGATCGCCGCCACCAGGTCGGAGGGAATGGTGTCGAGCGCGACGCGGCGGCCCTCGGCCTCCGGGATGCCGACCAGGTTGCCATCAACGGTCACCTGGTTGAAATTCGAGTCGACGCCGCGGATGACCACATAGCGCGGCTCGCTCTGGTCGGTTTCGACGGAAACGCCCGGCAGCCGCTGCAAGGCCTCCGCCGTGTTGTAATCGGGCAGCTTGCCGATCAGGTCGGCCGACACCACGTCGGCGATGGTCGGCAGCGACATCTTGCGTTCGATCGCCAGCAGGCGCGAAGCCCGCGAGCCCTGGACGAGAATATCTTCCGCCGAGCTCATCGCGGGCAGACGGATTTGCACGTCCAGCGATGCCGGCTGCTCGTCACTGACAGTCACCGAGCCGGTCGCGACCTCGTAACCTGGCTGTTCCACCCGCACCGTATAGGTGCCCGCCTTCATGCCGCTGATGCGATAGCGGCCGTCCTGTTCCGTCATCGCCTGATAGGCGCCATCGCCCACCACCACGCGAGCGCCGTTGGCGGGACGACCAAGCGATGCGTTGGTGACGACACCATGGAGGTCGGCCGCATGAACAAGCGCCGGCAAGCACACGGACAACAGGGCGGCCATCTTGACGAACTGACGACCGCGCGCGGCGGCCAGGTGGATATTGGTCATTGGTCGTTCTCCGGCAGGTGTAGCGACTGGATGAGGCTAAATCCGTGCTGGAGATGGAGGTTTGATGACGTTGGCCGAGCATCAAAATGCAACACAACGTTGCCATCAAGGGAACATCCCGGCGGGCATCCGCCCGTTACACTGAAACGCAACGCAACCCAGGAATCTGGAACCCGCAGCGGAGACCGGCGGCAATGGAGTCACTGATCGAATTTCACGACCTCATGGTGTTCATCAAGGTCGTCGAGCACGAAAATCTCACCAAGGCCGGCCGGGCTCTCGGCCTCCCGAAATCGACCGTCAGTCGTCGCCTGAGCCGGCTGGAAGAACAACTGGGCGCGCAACTGATCCGGCGCAGCACCCACAGCGTCACACTGACAGAACAGGGAACCCTCTTCTACAACTACAGCTTGCGATGCATCGGTGTCCTGCGTGACGGAGAACGTGCGCTACGTCAGCAGCACAGCCATCCCCAGGGCCTGCTGCGCATCGCGGTGCCGCACGACCTCGACCGCAGCCTGCTCGGCCCGCTGCTGGCGGCCTATCTGGAGCTCTATCCCGATGTCCGGCTGTCATGCGTCGTCACCAGCGAGCAGGTCGATCTTCTGCGTGGCGGCTTTGACCTTGCCATCGTCGCGGGCTCCCTCCCCCTTGCCCAGTCTTCGCTCACGGCTACCAAACTGGGAGAAGCGACCTATCGCCTTTATGTGGCACCAGGGTATCTTGAACGCCACGGCATGCCGCAAAGTCACGTCGATCTGCCGCGGTTCGACCTGCTGGCGACGGGCACGAACGATGCGCGGCACAAATGGAGTCTATCAAGCCATGCCGGCGAGTTCGACGTCGAGTTCACGCCGCGACTGACCTGCAATGACCTTCTGCTGCTGCGTGAAGCGGTGGTGGCGGGGCTGGGCATCGCCGCGTTGCCAACCTTCCTTGCGAGTCATGCCGCCGACAGCGGCCAGCTGGTCGCGCTGCTGCCGCAGTGGCAACTGGCGCCGCACAGTTTCTTCGCGGTTTTCCCGCGCCACGAAGTGATCCCGGCGCATGTACGCGCACTGATTGATTTTCTTGTCGACAGGCTGCGACCCGCCTTTGCCGCCGCCGCGCGACGGCCAACGCCGCAACGCCGTGCCCCTGCCACCCCCGTGGTGGGAGCAGATTGATGCCCGGTCGAGGTCAGGCAAGCCGTCGGGCGTTGTACGGCGCCTGCATGATATGACGTCCTGTTACCGTCAGGGAGCGCTCCTGACGCGAAGGCAAGAAAAGCCATTCATTGTTGACATGGTCGCGGGTCAACTCGGTCATCATGTAGCCACGACGACTGGTATCGCACCACCTGAGCGCGGGGCTGGCAGCAATGAACGCATTGGCGATAACATCGGGGCGTCCGCTGAAGCGTTTGTCGAGCCCCAGCGAGGACACCGCATGAACGCACAGATCAATGCCCACCGGGCCACCATCAAGTTCGAGATCGAAGGCCCAGGCGTTATGGCTGTCCCCACTGAGTGTCACGAGGTTGGCCCGTGCCGCACGCGCCGCGCGCAGCATCCGTTCGAGCTCCGCCGGATAGCCGCTCCAGCTCTGAAGGCTCATCGGCATGCCCAGATCAGCCAGCCTGACGGCAAGATCCAGTTGCTGACGCGCTTTTTCCGGCAGCAGGGTCTCCGGCGTGAACCACGCATCCGTCACCCTTGGCAAGCGACGGGGGCCGACGACGACCTGCTGGGCGAGAACCTGCCAACGCACGCCGGCCGCCGTGGATTCAGCTAGGCCATCTGCCAGCCACTGCATCTGCTCGGGCCCCAGCAACGTTCGTGACGGATCAGCGAGGGGCCCGTCGATAAACGCCGCGACCGCCGCCGGCAGATCACGCGCCATCGCCAGTGCCGGCTCGGGATTCAGGGGCTGAGTCCGGCCGATCAATCGCGTCTCCAGGCGGAACAGCGTCGCCAGATCGCCAATCCGGTAACGGCTGTAGGGACGCGGTCGCATCGGCAGCCATTCGTAAAATGCCCTGATGCCGGCGGCCCTGCGCGCCGGCCACGGCCCTTCCTCGGCCGGATCGTGGTTCTTGGCGCCATCCGTCCAGCTGTCGTTGGCGGTCTCGTGGTCATCCCACATCACCACGAAGGGGTAGCGGCGATGCAGTTCCTGCAGATCGGCGTCGGCGCGATAGCTGGCGTAGCGAAGTCGGTAGTCAGCCAGAGTCACCGCCTCATGACGCGGCTGGACATTTCGCCCGGCCGCCAGCGCCGGCAGCGCGTCGGCCCGGTTGACCGGCGATTCATAGATGTAGTCACCCAGATGAACGATGAGGTCGAGATCGTCGCGGGCGGCGGCATGGCCGTAGGCGGTGAACCAGCCGGAGGTGATGTTGGAGCAGGTCATCACCGCGATGCGGAAGCGGTCGAGCGGGCCTTGCGGCAGCGTGCGCGTGCGCCCCGTCGGCGACACCTGGCCGTCGGGGGCGATGAAGCGGTAGAAGTACCAGGCGCCGGGTTCCAGCCCGGTCGGCCGGGCGTGGGCGCAGAAATCGTTGCCGAGACTCGCCACTGTCTCGCCACGGCTGACGATATCGGCGAACCGCTCGTCGCGCGCCACTTCGACCGCCAGGCGGCTCTCGCTCGCGCCGGGCCGCACATAGCGCGTCCACAGCGTCACCGACTGCTGATCGGGGTCTCCGCTCGCCACGCTGTGGGTGAAGCCGGTCAGCGGCCAGGCCTGCAGCGACCGGCCGCACAGCAGCACACCGGTGCCGAAAGCCGCCGCCTGCAGCAGGGTACGACGATTGAACGCCACGGACATGGTCACTCCTTTGCCGGCAATGGCCGAACGCCGCCGTCCGTCGGCGGTGCCGTCAGCCCGCGATGTCCGGGCGCGCCTCGATGAGAATCGCCCGGAAGTCATTAACGTTGGTGCGTGTCGGTCCGGTGACGACGAGGTCGCCGAGCTGCTCGAAAAAGCGATAGCTCTCGTTGCGCTGCAAGGCGGCATGGGGGTCGAGGCCCAGCGCCGCCGCCCGCGCCAGGGTGTCCGGCCCGATAATGGCGCCGGCACTGTTCTCGGTGCCGTCAATGCCATCGGTGTCGCAGGCGATGGCATGGATGCCCGGCGCGCCATCGAGCACGATCGCCAGCCCCAGCAGATATTCCAGATTGCGTCCGCCGCAGCCGTCGGGATTGGTGACACGAACGGTTGCCTCGCCGCCCGACTGGATGACATGGGCCTGCCCGTCGGCGGCCAGCCGCAGCGCCAGCCCGGCATGACCGGCGCCCAGATAACGCGCTTCCGCCTGCAATCGATCGCCAAGATCGGTAACCTTGTAGCCCAGCGACTCCGCCAGCCGCGCGCTGGCGGCCAGGGCGTCGCGCGCGCAGGCGACGATGTGGGTCTCGCCGCCCGCGATGCCGAGGGAATCGGCTTCCGGCGTTTCATTGCCGGCGTCTTCAAGCGCCGCGCGCACGCTCATCGGCACGACCACGCCATAGCGATCCAGCACCTGCCGGGCATCGGCCAGCGTGGTGTGATCCGCCACCGTCGGCCCGCTGGCGACAAAGGACGGATCGTCCCCCGGCACGTCGGAGATCACCAGCGTCACCACTTTCGCCGGTGCCGCCGCGACCGCAAGACGCCCCCCCTTGACTCGCGAGAGGTGCTTACGCACGCAGTTTATTTCCGAAATCGTCGCACCGGAGCGAAGTAAACTCTGGGTGAGCAGCTGTTTGTCCGCTAGCGTTACTCCGGGTGCCGGCATCGCCATCAGCGCCGATCCGCCGCCGGATACCAGCATCAGCAGGCGATCTTTCGGCCCCAGAGCACGGGCCATGGCGAGCGCCTCGCTGGCGGCTGCGATACTTTCAGCGTCCGGCACCGGATGCCCGGCCTCCATCATCCGGATGCCGGAAGGCAGTCGCCCGTCACTGACCCCATGACCGGCGCGGGTGATGACGAGACCGTTCAATCGGCCAGGAAGCCGTTCGGCCGCGACGGCGGCCATTTCCGCCGCTCCCTTGCCCAGTGCGATCACCAGCGTCCGCTCATAGCCGCCCATGCGTTGCAGGAAGGGCGGCAGCACTTCCCGCGCGGAAATGGCGGTAAGCGCTTCCTCGAACAGGGCAAGCAGCGTCTGGCGCGGCGACGGCGGCGCGCTGGTCAGTTGGTGTCGGGTGGGCTTGCGCATCACGGCTGATCGTTTCGGGCTAAAGGGAAGCTTGCAGCGACACCAGCAAGGCCACCAGCGTCACCAGCGCGACTGAATGAAAGAAAACATACCGCAGAATATCACTTTCGCGCCCCACCAGCCCAGTGGCGGTCGAGGCGACAACAATACTCTGGGCATCGATCATCTTGCCCATCACACCCCCGCTGCTGTTGGCCGCAGCCATCAGGACCGGATCAAGGCCAAGCCGTTCCGCCGTCGAGCGCTGCAAGCCGCCAAAAAGCACGTTCGAGGCGGTATCCGATCCGGTGACGGAAACCCCCAGCCAGCCAATGAACGTCCCGAAGAACGGGTAAAAGGCGCCCGTGGTCGCCAGAGCGAAGCCCATTGTACTGTCCGCCCCGGAATAGCGGCTGACGTACCCAAGCGCGAACATGATGGCGATCGTCGCCAACGGCAGGGCACACCGGCGCAGGGTCTGGCCGTAGGTGTGCAGCATCACCAATGGCGATGCGCCCATGACCACTCCCGCCAGAAGTGCAGCCAGCAGGATTCCCGTACCGGTCGCCGACAGCAGATTGAGCGAGAACACGGCAACCTTCGGGTGAGGCGTCAACACCACCGGCGGCACCCGCACCACCGCTCCATCGAGCCCCGGCACCGCCACGGTGAGCTTCCAGATGGCGTCGAGAGTTGCCCTGACCTGCGGCGTACCCCACAGCAGGACCATGCCGACCAGCACCAGCCACGGCGTCCACGTACTCAGGTCGGGACGGCGCATGGCGCCCGGCACATCAGCCACCGTGGCCCCCGGCGTGTCGTCGACGGTCGCATCCCTGGGCCTCCAGACACGCAGAAAGGCAACAAGCGCCAGGATCGAGCATAAGGCGCTGCCGATATCGACCAGCCACGGACCATGGTAGGTCGCGATCAGATACTGCGGCACCGCGAACGTCACGGCGGCCACCGCGACCGGCGGCCAGACCGCCAGCATACCTCGCCATCCGGAAAACGCCGTCACCAGCCAGAACGGTATCAGCAAGGAAAAGAACGGCAATTGCCGACCAACCATGGCACTGAGATCTTCCACCGGCAAACCGGTTACCGCTGACAATGCGATGATCGGCGTGCCCAGCGAGCCAAAGGCAACGGGCGCGGTGTTAGCGATCAGCGACAGGCGCGAGGCCGCCAGCGGCTCGAAACCCAGGCCGATCAGCATCGCGGCGGTGATGGCGACCGGCGCGCCAAAACCGGCGCATCCTTCGAAGAAGGCACCGAAGCAGAACGCGATCAGCAGCAGCTGCAATCGGCGATCGTCGGTTATGGTCGCAATCTGAACCTGGGTACGCTGAAAGTACCCCTGCCGCAGCGTCAACTGATACAGGAACAGCACATTGAGGACCAGCCAACCGATGGGCAACAATCCATAGGCCGCGCCAAAGGCGGCGGCCCGGCTTGCCAGCCCTGCGGGCATGCCGAACACCAGTATTGCGACGCCGATTGTCGCCGCCAGCGCCAGCAGTGCCGATACATGAACCCTCAGGCGCAAAACGGCAATCGATACCAGCAGGATGACAACGGGCGCCGCCGCCACGGCTGCGGACAGCCAGACGTTGGCGAGCGGATCATAGTCTTGCATCCAGGTCACGACGGGCACCCGGTTAGTCACTGTGGCACAAATGAAAACTCGCCAGACTCATAAGGCCTGCGGTGACGGCGTCCAGCAATCAGACCGGCCGCCAGTGCAACATAATGTTGCCAGTCACGGCACATGATTGTCGTCATTTCGCAACAAATGCATCCCGGCCACCGCGCCCGGCGTAGAAAAAGCCCCCGACCCTGGGGAAGGATCGGGGGCAAGCGACCGTCACGTCAGCATCACGCTGCTGTCACACGGCCTTGGGATGTGTGGGCTCAACTGAAGGCGGGGCGTAACGGATCGTGGCCGTCCCAGGCAACGGCTGCGGCGGCGATGCGTGCGAAGAAGTCTTGCTGCACCGGGCTGTGTTCGATCAGCTCGACCAGGCAGCCGAGGCTGGCGCGGGTATCAAGGTAGCAGAAGCGCTTGCCGGCAAAGGCGCCGCTCTGCGCCACCGGCTGGCCGGCGGCGGCGAAACCGGCGAGGTCGGCGTCGTAGTCGTGGCAGTAATAGGCGATGTGGTGAAAGCCGGTGCCGCCGGCCGGCGCCATGTCGCGATACACCGACGGCGCGTCATTGTGCTGCTGGATCAGCTCGATCTGCACCTCCCCGGCCTGGGCCAGCGCGATCGAGGCGATGGCATCGGTGGGTTGCCCCCGGTAGAGCAGCCCCGGAATTTCCAGACGCGGCACCAGGAAAAACGGCCCGATGCCGGTCGTTCTCACCCAGCGATCGACCGCGGCGTCGATGTCCGCGACGATCCACGAGTTCTGCATGACCTTGCGGTTGCGTGTGCCTGCCGTCATGGCGCCCTCCCCGGCCGTCAATCGGTGACGATGCTTTCAAGACCGTGCAGCGGCGTGAACCGCTTGCTGGCGTAATACCAACGGCCATCGCGCTTGACATATTCATCATCGTAGCGGCCGATCACCACGCCGGTCGCGCCCTTGATGTTCTGCACCGTCTCGGTCGTCCACATCCGCCCCGTCGCCCGGTCGCCGTCGATGGCGAGCGCGCCGGTGTAGCTGGCGAAATTGTGGAACGGATAATTGGCGATCTGCTCGGCCCAATAGTCGGCGATCACCTGGCGGCCCTGCACCGGCTCACCCCAGGGCAGGTGCCAGATGCCATCGTCGGCCCAGGTGGCGGCGAAATCCGCCTTGTCGCGACGGCACACCGCGTCGCCATAGGCCCAGTTGAGTTCGTAAATCGCAATGCGGTCTTCCAGCGGACCTGAGAAATTCATGGCAGTCTCCAGCAGATGAGCAAGGTTGGTGGTGGCAGTCAGGCCCGCCCCTCAATGTGGTCGTTGAGGATTTCATGAAAGCGCTGCACGCGCTTCTCCTGGTCGGCGAGATAGCCGCCCTCGAAGCCGCGCGAATGCAGCCCCAGCTGCTGGCTGACCGCGACGCTCAGGTCCTGGTCGGCCACCGCGCCCAGCGTACGGTCGCCATGGCGGCAGACGATCCGCGCCGCCTTCTCGAACGGCACCGTACCGGTGGGGCCGTCGACGCTGTCGCGCCCGACAATCGGGTGCGCCATGTACCAGTGGTCGAAAATGCATTTCTCCGGGTCGGTCGGGTGCGGCTCGGAGCGCAGCACCTGGAAGCCGTCCGGCGCCATCGTGAAGGTCACGTTGGGAAACAGCGTGTAGTGATAATAGTCGGTCAACTGGCTGTCGCTGAGGTCACTGTAGTGACGATACCCTTTCAGCGGGGCCAGCGCGCGACGTTGCTTCTGCAGCGCCAGACGTGCCGCCGACGGGCGCCCGGCGAACTCCGCCGGGTCCAGCTCCCAGAACCGCAGAATATCGTCCAGCGGCGCCTGCACGACGTCGGACAGCAGACGTCCGGTCGGGCAGCCTCCCTTCATCACCATGCGATTGTGCCCGTTGGGGTACATTTCAAAGACGGTGTCGGCGTGATCGTCGTCGATGTGTGTGGCGATCTCCGGATGCAGTGTCGGGATGTGGTAGGCTTCGTTGAAATTGTCGCGAATGATCTTCCAGTTGCAGTCGACCTCGGCCGTCAGGGCGACGACGCGGGTCATCTTCTCCATACCATAGGGTGCCAGCTGATCGACGACAAAGCCCAGCCAGTCCCGCAGCGACCGCGCATTCTTGTCCATATTGAACCAGATGAACCCGCCCCAGGTCTCGCACGGAATTTCATTCAGCCGGAGCTTGCCGCAAGGGTTTCCCTGCGGGAAATCCGACACGTCCTGTACCGCCTCCAGCGTGCCGTCGATGCCCCAGTGCCAGCCGTGATAGGAACAGGTCAGGCCGTTGCCGACACCGAATTCGCCGAGGGCGAGCCGGTTGCCGCGATGCTTGCAGGCATTGAAGAAGGCCTTCACCGATCCATCATGCTGGCGGATCATGACGACGGATTCCTTCATCAGGTGGTGGACGACATAGTCGCCCGGTTCTTCAAGGTCCGCCGCCATGCCGCCGATGTGCCAGACCCGCGTCCACACCCGTTCCCACTCGGCGCGCATCCATGCTTGCGAATAATAGCGATCACCCGTGATCGGATCGCCACGTACGGGCGGGTCCAGGTCGGCCGGAGTCTGGCCCATGAAGGTTGCGGCGCGCATCTGTTATCTCCCTCTCGCATGAACGCGGGCGGGACCGTTGGCATGGCCCCGCCCGTCGCCTGACCCCATCAGAATTTGAAGCCGAACTCGACCGCGACCTCGCGCGGCGCCGTGTTCGACGCGAAGTTCATCACGCCCGGCGCGAAGAAGCCGGAAGCGACGCGTCGTTCATCGGTCAGGTTCTTGCCCCACAGCGCCACCGACCAGCGGTCGTCGTCACTGGTGTACTTGATACTGGCGTTGATCAGACTGATCGGCGCGATGATGCCGACCGTGCCGTTGCGGGTGTCGGTGTCGCGCCGGGAAGTGCGATTCCACTGCGCGTTCAGCGCCAGGCTGCCGGGGTTGACGTCGATGGTGTAGGTTGCGCCCACCGAGCCTTGCCACTTGGGTGCATTGCGCAAATTCAGGTGCGACCCGTCTTCCTGACCATTGGCCGGATTGGCGTCGAGATCGAGGAAGAAATTGCTGTACTGGGCGTCGAGATAGGACAGTGAGCCATTCAGGGTGAGTCCCTCGACCGGCACCACCACCACTTCAAACTCGGCGCCCTTGATTTTCGAAGATGCCGCATTCAGCACACGCGTTTGAGCCTGGTTGTCCTCATAGAACAGCTGGTCCACCTGCATGTCACTGTACTTGTTATAGAACAGCGCCACGTTCACGCGCACCCGCTTATCCATCCAGTCGGATTTCAGGCCCACTTCGTAGGCGTCCACATGCTCGGGATCATAGGGTCCGATTTCGTCGGGCGCTGTCGACACGCGGCCGTTGAAGCCGCCGGAGTGGGAGCCGCGCGAATAGCTGGCATAGAGCAGCATGTCGTCGGTCGCCTTGTAATCGGCACCCAGCTTCCAGCCCCAGTGTGTCCAGCTCTTGTCGCGTCGCACATCAAGCCCTGGAATGTCGGGACCACCGAGATTGATGCCGGTGGTGACATGCATGTCCTTCTTCTGCCAGGTGTAGCGCACCCCGGCCTGGAAGCGCAGGCGATCGGTGGCGTTCCAGTATCCCTGGGTGAAGCCCGCCAGCGATTCATCGTCCTGATCGTTTGTCAGCAGGGTGATGAGGCCCGGCACAAAGGCATCCACATAACTGGTCGAGTCCAGCTTGTAATTCTTGGCCATATAGTAGGCGCCGACCATCAGCTCGGTCGTCTCGGTTGGCGCCATGGTCGCGCGCAGTTCCTGGCTGGCCTGCCAGTTCCGGGTGATGCGGCGGGTATGGTAGAGCTGCGCGGGCGAGCCGTCCTGGTCGGTCCACTCGTCGAGCTTGAACTCGCGGTAATTGGAGATGGAGACGATATCGGCCGCGCCAGCGTCGAGGTTCATCGTCAGTGTGGCGCCGTAGATGTTGAAGTCGGAGAAGTTATAGGTCTGGCTGGTGGTGACGTAGTGCGTCTTGCTGCCCAGCGGCAATGACACATCGACATTGTAGAGTGCCATCGAGGAGTCCGAGTAATTGACCACCGGCGGCGAATCATTGCGGCCACGGCCATATTCCAGCGCCAGCGTCGCGTTGAAGTTGGACTTGTTGTCGTACTTCAGGTAGCCGCGGCCGGTGGTGACATTCTGCCCGCCCGTCCGCTTGCCGCTCTCATACTCGCGGTAGAAGCCATCGAACTGCTTGTGCATCACCGAGATCTTGCCGGCCAGATTGTCGTTGAGGGGAATGTTCACGGCGGCCATGGCGTCGAAACGACCAAAATTGCCCACCGTGACCCTGCCCTCGCCGCCAAATTCACCGGTCGGCTGTTTGGTGATGACGTTGATGACACCGCCAATGGTGTTGGCGCCGAACAAGGTGCCCTGGGGGCCACGCAGAATCTCGATGCGTTCGACGTCGAACAGATCAAGCAGGGCCGTGGTGTTGGAACCCTGATAGACGCCATCGACCACCACGCCCACCGCGGGGTCGATGAAACCATCCGCCTCCTGGACACCGATGCCACGGATGCTGACGGCTGCGGTCATCGATACGTTGACGACATTGGTGACCACCAGGCTCGGCACGCTGCCCGAGATCGCCTTGAGGTCGGCGGCATAGGTGCGCTCCAGGGCCGCGCCGCTGAAGGCCGACACGGCCACCGGCACGTCCTGCAAATTCTCCGCGCGCTTTTGCGCCGTGACGACAATATCCTCAATGCCAACCGGCCCGGATTGCGCGGCGGCTTCCGCCGCATCATTGGCCCGCGCCGCCGCCGGCGGCAACAGCGTTGCAGCGGCCAGCCCGGACAGCAACGTCGCCTTCAACCCTCTGTAATTCATAAACTTTCCTCCCTGCGTCATTGTTGCGACAGGCCAGGGAGACTGGTGCGAGCAACCACAGCCAACCCTCCCCCGGCACTTTTTATCGGCCCCTCTGTCGGAAACCATCAATTGTGCCGGTTTTACCAGTTTGCTATAGCGGGGCCATCCTCATACTTTGATGAGTGCCTGTCGGCGCGATGAGTTTGACGCCGGCGCAACGCAGATTGACCGACCCGTATTCGCAAGGTGACAATGCCGCCGACCAAAACTCTCGCCGAGCCCGTGACGACCACCGATGCCCGCGACGTGGCGGCCGATGCCATGCTTTCCGGCATCCAACCGGCGGCGATCGCCAACTTGTCCGCGAGCTGGCAAAAGCGCAAAAGCGCCGAGATGCAGCTGATGTTGCTGGAAGCGGCGATCAACTGCCTGACCGCGCATGGCTATGCCGGGCTGTCGACACAGCTGGTGGCGCAAACCGCCAAGGTCTCGCGCGGCACCATGGCGCATCACTTTCCCAGCAAGATGGCGCTGGTGGCGGGTGTGGTGGACTACACCTTCTACCGGCGTATGGAGCGTTTTCTCGACGACTTCCGCAAGAGCCGCACGTTGGGCAGCGCGGCGGTGGCGGAAGCCACCGACATGTACTGGAAAAGTGTGCAGACGCGAGAGTATGCCGCGTACCTAGAACTGGCGGTGGCCGCACGCACCGCCCCCGAGCTCAACGAATACTTCCAGGCCGCTGCCGCCCGTTATGATCGCTTGTGGTCGGAGGAAATGGTCAAATCCTTCCCGCAATGGAAGGATCGCTGGGATGAGTTGCAGCTGGCGTCCGACTTCGCCATGGCCGCGCACATGGGGCTTCTGATGAGCAAGGGTCCGCTGGGCGACGGCGCGCGACTTGATCAGGTCCGCAAACTGATTTCGCACGTCATCCGGCTGCTGCACAGCGGCGCGATCAAATATCCTTTGTAGACACGCCGCCGCTCACCACGACGAAAGAGGCCCGCGGCAGTGCCACGGGCCTCTTGTCCCGATATCCTTCGGGGATCAGGCGGCCTTCTTCGCCGCCCGGCTGTAGAAGGTCTCGCCAGCGGCCGCCATGTCACGCAGCAGCTTGGGCGGTGCAAAACGCTCGCCGTACTTCTGCGCCAGCGCGTCCAGCTCGCGCACCACATTGGCGATGCCCAGCGTATCCATGTGGCTGAGCGGCCCGCCGGTGAACGGCGCGAAGCCCCAGCCGAAGATGGCGCCCAGGTCGCCGTCTTCCGGCGTGACCAGCACACCTTCCTCATAGCAGCGCGCGCACTCGACGAGCTGACGGAAAATCAGCCGCTTCTTGACCTCGGCCGGTGTCGGCTGCTCATCGTCGGGCAACCGCCCGAATTCCTCGGCGATGCCCGGCCACAGGAACTTGCGGCCACCGTCGGCGGGGTATTCGTAAAAGCCCTTGGCGGTCTTGCGGCCAAAGCGACCCAGTTCGTACATCCGGTCGACCACCTTGTCGCCCGGCGTCGGCTTGTAAGCGTCGCCGAGGTCCGCCGCGGTCTGCTTCTTCACCTTGTACGACAGGTCGATCGACACCTCGTCGCCCACCGCCAGCGGCCCCACCGGCATGCCGGCCTGGCGACCGCAATTGTCGATGAGCGCCGGGTTGATGCCCTCGCCGGCCATGATGTAGCCCTCGGTGACATAGGTGCCGAAGCAGCGCGAGGTGTAGAAGCCGCGACTGTCGTTGACGACGATCGGCGTCTTCTTGATCTGCGCCACATAGTCGAGCGCCTTGGCGAGCGCGGCGTCACCGGTCTTCTTGCCCATGATGATCTCGACCAGCGGCATCTTGTCGACCGGCGAGAAGAAGTGGATGCCGATGAAATTCTCCGGCTTGTCCCACGCCTCGGCGAGCCCGGTGATCGGCAGCGTCGAGGTGTTGGAGCCGAAGATGGTGTCGGCGCCCAGCACCGCCTGGGTCTTCTTGGTGACATCCGCCTTCAGGCCACGGTCCTCGAACACCGCCTCGATGACCAGGTCGCAGCCGGCGAGGTCCTCATACTTGTCGGTGGTCTTGATCAGCGCCAGCATGGCCTCGGCCTTGTCCTGGCTCAGGCTGCCGCGCTTCACGGCCTTCTCAACCAGCTTGCGCGAATAGTCCTTGCCCTTTTCCGCCGCCGCGAGATCGCGGTCGAGCAGCACCACCTCGATGCCGGCCTTGGCCGACACATAGGCGATGCCCGCGCCCATCATGCCGGCGCCCAGCATGGCGAGCTTCCTGGTCGGGCTTTTCTCGACACCCTTGGGACGACGGGCGCCCTTCTCGGCAGCCTGCTTGGAGACGAACAGCGAACGCACCATGTTCATCGCCTGCGGATCGAGCGCCAGCTTGGTGAAATACTTGCTCTCGATTCTCAGCGCCTTGTCCATCGGCAGCGGCGTGCCTTCGAACACCGCCGACATGATGGCGCGCGGGGCGTTGTAGTTGCCCAGCGTCTCCTTGGTGATCATGCCGTTGCCACCAATGAAGGTCTGCGCGAAATTGGGGTTCATGCCGCCCACGCCACCGGGGAACCGGAAGCCCTTGACGTCCCACGGCTGCACGGCCTTCGGGTTCGCCTTCACCCACGCCTTGGCACGCGCCACCAGCTCGTCCGCCGGCGCCACCTCATGAACCACGTTCATGCCCTTGGCTTCCGCCGGGCTCATCGACTTGCCCTGCACCAGATACATCAGCGCCGCCTGCACGCCCGCCAGACGCGGCAGCCGCTGGGTGCCGCCGGCCCCCGGCAGCAGGCCGACCAGTACTTCCGGCAGACCCAGCTGCAGCTTCGGATTGTCGGCGACCACCCGGTAGTGACATGCCAGGCACAGCTCCAGGCCGCCCCCCATCGCCAGACCATTGATCGCCGCCGCGAACGGCTTGCCGCAGGTCTCCAGGCGACGGAAAATGCGGTTGAGGGTGGAAACGGCCTCGAACATCGCCGCCGCCCGCGATCTGCCGCCGCCACCGCCGGCACCCGCGCCACCGAAGGCCCCGCTCATGCCCTTCAGGTCGGCGCCGGCGACGAAGCCGGTGGCCTTGCCGGAGGTGATGACGGCACCCTTGATCGCCTCGTCAGCGGCAATCTTCTCGATCAGCGCGGTGAGATCACGCTGAAACTCCGGCGTGATGACGTTCATCGTCACCCCCGGCACGTCGATGGTCAGCAGCGCGATGCCGTCGGCATCGAGGTCGAACTTGATCGTCTCGGTCATGAAAAAACTCCCCGGAATAATCGGCCGTGTGCCGCGCCACCCGACTAAGGGCGACGGCGCCCCGGCCCCATCATCAAATGCGTTCGATCACCGTGGCGGTGCCCATGCCGGCGCCGACGCACAGATTGATCAGGGCGGTTCCCTTGCCGGTGCGCTCCAGTTCGTCGAGCACCGTGCCGAGAATCATGCCGCCGGTGGCACCCAGCGGATGACCCATGGCGATGGCGCCGCCACAGACGTTGATCTTGTCGTGGGGAATGTCGAGCGCCTGCATGTAGCGCAGCACCACACTGGCGAACGCCTCATTGAGTTCGTAGAGGTCGATGTCGGAAACGCTCATGCCCAGCCGCTTCAGCAGCTTCTGGCTGACCAGCGCCGGACCGGTGAGCATGATGGCCGGTTCGGAGCCGATCGAGGCCATGCCCTTGATGCGGGCACGCGGCTTCAGGCCGTATTTCTCGCCGATTGCCTTGTTGCCCACCAGCACGGCGGACGCCCCGTCGACAATGCCGCTGGAGTTGCCGGCGTGGTGGACGTGGTTGATACGCTCCACTTCCGGATAGCGCAGCAGCGCCACATGGTCGAAGCCGGGCATGGTCTCGCCGATGTCGGTGAACGATGCCTTGAGGCTGGCCAGCGACTGCATGTCGGTGTCCGGGCGCATGTGCTCGTCACGGTCCAGCACCACCTCACCGATGACATCCTTCACCGGAATGATCGACTTGGCAAAGCGGTTCTCCGCCCACGAACGGGCGGCACGCTTCTGGCTCTCCACCGCATAGGCGTCCACGTCGTCGCGGCTGAAGCCGTATTTGGTGGCGATCAGGTCGGCGCCGACGCCCTGGGGCACGAAGTAGGTCTTGAAGGCGACTGCCGGGTCCATCGGCCAGGCACCGCCGTCGGAACCCATCGGGATACGGCTCATCGATTCGACGCCACCGCCGATGGCGAATTCCGCCTCACCGGCGATCACCTTGGCCGCCGCCATGTTGACCGCCTCAAGGCCGGAGGCACAGAAACGGTTGATCTGCACACCCGCCGTGGTCTCGGCATAGTCGGCATTGAGCACGGCCACGCGGGCAATGTCGGAGCCCTGCTCGCCCACCGGCGCCACGCAACCCAGCACCACGTCGTCGACATCGGCGGTATCGATGTTGTTGCGGTCACGCACCGCCTGGAGCACCTGCGTTGCCAGCTGGATCGGGGTGATCTCGTGCAGCGACCCGTCAGGGCGGCCCTTGCCGCGCGGCGTGCGCACGGCGTCGTAGATATATGCCTCAGCCATGTCGTCTCTCCCTCGTTTGAATAAGGCTATGGATACTCAGGTTCAAAACACGTCGGCGGCCAGCGCCATGATGGTCTCGGCGCCAGCCTCGATCTTGCGCCGCAGCGATGCCGTCTCCGGCAGATGGCGGGCGGCAAAGTGGCGGGCGGTAATCAGCTTTGCTTCATGGAAACCGACATCGGACGCACCGGCGGCCAGCGCATCCAGGCTCGCGCGGGCCATCTGCGCCCACATGTGGCCGACTGCCACCAGACCCAGCAGATGCATGTAGGGGTAGGCCGCCGCGCCGGCATTGTTGGGGTTGGCCAGTCCATTCTGCATCAGCCACATGGTCGCCGCCTGCAACTGGCCGACCGCCTTCTCCAGCGGCTCGACGATGGGCGCCATCTTCTCGTCGGTCTTCTGCTCGGCGCAATAGGCCGAAACGATCTCAAGGAAGGTGCGCAGCGCCCGGCCACCGTTCTGGGCCAGCTTGCGGCCAACCAGATCCATCGCCTGCACGCCATTGGTGCCTTCATAGATCATGGCGATGCGGGCATCGCGCACGAACTGGTCCATGCCGTGCTCACGGATGTAGCCGTGGCCGCCGAAGCACTGCTGCGCCAGCGTCGCGCCCTCGTAACCCTTGTCGGTGAGGACGCCCTTGATGACCGGGGTGAGCAGCGACACCAGGTCGTTGGCGCGCTCGCGCTCCTCCTCGCTTGCCGCCTTGTGGGTGAGGTCGACCATCAGCGCGCCCCACAGGATAAGCGCGCGGCCGCCCTCGTTCCAGGCGCGCATGTCCATCAGCATCCGCCGCACGTCGGGATGAACGATGATCGGGTCGGCCTTGGCGGAGGGGTCGGCTGGACCGGTCAGCGCCCGGCCCTGGAGTCGCTCCCGGGCATATTTGACGGCGTTCTGATAGGCGATCTCACCCTGCGACAGGCCTTGCAGGCCAACACCCAGACGCGCCGCGTTCATCATGATGAACATGGCGGCCAGGCCCTTTTCGGCTTCGCCGATCAGATAGCCGGTGGCGCCGTCATAGTTCAGCACGCAGGTGGCGTTGCCGTGAATGCCCATCTTCTTCTCGATCGCGCCGCAGGTCACGCCGTTGCGCGCGCCCAGCGTGCCATCGTCGTTGACAAGAAACTTCGGCACGATGAACAGCGAGATGCCCTTCACGTTGTCGGGCGCGCCGGTGCGCTTGGCCAGCACCAGGTGGATGATGTTCTCCGCCAGATCATGCTCGCCGGCGGAGATGAAGATCTTGGTGCCAGTGATCCTGTAGCTGCCGTCCGGCTGTTCTTCCGCCTTGGTGCGCAGCAGGCCAAGGTCGGTGCCGCAATGCGGTTCGGTGAGATTCATGGTGCCGGTCCAGGTACCGGCGATCATGTTCGGGAGATACTTGCGCTTCTGCGCGTCCGACCCCACCACCTGGATGGCGGCGATGGCGCCATGGGTGAGGCCGGGATACATGGCGAACGCCATATTGGCGGAAATCATGTATTCCTCGAACGCGGTGGCGATGACATGGGGCATCCCCTGACCGCCATACTCGGTCGGCGCCGACAAGGTACCCCAGCCGCCCTCGACGAACTGGGCATAAGCGTCCCTGAACCCCGGCGGCGTCGTCACCGAACCATCATCGGCCCGCTTGCAGCCATGCTCGTCGCCCACCTGGTTCAACGGGTGCAGCACCTCCTGCACGAATGCCCCGCCCTGCTCCAGAATGGCCCCCACCATGTCCGGCGTGGCCTCGGTGAAGCCCGGCAGGTTGGCATAGCGATCCAGATGCAGCACGTCGTTGAGAACAAACAGCGTATCCCGCACAGGCGCTGTGTAGACAGGCATGTATTCCTCCTCTGTACGAGGGCGCACCCTCAGATTGTCTTTGAACCCGGCAAGACAAGTGTTTCGAGGGTAACGCAGAATTGTTCCAGTTCCTCGATCATGTGATCGATGTCCCGGCGCTGCTCCTCCAGCGCGGCAATCCGCGCCCGACACTTGGCCAACGTCACCTGACGCTGGGTGACCCGACCGTCGCCCAGGTCGTAAAGGTCGATCATCTCATGAATCTCGGCCAGACTGAAACCGACGCGCTTGCCCCTCAGTATCCAGGCCAGTCGGGCATGATCACGCTTGGAGTATACCCGGTTCTGACCGCGCCGCTCGGGGTTGATCAGGCCCTGATCCTCGTAGAAACGGATCGCCCGCGGCGTAACCCCGAACTCCATCGCCAGGTCGGTGATGGTGAATGCCTGCCCCGCCGCGCACGACGACTCAGGAGACGACAATTCGGCGAAGGCGGAATCGGACGGCGGCTTCATGGACGGGACTCTAGTTGACGTTTACGTAAACGTCAACGCGTCCGCGCGACGATGGCGGTGCATTCACCTAGCGCGACCGCCCCAGCAACAGCATGCCGGCCGAGGCGAGCGCCAGCCCCGCCGCATGCAGGGGACCAAAGGGCTCGCCCAGCACCGCCACCGCCACCAGACTGGTGGCGACCGGGCCGCTGCAGCCCACCACGCTGGCGACAGGCGCCCCCACCCGACCGATCGCCGCCGACACCAGGAACACCGGCAAGATCGTGGAAAACAGCGCCACCAGCGCCACCCACGCCAGCGGCGTCGCACCGATCACAAAGCCAGCCGGGCCATCGATCAGCGCGATATGGCCGATCATCATCACGCAGGCGGCACTCATGCCGACGGCGGTGAACAGCGCGCTGCCCAGGCGGGCAATCTGCCGCCCACTCAACATGAGGTAGATGGCGTAGGCCACGGCCGAGGCCAGCACCAGCAGCGTGCCGCGCACGACATCCCGGCTACCCTCGGCACGCACGTCGCCGCCGAACAGCACCAGCAGACCGCCGTAGGTCAGCAGCAGCGCCAGCAGCGTGCGGCCGGCGATCCGCTGTCGCCCCAGTGCCGCGCTCGCCAGCACCACGATGCCCGGATACGTAAACAGCGTCAGCCGTTCGAGCTGGGCGGAGACATATTGCAGCCCCACCACATCAAGGTAGGAGGCGACGTAATAGCCGACCACCCCGACCCCCATCGCCGGCACCAGATCGCGCACGGCCGGCTTGACCTCCAGTCGCCGCCAGGCATGCACGCCGACCAGCAGGAACACCGGCAACGACAGCAACATACGGTAGGCCAGCACGGCATCGGCACTGGCACCCTCGGCGAAGGCGATCTTGATCAGCACCGGCTTGAGCGACAGCATCAGCGTGCCCGCCATCGCCATCAGCAGACCCAGCCGGTAGGCGCGGCGACGTTCAGGCGACTCGACAAGCATCGACAACATTCCCCGCGAGGCCCACACCGGCCCCGCCCGCCGGTTACATCAACTTGATCTCGCGCAGCCGCTGCTCAAGGTAGGCCTGCGCCGTGATCGGTTCTGGGTACCGGTCTGGATTGTCGGCGGCAATGCAGCCCGGCAGGGTCTCGATCAGGAAGTCGGGATTGAAGTGGAGAAAGAACGGCATCGAATAACGGGCAAAACGCATCCGCTCCGGCGCCGGGTTGACCACCCTATGGGTGGTCGATGGCAGCACATGGTTGGACAGGCGTTGCAGCATGTCACCGATATTGACGACCAGACAGCCCTCGGGCGGCTGGATCGGCAGCCAGCGCCCCTCGCGATCCAGCACTTCAAGGCCGCCCTCGTCAGCACCGAGCAACAACGTGATGACATTGATGTCCTCATGCGCGCCGGCGCGGACGTGGCCGGCCACCGCGCCGTCGGGCTGGGGCGGGTAGTGCAGGATGCGCAGCACGCTGTTGCCAAGGTCCACCTTGTCGTCGAACCAGTCCAGCGGCAACCTGAGAAAGCAGGCGATCGCCCGCAGCAGCCGGCGGCCGAAGGCATCCATCGCCTGGTAAAGGCCGTAGGTGTTGGCGCGGAAACCGGGGATGTCGTCGACCCACAGGTTGTCCGGCATCCACTGGCGATAGGGGTGGCCGGCCGGCAGTTCCCGGCCGACATGCCAGAACTCCTTGAGATCATGGGCAGTGGCCCCCTTGGCGGTCTCGACGCCGAACGGCGTGTAGCCGCGCTGGCCATGCCCGCCCGGCACATGGTAGCGGCGCTTGGCCGCCTCCTCGCGCGCGAAGAACTGGCGGAAGCAGGCCAGCGTGCCGTCGATCAGCGCTGGCGGCAGGTCATGACCGGCCACGACCGCGAAGCCGCATTGCTGATAGGAACGGCCGAGCGCGGTCGCGAACGCCTCCAGGTCGGTATCCATCAATGCGAGATCGACAGGGGTAATGGTCATGCGGGCCTCCGGACACACTCCCTCTACGACAGGCTCCGGCGATGAAGCAATCGTGCCGGCGGTCGACAGCCACCCCCGGGAACGGCTATCCGGAACCCGACTGGCAATTGGGGCGTATGATGAGCGACGACGTTGAAATCCTGGGCACTGGCCGCTTCCTGCGGCTGATACGGCGTGGCAAATGGGAGATCGCCGAACGGACGGTGGGCACCGCCGTCGTTGGCGTCATCGCCGTCACCGACGCCGGCGAGCTGGTGCTGGTTGAGCAGTACCGCCCGGCGGTGGCCGCGCCGTGCATCGAACTGCCCGCCGGACTGGTCGGCGATGACGACGCCGCCGAGGGTCTTGAGGTCGCCGCGCGGCGGGAACTGGAGGAAGAGACCGGCTTCGAGGCCCGCCACTGGACCTACCTCTACGAGGGCGCTTCCTCGGCCGGCCTGACACCGGAGACCATCCACCTGTTCCTGGCGACCGGATTGCGCCGCGTCGGCCCCGGTGGCGGTGACGCCAGCGAGGACATCATGGTCCATGTGGTGCCGCTGGAGGGCATCGAGGCCTGGCTCGCCGGGCGCCAGCGAGCCGGCTGCTGCGTCGACATCAAACTCTTCGGGGCGTTGGGGCCGGCGCGGGCGGCCTTCACAACCCGCGCGTAACCCGCGCGGCGACCATGGCCGCCCCGGCCAGGAACAGCGCCGCCAGCAGGAACGCCGCCCCCGGCAGCGGGCCGATCAGGACCGAAAAGATGACAGTGAACAGTCCCGGCCCGATCAGCCCCGCGATGCCCGTGAGACTGCTCAGTGCGCCCTGCAGCCGCCCCTGCTCGTCCGCGTCGACCCGCCGTGACATCAGTCCCTGCACCGACGGCCCGGCCAGTCCCCACAACGCCATCAGGGGGATGCCGGCCCAGAACCACACCTCCGTCGCGGCAACACCATAAACGATGAAGCCCAGTATGCCGCACACCAGACCGGTGATCAGTGTCCGCCGCTCGCCGAACCGGGCAACGGCGACCCGCACCAGGCCTCCCTGCACCGCCATCATGCAGACACCCATCGCTGCCAGCGTCAGACCGACGGCCTTCTCGCTCCAGCCATAGCGATAGCTGGCGTAGAGAACCATGGTGCTGGGCAGCGCATGGTGCGCCAGATTGCCGAGGAAACTGATGCTGGAGAGCCCCAGCAAACGGCTGCGGGAACGCAGCAGCGCCAGTGCGCCGAGCGGATTGGCGCGACGCCAGCGAAACGGCGCCCGTTTGTCGACCGGCAGCGATTCGGGCAGGATGAACAGACCGTAACAGCCGTTGGCGAGGCTGAGACCCGCGGCCACCCAGAACGGCAGCCGCAGATCAATGGCGCCAAGCAGACCACCCACGGCCGGCCCCATCACGAAACCGACCCCGAAGGCGGCCCCCAGCATGCCGAAAGCACCCGCCCGCTTCTCCGGCGCCGTGACATCGGCGATATAGGCACTGGCGGTCGCCACGCTGGCGGCGGTGATACCGGAAATCACGCGGCCGGCGAACAGCCAGCCCAGCCCCGGCGCCAGTGCCATCAGGACATAATCGAGGCCGAGCCCGAAGTTGGAGAACAGCACGACCGGGCGACGGCCGAAGCGATCCGACAGCGCGCCCAGCACCGGCGAGAAGATGAGCTGCATCAGTGCCCAGGCAGTACCGAAGATGCCGAAAATGCGCGCGGCATGGGCCGTGTCATCCGCCACCATGCCAAGCACGATCTTCGGCAGCACGGGGATGATCATGCCCATCGCCAGCATGTCGAGCATGACGGTGATGAAAATGAACGCCACGGCGGCACGACGTGGTGTCCCCGTTGGGGCAGGCTCGGGGATGATCATGCCGTTGGCCGGCCGTCTGCTGGGATGGTCCGCGTTGCCCGTATACCCGTCAGCGGGCTCGCGTGCCGCGCGTCTGGTTCACATGATTGAGGACTTCACGCATCTTGAGCAATGTCCTCTCACGCTGCTGGTTATCCCGCATATGGCGCAGCCGGTCCTTGAGATCGACCATGATGGCGGCATATTCGTTCTGCCAGTCGTGCGCGGCCTCGGCCGGCGCGATGCGCATGCCGCCCAGCGACGTGGGTCGCTCGTTGGGCCGCAGACGGAAGCTCTCGCCAACCTGCGGACGGAACACCTGCGTGGGTTCAATGCCCTGCGCCGTGACCTTGGCCGCCAGGGCCGCAAGCGACTGTTCCTCGCCATGGCACAGGAACAGTCCTCCCCGGATCGGCTGGCGGGCATTGATCCAGGCGAGCAGTTCGCCCTGGTCGGCATGGGCGGAATAGGAATCGATACGACGGATACGGGCCCGCACCGCGACATCGGTGCCCGAAATGCGCACCCGCCGCGCACCCTCCAGGATGGTGCGCCCCAGCGTGCCCTGGGCCTGATAGCCGACGAACAGCACTGTCGACTCCGGCCGCCACAGATTGTGCTTGAGATGATGGCGCACACGCCCCGCCTCGCACATGCCTGACGCCGCGATGATGATCGCGCCCGACATGACGTTGAGCTGCATGCTGTGCTGGGCGGTCTCGACGAAATGGAAGGCCGGAAAGCCGAACACGTCGATGTCGCCCAGATCCTCAAGCTTGCCGGCATGCCGGCGGAACACGCTGGTCGCGTTGCTGGCCAGCGGCGAGTCAATGAACACCGGGGTACGGGCCAGCTTGCCCTGTGCCATCAGGATCGCCAGATCGAGCAGCAGTTCCTGGGTTCGCTCGATAGCGAAGGCCGGGATGATGAGGTTGCCCCCGCGCGCCAGCGCCGTCTCGACTTCCGCCAGCAGCAGCTGGCGACGGCCCTCCAGCGACAGTTCCGACTTCTCCCGATCACCATAGGTGCTCTCGCACACCACCACGTCGAACCCGGCCGGCGCGTTTGGCTCGGGGTGAAAAGCTTTCTCATCCGGCCCCAGGTCGCCCGAGAACAGCAGCCGCATCTCGTCGTTGAGGCATATCTCGACCGACGCGGAACCGAGGATATGACCAGCGTTCCACAGCCGGAAACGCCAGCCATGACCCAGCTCGCGCCACTGTTCCAGCGCGACCGGTTCGGTCTGTTCCAGCACGCGGCGGGCGTCGGCCTCGGTGTAGAGCGGTTCATAGGGCTCGCGACCTTCGCGGGCACGCCGGCGAGCACCGCGATCGGCCTCCGCTTCCTGGATCCGGCCGGCATCCGGCAGCGTGAAACCCAGCAGGTCGGCGGTCGGACGGGTGCAGTAGATCGGCCCCCGGAAGCCCTCCTTCACCAGACGCGGTAACAGGCCGCAATGATCGATGTGCGCATGGGTGAGCAACACGCCGTCGATGTCGCGCGGGTCGAAGGCGAACGGCGCCCGGTTGAGTTCCTCAAGACTGCGCGAGCCCTGGAACAGACCGCAGTCGATCATCCAGCGCTGGCCCGCCGCCTCCAGCACGGAGCATGATCCGGTCACGGTGCCAGCAGCGCCGTGGAATGTCAGCTTGGCGTCAAAGGTCATAATGCGTCCCCAGAATATCCCACGCCTCGTCGGCGGTCTCCACGAAACGGAACAGGTCGAGATCACCGGGGGATATCGTCCCCTCCTCGGCCAGTGCCTCGAAATTGACGATGCGATCCCAGAAGGTACGGCCGAACAGCAGCACCGGCACGGGCGCCATCTTGCCGGTCTGGATCAATGTCAGCGTCTCGAACAGTTCGTCCAGCGTCCCGAACCCGCCGGGGAACACCACCACCGCCCGTGCCCGCATCAGGAAGTGCATCTTGCGCAGGGCGAAATAGTGAAACTGGAAGCTGAGCGCGGGCGTGACGAACGGGTTGGGATATTGCTCGTGCTCCAGCACGATGTTGAGCCCCACCGATGGGGCACCCGCGTCCCACGCGCCACGATTGGCGGCCTCCATGAAGCTGGGGCCACCGCCCGACACCACGACGAAGTGCCGTTCGCCGTTGCGCTGCGGCAGGCTGGAACAGCGCCGTGCCAGTTCGCGCGCCTGACCATAGTAATGGGACTTCTCGACAATGCGTGCCGCCACCCGGCGCTCCCAGTCGGTGGTCGCGGCCGCCAGCTTCGCCTCGGCATCGCCGGGCTCCGGCACCCGCGCCGAGCCGTAGAACACCACGGTCGAGGCAATGCCGTGTTCCTGCAGCACCATCTCGGGCTTCAGCAGTTCGAGCTGCAGCCGCACCGGCCGCAGCTCCTCGCGCAGCATGAAGTCGTTGTCGAGGAACGCCAGCCGGTAACTCGGATGGCTGGTCTGCGCCGTCTCCTCCACCTGACAGGCGAACCCCGCGTCCTGACTGGCGGTGGGGAACACCCGGGACGGCTTGGACGGGCGATGAGGTGAATCGGTCATGGGCATCCCTGACGGACGAACGTGAACGGGCCTGCCTGCTTGCCGTCTATCCGGCAACGGCGCAAGGTCGAACCATGCCATGCGGCCGGATATCGGTCACCCGCTTGCCAATTTGCGGCAAGTCGTTCAAACCAATCGATATCTTGTCAGACGCCGCCCCTTGGATTTCCCTCACGATGCCCCCACCCGGCAACGCCTCCTCGTCCGTCCGTCTGGCCTTTGTTGGTGACATGGGTTTTACATGGCGGCTGGGAGAGGCAATCGACGCTCAGGGCATCGACTGGTTCCTGTCACCTTTGGGCAATGACCTGCGAGGATTCGATGCCATCGTCGGCAACCTGGAATGCGCGGTCATGCCGACCGGCACACAGACCCCGCCAAGCGGGCGGATTCAGACGCTTCCCTGCATTCTCCCCGCTCTCAAGGCCATGGGGATCGACGCCGTAACGCTGGCCAATAATCATGTGCTCGACGGCGGGCCGGACGGCCTGGCCTCGACCCGGGCGTTGCTCGCGCAGCACGGCATCGCGGCCTTTGGGGCCGGTGCGGACATCGACCAGGCCCGGGCGCCTCTGATGATGGAAGTCGGTGGTATCAAGCTGGCACTGCTGGGGGTCTGTGATGCCCCCTATGCCTACGCCACAGCCACCCGCGGCGGCGTCGCGCCGCTGGACCGCCGGTGGCTGCTCGAAGAAGTGGCCCGTCTGCGCGGCACGGGGGCGACAGTCATCGTCGTGCTGCATGCCGGCACCGAGTTTGTCTTTCACCCTGAGCCCGCGCGTATCCGTTTGTCTCGCGGCCTCATCGACGCCGGTGCCGCGCTGGTGATCCAGCACCACCCTCACGTCGTGCAGGGAATCGAACGCCATGGCGACGGCCTGATCGCCTACTCACTGGGCAATTTCATCTTCCGTCTCAGCGATAACCGCTATCAGCGCGATATCGCCGGTGTTCACGACGGCTATGTACTGGCAGTGTCATTATCGACGCTAGCGCCCCACCGGGTTGAAACGGTTGACCTGCTGCCAACCCGCATCGACCCCGAGGATCGCCCCGCCCTGCTCGCCGGTGACGCCCGCCTGAAGGCACAGTCCCGTCTCGACCAGCTATCCCGGGACATCGAGGACGATGCCCTGATCGCCCGGCGCTACAGGGCGACCTGCCGGCGGGAAGTCCGTGGCGGCCTGCTCGACAGCTACTACACGTTGCGGCGGCGCGGCCTCGCCGAGGGTTGGGCGCGCCTGAGGACCGAGATGATGCGCGGCGACCGGCGTCGCTACTATCTCGGCCTCATCGGCCTGAACGCCCTGTAGCCAATGCCTCTCTGTCAGGCGCGCCGCCGGCGCAGCCGCGCGGCGATGACCGACACCAGGGTTGCGTCCGGCCCCGACGGCCGGCCACCGAGCACCCACGCGGCCAGCGTGACCAGGGTGAACACTGCCGCGCCAATCACCGACTCGCCGAGCAGATGGGTGAGATCGTCAAGGCGGGCCCAGTCAGGACTGGCCTGCAACAGCCGCACGGCGGCAATCATGCCGACGCAGCCGAGCATCACACGCCAAAGGCGGGCAAACAGCGGCCGAACGACTGGCACCCCGATGTAGTTGAGGGCGTAGCAGGTGCCGCCGATACTGATCGTCGCCGCGAAAACCGATGCCCACGCCAGACCGTTGAGACCACCGTACATGTAGCCGAGGATGATCATCGGCAGCCGGGTGACAATGCCGAAAGTCGTCGTCTTGGTCAGCAGGTCAACCCGACCGGCGGCAATGAAGGCCGACCCGGAATTGGCGTTGATGACCCGCAGGATGCCGCGCAGCGCCAGAATCTCCAGAAGCGGTGCCATCGGCAGCCAGGCCAGGCCGAGCAGAACCGTCACCAGACTGTCCGCCACCAGCACCAGCCCGAGGCCGGCGGGCAGGGCGACCGTCAGCGCCAACGCCATGAAACTGATGAACATCTCATTACGCCGGAGCTGATCGTCGCCGGTCTTCATCATCCCCGGCAACACCGCGCGCACGATCGGCATGGCGATCTCGGTGGACGGCGTGCCACCGATTTCATTGGCGCGATTGTAGAAGGCGACTTCCGTCGGCGTCGCCATTTTCAGCAGGATCAGACCCTCCAGCTTGGACGAGAACGCCTGGATCGTCTCGTAGGCGAACATCCATTTGACGAAATGGAACAGATCCCGCCACGCGGCCAGCGTCAGGCGCGGACGCATCGGCGACATGAGAAAGCTCATCACCAGACCGACGACAGCGGCGGCCAGCGTCGCCATCACCATGGCCCAGGCCGTGCGCCAGATGAAGGCGATCGCCAGCGCCACCACGAACATGGTGATGCGCCGGTAGAGCAGAAAGCGGAATTCCTTGTCGAACTCCAGATCGCGCCGGAAATCGACCATGCCGATATTCTCGAAGCCCCGCAGCAGCGTCGCCAGCGCCAGCACCGCCAGCATGGCGCCCACGCCCGGCGCCTGGAACCAGGCATCGGCGAACGGCACCAGCGCGAGAATGGCCAGCGCCGTCACCAGTCCGCGCAGAATGTTCAGCGTCCAGGCGGTGTCGTAATGCACCTGCAAACGGTCACGCCGGCCAACCAGCGCCGTTTCCAGCCCCATGGCGGTCAACATGTCGAGGAAGCCGGTGATGATCACCGCCTTCTCGAACACACCGACCTCTTCCGGCCCCAGCAGGCGGGCGATGACAATGGAACTGACGATGCCCATCGACTGCAGCATCAGCCGGGTCATCACGGTCCAGACGGCGGAAATGCCGACACGGCGGTTCAGGGAAGGATCAGTCATGAATGTCGCATGTCGCCCGATCGTCGTTACGGTCGCGCCGGCGACCATAAAACGCCTTTAGCGGCAAGACCATGATGAGATGATTAACGCCCCCGGCCGGGCGGTCAGGCATGACGGAACCGTTCGGCGATGGCATCCACCGGACCAAGCTCGCGAATCTCGATCTGATGGGTGTCCCGCAGGTGGATAATGCCCTGGCGCTTCAGCTCGCTGATGGTGCGGCTCACCGTTTCCACCGTCAGCCCGAGGAAATCGGCAATGTCGGTGCGGGTCATCGGCACGTCGACGACCAGCGGCGCCTCATGCGCCCTGCCCTCGCGATCGGCCAGATGCAGCAGCAGATAGACCACGCGCTCCCGCGCCGTCATCCGTCCCAGCACGCACAACTGGTCGAGCACGGCGGCCAGCACCCGGTTCATGATGCGATGAATGGCGTCATCAACCTTGGGATGCTCGCGCACCACGTGACGCAGCTTCTCATAGGGGTAGCGCAGCACCCGGGTCGGTTTCAGCGCGACGGCCGACTGCATGTAGGCGCCATTGAGCGGAATCCCGAACATGTCTTCCGGAAACTCGAAGCCGACCACCTGGCGGGCGCCGTCGCTGGCCACCCGTTCCAGCATCACCAGACCGCTCTCGACGATGCACAGATGAAGACCGGGGTCGCCCTCGTCATAGATCGAGCGGCCGGCGTCCAAACTGGACCGCAACGCTATGGCATCCAGCGCCGCCCGCTCCTCTGGCCCCAGCAGGCCGCGCAAGCCTCCCCGGATAGGCGGAATCGAACGCGATACGAGCTTGATGACCTGTCCAACCATGCCCCTGTCCATGTCTCATGCGCGTGTCATTTGCAATCAAATCCCGCGAGCGTGCCGCACCCGCGAACAGGTTGTTCGCACCGCGGGACTCGACGGCCATGGGGTTGTTCTGCCAAAGGAGCCCAACGCAGATAGGCCACATCATGTCATCGCCCTCTCCCGCCGCCTCCGAAGCCCCGGCGCCCGCCGCGCCATCCGCCTTCGGATATCGTGATTTCCGCTTGTTCTGGTTTTCCCGCCTGACCGGTTCGCTGGCGGTCAACATGACGGCGGTGGCGGTCGGCTGGCAGGTCTACGAGATCGCCCGGCAAAGCCACAGCATCAAGGAAGCCTCGCTCTACCTGGGCCTCATCGGCCTGGTGCAGTTCGTCACCCTGGCCGGTTGCAGCCTGGTCGCCGGCTACATCAGCGACCGCTTCGACCGCCGCTGGATCGCGCGTGGCGCCCTGAGCGTCGACCTGCTGTCGATCGGCCTGCTGTTCGCCCACGCCCGGTGGGGCGACCAAAGCCTGCTGCCAATCTTCATGGCGGCCAGCCTGCTGGGCATCGGGCGCGCCTTCATGGCGCCCTCCATGCAGGCGCTGGCACCCAATCTCGTGCCGGTCACCATTCTGCCCTCGGCCATCGCCTGGAACTCCATCGCCTGGCAGATCGCCGCCATCGGCGGTCCGGCGGCCTGCGGCTACCTGATCGCGGGCGGTGCCGCCTGGGTTTACGGCACCTGCCTGGCGCTGCTTACCGTGTCGCTGACCTGCATCTCGTTCATCCGGCCGGTCGCGCAGACCCCGCGCACCGCCGGCCGGCCGCTGCGCGCCATTCTCGACGGCCTGTCCTACATCCGCACCAACCGGATGGTGCTGGGGGCGATCTCGCTCGACCTGTTCGCGGTGTTGCTGGGCGGCGCGACCGCCATGCTGCCGGTCTACGCCCGCGACATCCTTGCCGTCGGTCCGGAAGGTCTCGGCAACCTGCGCGCGGCCCCGGCGGTAGGCGCGGCGCTGGTGGCGCTGGTGCTCACCCGCTTCACCCTGCGCAACCGGGTGGGCCTGTGGATGTTCGCCTGTGTCGGCGTGTACGGACTGGCCACCGCCATCTTCGGCCTGTCGACTTCCTACACCTTGTCGCTGGCCATGCTGGGCGTGCTGGGTGCTGCCGACATGATCAGCGTCTACGTCCGCTCGTCGCTGATCCAGATCCATACCCCCGACGACATGCGCGGCCGCGTGGCATCGGTGAGCACGCTGTTCATCAGCGCCTCCAACGAGCTGGGCGAGTTCCAGTCCGGCATCGTCGCCCGCCTGATCGGCGCGGTGCCAGCGGTGGTGGTCGGCGGCGTTGGCGCCATCGTCGTCACCGTGTTGTGGGCGATGTGGTTCCCCGAGCTGCGCAAGGCCAACCGGCTGGCCACGGAAAGCAGCCGCAGCTAAGCTGCGTCTCGCGACAGAAATTCTATCTTGTCTACTTTTCGGGTGGGCATAACGTTCACTGTACGGACGAACCACCGGTATTGGAGGGGAACCATGAAGGCCGCGACGATTCTCGACACCATTGGCAATACGCCGCACATCCGTATCAACCGGCTGTTTGGCGCGGCCCATGAAGTCTGGGTGAAGTCGGAACGCGCCAACCCCGGCGGCTCGATCAAGGACCGCATTGCCCTGGCGATGGTTGAGGCGGCGGAAGCCTCGGGCGCGCTCGGGCCCGGCGGCACCATCATCGAGCCGACCTCGGGCAATACCGGCATCGGCCTCGCGATGGTGGCCGCGGTCAAGGGCTACAAGCTGATCCTGGTGATGCCGGAGAGCATGTCGGTGGAGCGTCGGCGCCTGATGTTGGCCTACGGCGCCAGCTTCGTGCTGACTCCGCGCGAGAAGGGCATGAAGGGCGCGGTCGAGAAGGCAGGCGAACTGGTGGCGACGACGTCCGGGGCCTGGATGCCGCAGCAGTTCGAGAACCCCGCCAACATCAAGGTTCACGTCGAGACCACGGCGCAGGAGATTCTCGCCGATTTCCCCGAGGGGCTGGACTATCTGGTCACCGGTGTCGGCACCGGCGGCCACATCACCGGCGTCGCCGAGGTCCTTAAGGACCGCTTCCCCGCCCTCAAGGTGTTCGCGGTCGAGCCCACCCTGTCACCGGTGATCTCCGGCGGCCAGCCCGGCCCGCACCCGATCCAGGGCATCGGCGCCGGCTTCATCCCCGCCAACCTGCACACCCGCCTGCTCGATGGCGTGATCCAGGTCGATCCCAACGACGCCAAGGACTATGCGCGCCGCGCCGCCCGCGAGGAGGGCCTGCTCGTCGGCATCTCTTCCGGCGCGACACTGGCCGCAATTGCCACCAAGTTGAGGGACGCTCCGGCCGGCAGCCGGGTGCTCGGCTTCAACTATGACACCGGCGAGCGCTACCTGTCGGTGCCGGACTTCCTGCCCGCCGAGGAGTGAGCACCAGCGTCAAGGAGCCGCCGGCACGGGCATAGCCCATTCGGGCTATGCGGCCGTCATTTCAAGGCGCTAAGCATAATTTAAATGCGCGAGCCTCATCATCGGGGACGCGCACCGGCTGGTGCTTGAGCATGGCTTGGGCTAAAATCCGGCCTATTGCGCTGATCGTTGACTGAGGGGAATAGTAGATGAACTGGATGCCCATGGCCCGCGCGGCCCTGACCTGCACGGCGTTGACCGCCGTCGCGCTGACCGCCACCGCGCCGGCTGCCGCCAAGACCGCGCAGGAAAAGCGGGCTGAGAAAACCGCCGAGATTCCGATCTGCGCCAAGAAAATCGGCTCGCTTGCCGTGATCGAGCCGGAAAGCCAGTGGTGGCGTCAGTACGAACTGGGCTCACCTGAAGCGCTCATCAAGATTTTCGTCAATAAATCCAAATGCTTCTCCCTTGTCGATCGGGGCAAGGGCATGGCCGCGCTGCAAGCGGAGCGGGCTTTGGCCTCCGGCGGCGAGCTGCGGGGTGGCTCCAACATCGGCAAGGGCCAGATCAAGGCTGCCGACTATGTGCTGGTGCCGGACCTGATCTCCTCCAACAGCAATTCGGGCGGGAACAATATCGGCGGCATGCTCGGTGGCATGCTCGGCGGCCGTACCGCCGGCGCACTGCTGGGCGGCATCAGCCTGAAGAAGAAGACCGCAGACGTGGTGCTCACCGTCACCGACGTTCGCTCCTCCGAGCAGGTGGCGATGGTCGAGGGCCACGCCAAGAAAACCGATCTGGGCTGGGGCGCCGGTGGCGGCCTGTTCTCGGGCGGCTTCCTGGGCGCCGGCGGCGCCAGCGGCTATGCGAACACCGAAATTGGCCAGGTCATCACGCTGGCCTATCTGCAGGCCTACACCGATCTGGTGGCCGAACTCGGCGGCCTGCCGGAAAATGCCTCGGCCGCCAACGCCACGCAGGCCGTCACCATGGCGAAGCCGGGCCGGATGTATGCCGATGCCGGCGCCAGCGGCAAGGTCGTTCGGACGCTCGACCCGGGCATGATGCTCTACCCGACCGGCGAAAAGAAGGACGTGATGTGGGAAGTCTCCGACGAACTCGGCAACAAGGGCTGGGTGTCGTCACTGCTGTTCCAGCTGGCCAAATAGGCTGACCGTCATCAGCGAAACATCGAGGGGGAGCGCGTGCTCCCCCTTTTCGTTTGCGCGCCGCTCG
The DNA here is from genome assembly GCA_963205175.1 of Pseudomonadota bacterium. Classification (GTDB taxonomy): domain Bacteria; phylum Pseudomonadota; class Alphaproteobacteria; order Sphingomonadales; family Sphingomonadaceae; genus CAUJIW01. Next base: position 36,680 of record CAUJIW010000014.1, read on the forward strand.
GGCACAACAATGGCATGACCGTACAACTGCTCGATGTGCCCGAGGGCCATATCGCGGCGGTCGTCACCTGCCTGGAGATGACCGAGCGACCCAAGCCCAAACCCCTGCCCGTGATGATGTCGGCACGGCTGATGCCGGTCGCCGAACCCGACCCGGCGTCATACCGCCGGCTGTTCCGGGCGGTCGGTGCGCCATGGCTTTGGTTCGGCCGGCTGATGATGGAGGACGACGCGCTGGCGGCACTGCTGCATGACCCCGACATCCTGCTCTACACCGTCCGGCAGGGCCCCGAGGAAGTCGGCATGGTCGATCTGGACTGTCGCGCCGACGGCGAGGTGGAGATCAGCTACTTCGGCGTTTTGCCCAACCTGGCCGGGCGCGGCCTCGGCGGCTGGCTGATGGCCCAGACGCTGCAGATCGCCTGGGGACGACGCCCCAGGCGGGTGTGGGTCCGCACCTGCACGCTCGATCATCCCGGCGCGCTGGGCTTCTATATCCATCATGGTTTCCGCCCCTATGCCCGCAAGGTGGAGATCGTGCCCGACCCGCGACTGGCCGGCCTGCTGCCGAGGGACGCGGCACCCCAGGTGCCACTGCTGGGAGACCTCGCATGACCATCGATTTCAACCGCGTCCGCGCGCTGTCCTTCGACTGCTACGGCACGCTGATCGATTGGGAAACCGGCATCCTCACGGCGCTGGCGGACTGGGTCGCCCAGGTCGGCGCGCAGCGGGTGCTGAGCGGCTTCGGCGCCATCGAGCCGGACATCGAACACGCCCACCCGACCTGGCCGTACCGGCAGATTGTCGCCGAGGTCCATGTCGAGATGGCCCGCGAACTCGGGCTGGCATCAAGCCGGACCGCAGCGACGCGGTTCGCCGAGTCGATCGGCGGCTGGCCGCCCTTCGCCGACACGGTCGACGCATTGCGCCGGCTCAAGTCCCGCTACCGGCTGTACATCCTCTCCAACGTCGATGAGGTGTCGATCGCGGCCACCCTGCGCCAACTGGGCGTGCCGTTCGATGGCGTGTTCACCGCGGAGCGCATCGGCTCCTACAAACCCGACCCGCGCAACTTCGACTATCTGCTGGCCCGGCTGGCCGATGACGGCATCCAGAAGCACGAACTGGTTCATGTGGCGCAATCGCTGTTTCACGACCACGGGCCGGCTCAGGCCGCCGGCCTCCACACCGTCTGGATCGACCGCAACTCGGGACGGCCTGGCGCCGCCCGTCTGCCCGACCCGGTGCCGCACTTCGACCTGCGCTTCCCGAGCCTCGGCGATTTCGCGGCGGCCGCCGTCACCACGCACTGATTGTCCCCGCCGGGACCGGCGGCAACAAACCGCGCGGGGACCGACGACGACCAACCGTGATGCTGGCGAACGCGGACGGCCCCGGTGAGCCCGGCCACCGGGCGGACGATCAGGCTTCAGCGCCCAGCATCGCCTGCAGTTCGCCCGCCTCGAACATTTCCATCATGATGTCCGAACCGCCGACGAATTCGCCCTTGATGTAGAGCTGGGGGATGGTCGGCCACTGGGAGAAATGCTTGATGCCCTCGCGCAGCTCCGGGTCTTCCAGCACATTGTAGCTGGCGAAACCGCTGCCAAGGCGATCAAGGATCGCCACCGCCCGCGAGGAGAAGCCGCACTGCGGGAAATCCGGCGTGCCCTTCATGAACAGCACGACGTCATTGCTGCCGACGATCTGCTGGATACGATCGAGAACCGAGTCAGACATGGGGGGCCTATTCCTAAATTGGACCTGCGTTGTCTTCTTATGTAGGGCAACTGGTGGTCAACGCCAAGGCGTGCAGTTCGCCCCCCATGCGCCCGCCCAGGGCGGCGTAGACCAGTTGGTGCTGCTTCACCCGCGTCAGCCCCCGGAAGGCCCCCGACACCACGGTCGCCGCATAGTGATCGCCGTCTCCCGCCAGATCCTGGATCGTCACCTGCGCATCCGGCAGTGCCGCCTTGATCAGGCGCTCGATCTCGCTGGCCGGCATCGGCATGGGTCAGACCCCTTCGATGAACTGGCGACGGGCCTCGACCATCTTGTCGTCCATCGCCTTGCGCACCTGATGCTCGCTGACATCGACACCGCGGGCGGACAGATCGCCATAGACCTTCCGGAACACGTCTTCCTCGCCAACTTCCTCGAAGTCCGCGTGAACCACCTGCTTGGCATAGGCCTCGGCCTCTTCCGGCGTCAGCTTGAGCAGTTCGGCGGCCCACAGGCCCAGCAGCTTGTTGCGCCGCGCGGTCACCTTGAACTGCAGCTCGGCATCTCGCGCGAACTTCTCTTCAAAGGCTTTCTCACGGTTGTCGAACGTGGTCATGGTGGCCCCTTGGCATCCGTTGCTGAATATTGCTGCGTACATAAGGGGCCCGGCAATCCGGATCAACCGTTCGCATTGTCGCGCGATACAACATTCGGCCGCCCGCCCGTGTGACAATCTTCAATTGTTCCCAGCAAGGCGATAGAGTATGGTCCGCGCCGAATCAAAGGGCGGCATCCCCGGTGGCGCCGCCCGTTTTCGTCATTCTCAAGATATAGTGGTCCGCCCATGTCTCGCCGTCGACAGATTTACGAAGGCAAGGCCAAGATCCTTTACGAAGGACCCGAGCCCGGCACCCTCATCCAGTACTTCAAGGATGACGCGACTGCCTTCAACGCCCAGAAAAAAGGCACGATTTCCGGCAAGGGCGTGCTTAACAACCGGATTTCCGAGCATATCTTCACCCTGCTCGCCGGCATGGGCGTGCCGACCCACTTCATCCGCCGCCTCAACATGCGCGAACAGCTGATCCGCCAGGTCGAGATCGTGCCGATCGAGGTGGTGGTGCGCAACGTCGTCGCCGGTTCGCTGGCCAAGCGCCTGGGGCTGGACGAAGGCATGGTGCTGCCGCGCACCATCATCGAATATTATTACAAGAACGATGCGCTGGGCGACCCGATGGTCACCGACGAGCACATCGCCGCCTTCGGCTGGGCGAGCCAGGAGGAGATGCACGACATCGCCGACCTCGCCATCCGCATCAACGACTTCATGTCGGGCCTGTTCGCTGGCGTCGGCATCAAGCTCGTCGACTTCAAGCTGGAGTTCGGCCGGCTGTGGGAGGGCGAGTTCTCCCGCATCATCCTGGCCGACGAGATCAGCCCCGACGGCTGCCGCCTGTGGGACGCCTCGACCGGCGAAAAGCTGGACAAGGACCGCTTCCGCCGCGATCTCGGTGGCGAGGTGGAAGCCTATCAGGAAGTGGCCCGCCGGCTGGGCCTGCTGCCCGAGGGCGAGGTCTCGACGGTTCTCGATCTGGAAACCCACCGCAAGGCACGCGAGGAAGGGCGCTCATGAAGGCCAAGGTTTATGTGACGTTGAAGAATGGCGTGCTCGACCCGCAGGGCAAGGCGATCGCCGGGGCGCTGCATGGCCTGGGCTTCGACACGGTCGCGGACGTGCGTCAGGGCAAGTTCATCGAGCTGGATATCGCCGAAACCGACGCCGACGCCGCCAAGGCCAGGATCGACGAGATGTGCCGCAAGCTGCTGGCCAACACGGTGATCGAAAACTACCGGATCGAGCTGGCCTGAACGGCCCGCCATTCTGGCGCTTATCGCCTGAACAACAACAGGTTGTAGCGATAAGCTCATTATCTGGACGAGCAAGCATAAGGTCCGCCATGAAGTCCGCCGTCATTGTCTTTCCCGGCTCCAACTGCGACCGCGACATGGCGACCGCGCTTGAACAGATCGGCGGCACCCCGCCGGCCATGGTCTGGCACGGCGACCACGACCTGCCTGATGGCCTCGACCTCATCGCCCTGCCCGGTGGCTTCTCCTACGGCGACTATCTGCGCTCCGGCGCCATGGCCGCCCAGTCGCCGGTGATGCGGGAAGTAGTGAGGGCGGCAACGCGCGGCGTGAAGGTGCTGGGCGTGTGCAACGGCTTCCAGATCCTCACCGAGGCGGGCCTGTTGCCCGGTGCGCTGATGCGTAACGCCGGGCTCAAGTTCGTCTGTCGCGATGTCCGGCTGAGGGTCGAGAACGCCGCCACCGCCTATTCCAGCGGCTATGCCGCCGGCCAGGAAATCCGGGTGCCGGTGGCGCACCACGATGGCAACTACTTTGCCGACGACGCGTTGCTGGAGCGGCTGGAAGGCAATGGCCAGGTGGTGTTTCGCTATCTCGACAACCCCAACGGGTCGCGCCACGACATCGCCGGCATCATCAACGAGGCCGGCAACGTGCTCGGCATGATGCCCCACCCGGAGCGACTGATCGAGCCGATCCAGGGTGGCACCGATGGCCGCCCGCTGTTCGAAAGCGTGCTGGCGACCGGCCGATAGTCCGCTCGCCCTGCCTCGCACGGGCGCAAGCCGCCACCTCCGCCCACGCGCGGCGACGCTCTGCCCCCGGCAACACGTCGTGAACCATTTTTCGCTAACACCAGCCGGGCGCGCGCGATAAAACGCGCCAGGGGGCGGGCGTGACCGAAACGCGCCGGCAGGCGCGCAGGCGCAAGGGGCATTCGAGGCAGGGCATGACATCTTGGGCGAGGATGAGGGGCCATTTCCGGCTGATGGCGGCATCGACCCTGCTGGTGGCGGCAGCACCGGCCGACACCCCGCCCGCCACGCCGGCCACTCCCGCCGCGACATCCGGCACGGCCGCGGCCGACGCCCGGCCGCGCGGCCTCACCATCATCGGCAACGAGCTCTACCTGGCCTTGCTGGAAGAGCGCTCGCCGGACGTGATCGCCCACCTGCTGCGGGAGGGACTGACACACGCCGGCCATGACTGCGAACAGCTGCGCGACTACCAGATATTCCGTTACGGCAGCGGCTCGCGCACGCTCAAGGTCAAGTGCATCAACCAGCCACTTTACGTGGTCACGGTAGGCAGCCAGAAAGGCGTACAGATTGCCGGCGGCGACGGTTCGATCCAGCCGTTCTCCACCCTCGATGGGCCGATCGAGACCGTGTTTGGTGTCCGTGCGGAGCAGTATTTCAACAGCAGGAAAGCCGGCGCCACGGGTGCCGAACCGGCGACCGCATCACCGGCACCGCCTGCCACGGCACATGGCGATGACGTCGACATCGCCACCGGAGAGGCGGATGGCCTGCCATCCTGGGCACCGATCGTCGGCATCAACCTGATCATCCTGCTGGTGCTGGGCATCGCGCTGCTGCGGGCGTTGCGCGGACGGGACAACGACGAGGACGACCGCTACAGCAGTGACGAGAAGGATCTGATGATCGAACAGGCGGAAGAAATCCTGCCTGGCATCTATCGTCATCCCGAGGGCTTTTTCATTGCCCGGGGCCGGCACGGAAAGCGAAGGCTTTTCCGGGTGCTGCTGCTCGCCTATTTCTACCGCCAGTTCGGGATCAAGCTTCTCGAAATGCGCTGAAACGACACTCCGGCCGCCGCCCATCAGGCCACGGCATCGGTCCGCTGATAGCGATCAAGGTCGATCTTGCGATCGACATAGGCGGTCAGCCACTGACGATGCGCCACGGCGGAGGCACCACCGGCCGCCTCGATCCGGGCCGATGCCGCCGACTGGCCGATCTGCGAGTTCAACAAGGTGCGCGCCCGCTCCGGACTGATGCGGCCATCCAGAAACCGCGAGGCATCGCCCGCCCCGAGGTGGTGCGCAAGATAAGCGACCTTCGCCAGCGTCTCGGGGGAAGCATTGGCGCCGACATGGCCCTGACGGCGCAGCTGGTCGAGATTGGCGTCGGCATAGTCAGCCGCCGCCTCGATGGAGGCGCGCGGATCGAACCGCAGCGACAGCAGCGCGCCCTCCGCCTGCGCGCGGACGCGGCCATCGGCATCCAGCCAGCCACTGCGACTGGCGACGCCGTTGAGATAGGTGCCAGATCGCTGGGCCTCGGTGATCCAGGTGCTGGAGAGGAACTGGGTCAGGCCGGCGGCGCTGGAGCGCGGATTGCGCGAGGCGGGATCCCAGACGCCATCACGGCTGGCGGCCTCGGCGCCGATGATTGCCGCCAGCATCGCCGGCGACAGGCCGGTACGCCGGGCGGCGGCGTTGATGTCGTCGGCATAGATGGCGTTGGGTCCAAGTGACAGGCCGCCATCGTCGCCGTTGCCAACGGCTGCGCCGGCCGGCGGGGGCGGCGTCTCCCTGGCCTCACCCTGCATCGCCAGCAACGCTTCGAGATTGAACCCGGCCAGGGACTGGTCGAACCCGGGAGCCGACAGCGAGACACCGCCGTCCATTCCCTCGCCTTCGGCACTGCCCAATGCGGTCTGCCAGAGCTGGCGCAGCAACGTCTGGCGCATCTCGGCCACGGCCAGGCTGGCGCGGCCGGCCGCCGACAGCGAGGGCTGGGTCTGGGTCTCAAGACGTGGATCGACGCTCATGCCGGCCTGCGGATTGCTGAAGCTGTGGTTACCATGCCGCAAGTTCGGTGAACAAATGGTTGATAGCCCCTGTACGCCGCCAGCGCGACCGATACACTGTCGTCAAGAATCACAATGGAGGGAGACTATCGCATGACGGCACCCGATGAGGGCGAGATCACCACGGAAGCGCGCGGCGCGGTCTGGCTGATGGGCATCAACCGCCCGCACAAGCTCAATGGCTTCACACCGGCCATGTTCGACCAGCTGGCCGCCGCCTATGAGCGGCTGGAGAGCGACCCCGACCTGCGGGTCGGCGTTCTGTTCGCCCACGGCCCCCACTTCACCGCCGGTCTCGACCTGCCGATGTTTGCCGGCCGCTTCGCCGACGACAGCGACTTCGCCGGCGTGACCGGCGACCGGGTCGACACCTTTGGCCGCCGCGCCCCCTGGCGGCGCAAGCCGCTGATCACGGCCGTCAAGGGCATCACCTTCACGGCGGGACTGGAGCTGGCGCTGGCATCCGACATCATCATCGCCGCCAACGACGTACGGCTGGCGATGATGGAGCCCAAGCGCGGCCTGATGGCCTGCGGCGGCGCCACCTATCGCTTCGTCGAGCGCGGCGGCT
>CAUJIW010000015.1 GCA_963205175.1 Pseudomonadota bacterium
CAGGGTCAGCAGGCAGGCGGCATAGGGTGACGTCGCCTCGAACGCGCCGACGTTGCCGCCGCGCAGCGCCCCGGCAAGCTGATCCTCGCCCGCCGAGAACAACGCCTGCCCCCCACCGAAGGCGTCCGCCAGCTCAGCCGCCAGTTTGCGCGCCCCGTGCGGGGACGCGTCGGTGAAAATGTCGCGCACGCCGCTCATGCCGTCACCGCCGGGGTCATGGCGGCAGGCGTCGCCGGCACTTCCACCAGCGTCCCGCCCTGAAGGGTATAACGACGGTCGGCCAGTGCCAGCAGTGAGGGACGGAAGCTCACCAGCACGATGCCGGTGGTTTCTCGATAACGCATCAGCACGGCCTTCAATCGCTCGTCGGCCCCGCGATCGAACGCGGCGTTGGCCTCATCAAACAGAATGAAACGCGGGCCGCCCACCAGCGCCCGCACCATGGCGATGGCCTGCACGCAACCGCCCGGCAACGCACCGCCCGCCCCCTCGCCCACCGGAGTCTCGAAGCCCCCCGGCAGTGCCGCGAACACCCGGTCGAGACCGAAGGCCGCCGCAAGTTCCAGCGCCTCATCCAGATGTCTGTCGCTGTCGAAGCGGGTCAGATTGTCGAGTACCGTGCCCTGGAACAGATATCCGCGCTGCGGCAGATAGGCGATCTGGTCACGCACGCTGTCGGCCGAGAGGTCGTGGATCGACCGACCGTCGACCAGCACCTCGCCCGCGCGCGGGCGCAGGCCACCCATCATCATCCACAGCAGCGACGACTTCCCGGCGCCATTATGGCCGGTGATGGCGACGATCTCGCCGCGCCGGACGCTCAGGTTGACGTCACGGAACAGGGGTTCGCCGTCCGCGTCGTAGCCGAAGGTCGCGCCGCGCATCTCCAGTGTCTCCAGCGGCGGCGCCTCGGCGGCATTCTCCGCGCGCTCCGCCGGCAGGCTGTTGAGTTTCTGGAAGCGCTGCTCCGCCAGCCGGATCGACTGGAAACGCGTCCATTGCGCCATCGCCCGCAGCACCGGCTGCATTGCACGGCCGGCCAGCAATGTACTGGCCACCAGCTGCCCCACGGTCAGCGTGCCGGCGATCACCATCATGCTGCCGATGGACGCAACGGCGATGGTGGTGATCTGCGAGAAACTGGCGCCGATGCCCACCGCGATCGCGCTGGCGATATTGACCCGCCAGCCAATGGTGGCGGCATTACCCATCAGGCGTTCGTAACGACGCGCCATCTGGTTCTCCATCGCCAGGCCCTTGACGGTATGCAGCCCCGCCAGCGTCTCGACGATGAAATTATAACGCCGGTCATCCAGTTCACCGCGCTCGACGATTGCCTTGTGCAGCGAAACGCCGGCCGCCCAGGCGAGAACGCCGAACACCAGCATCAGCGCCAGCGGAACCAGCGCCAGCGGGCCACCGATGACGGCCAGCAAGCCAATGAACATCAGGGCGAATGGCATATCCACCAGCGTCAGGCCGACCTGACTGGTGTAGAAATCGCGCAACGGCTCGATGCTGGCCAGCCGGTCCATGTGCACCCCAACCGGCGTCGCCTCCACCGTTGCGACATCGGCATGCAGCAGGCGCTTCACCGACCGCACCGAGGCGGCATGTTCAAAACGCGCGCCTTCCCAGCCGGCGATGTGCGCGCGCGCCTGACGCAGCGGACCGTCGAACAGCAGCGCCACCCACAGCCCCAGCACCAGCAACGCCAGCGTCGGGAAGGCCGCGTGGGGAATGATCCGATCATAGACGTGGAGCATGGCGACGGGCAGCGCCAGAGCGGTGAAATTGAGCAAGGCGGAAGCCACCAGCACATCCCGATGCAGCAGCGGGGCATGTTCCAGGCGCCGCCACAACTGGCGCAACCGGCTGGCAAGCGGTACGGCGACCACTGGCTCCTGGGTCGCAACATCCATTTCGACAGGTTTCGACATGCTCGGCGCGGCCCCTCTTTCCACGCGCCGCCACGGTAAGGATCGCCGCTTACTCATTGGTTAAGACGCGGAAAAGCATGTTCGCGCGCCGGATGCTTGACACCGTCTTAACCACACCCGTGAACCGCCGGCTAAACCCTGGCCGTTATCCTCCGATGCCACGCACGAGGGGTTTCATGCGTGACGGGCGGCTGAACGGGCAGCCCGGAGAGGGGCAGAATGACCGGTAAAACGCCGGGCGCCGGTGCGCCACCGACATCCGAGGCTGGAGACGACGGTCTCCAGCAGCTGTTCGCCTTTTCGTCTGCCGCGCCGGCGGAGCCCCGGCGCGACCCCGCCGCTATCACCACTCCCGACAATCGCGATGGCTCGACTCCGGGCATTGGACCCGCCGCGGTCGACGGCACTGGCGCACTGGGCGCGCATGCCGGCCTGTCCGCCACGCCGACGCCAGTCGAACCGGGCCTTGCCGCGCCTTCTCCCTCGCCTCACGCCCTTGCCGGCCAGAGCGATTCCACTGTTGCCGATGCGCGCACCGGGCACGAGCGGTCCGGCTTGGCGGCGACACTCGACAGCGAGGCCATGCCAGGCCACACCGGCACCGGCCAGTCACCGACGCTGGAGTCCCACGCACACGGCGCAGCAGGTCTGCCCGCCAGCGCCAGCGGTACCAACCTGTTCACGCCCACCGCGATCACCGCGCCGACCATCGCCGGATCGGACACGCCCGCGCCGGTCAGCGAGCCGGAGGCCCCGGTCGAGCCGGCACCGCCGGTTGATGCCGCACCGGATGAGGTTGCACCGGTCAGCGAACCGGAAGCGCCGGCCGAGCCGGAAGCCCCGGTTGAGGCCGCGCCGGATGAGGCGGAGCCGGTCACGGAACCGGAGGCGCCGGCGGAACCGGAACCCCCGGTCGACGCCGCACCGGACGACGCTGCGCCGGTGAGCGAGCCGGAGGCCCCCGTCGAGCCGGCACCGCCGGTCGAGGCCGCGCCGGACGAGGCCGGGCCGGTGAGCGAACCTGACGCGCCGGCCGAGCCGGCACCGCCGGTTGACGTTGCGCCGGACGACACCGCACCGGTGAGCGAGC
>CAUJIW010000016.1 GCA_963205175.1 Pseudomonadota bacterium
GTTGAAGTGTGCAAACTCCACCATAACGATGAACCCGGTGGCCACCAGCGACGCCGCATTCCGGGGTGGGGCATGCCCCACCCCGGAATACACCATCGCCTACACCGGAAATTACACCACGAGCGCGGACGCTAACGGTGAAGCCGGCCAGGCCGGCGGCCTCCAGCGCCCGGGCGAAGGCGATGGTGGTGTGGTCGGCGAACGGCCGGCCGATGATCTGCACGCTGCCCGGCAGGCCGTTGGCGGTGGGACCGAGCGGCGCCACGGTGGCCGGCAGCCGCAGCAGGGTGGCCAGTGCGATCCACACCAGCCCCTCGACATAGCGGCGGCTGTGGCCGTCGACGCCGAGCTGACGCGACAGCATGTCGCCGGCATGCGCATGCGGATGCGCCGTCCACGGCATGGTGGGGGTCAGCAGCACGTCGACGTCGTCGAACAGGCGCAGCGCCTGCGCCATCAGCCGGGCGCGGCGTTCCTCCATCTCCTGGTGCGCCCGGTAGCTCATGGTGGCGGCATTGACATAGGCGCTGCGGCTGGTGGTGTCGGTCCAGCCCAGCCAGGCCATGGCGTTGGTCCAGGGACTCATCGCCTGCATGGCCAGGAACTGCATGTCCGGCGTCAGGCCGGCGACCTCGGCGGTGAGAAACGGCACATAAAGGTCGTGGACCGCCTCCAGGCTGCTGCCATCGATGAAGCGCAGCTCGAACGGCACGCCGGCCTTGTCGAGCCCCACCAGCAGCGTCTGCAACTGGCCAGCCACCGCCTGTTCCAGCGGGCAATAGGGGTCGTCGATCCACACCGCCACCTTGAACCGGCGCAACTCGCTGGCCGGCGCGGGCGGCAGGGTCACCGGCGGCCCCCAGGCGTCCGGCGCCGGTCCGGCCAGCACATCCAGCATCAGCGCCAGATCGGCGGCCGAGCGGGCCAGCGGGCCGACCACCTGCAGATCGGCTTCCATCATCACGCCCGGCTGTGGCGGCACATGGCCACGGCTGGGGATCAGTCCCCAGGTCGGCTTGTGGGCGAACACGCCGCAATAATGGGCCGGGTTGCGCACCGAACCGCCGATGTCGCTGCCCAGCTCCAGCGGCGTCAGGCCGGCGGCCAGCGCCGTCGCCGCGCCGCCGGAGGAGCCGCCGCAGGTGCGCGCCAGATCCCACGGGTTGTTGGTGGTGCCGAACAGCGGGTTGTAGGTCTGCAGATCGAGCGCGAAGGTCGGCACGTTGGTCTTGCCGATGATCAGCGCGCCGGCCGCCTTCAGGCGCTCGACCGCGATGGCGTCCCGCTTGGGGCGGTGGCGCTTGAGCGTCGGCGAGCCGGCGGTGGTGGCGAAGCCGGTGACGTCGAAGCAGTCCTTCACCGTCATCGGCAGGCCATGCAGCGGCCCCAGCGAATCGCCGCGCGCCCGGGCGGCGTCGGCCTCGGCGGCCCGGGCCAGCGCGACCTCGGCGTCGAAGGCGACGATGGCGTTGACCACCGGGTTCACCGCCGCGTAGCGCTCGGCCATGGCGTTGACCAGGGCAACGCTGGTGATCGTGCCCGCGGCCAGACGGTCCAGCAGCTCGGTCGCCGTGGCAAAGGCTAAGGTGTCGCTCATCGATCCCCCGATCAGACGCGCCGGCGGGCCGCCCCGGGACACAGCTTAAAAGGCAGCCGCCTGGCGGCGCAATCTGCTGGTGGCGTCAGGCCGGCCGGACAGGCGTAATTTTCCCGCGCCGGCGGGCGTGAGTCCCGTTGACTTGGCACGGTCAGTCGGTATATGTCCGCCACTTCACGAGATCGGCCTCGCGGGGACCGACAGGTTCCCTGTTGCCGGTTGTTAAAGAAGAAGGTTTGGAGCCATGTACGCTGTTGTGCGCACCGGCGGTAAGCAGTACCGCGTCGCCGCTGACGACACCATCTCCGTCGAGAAGCTCGACGGCGCCAAGGGCGATTCGGTCACGCTGTCGGAAGTCCTGCTGGTTGGCGAGGGCGCCGACGTGAAGACGGGCGCTGGCGCCACGGTGTCGGCCGAGATCGTCGACCAGATCAAGGGCGACAAGGTGGTGATCTTCAAGAAGAAGCGCCGCCACAACTATCGCCGCAAGCTGGGTCACCGTCAGCAGCTGACGGTGCTCAAGGTCACTGGCATCAACGCGTAACGTCGAGGGAGTAGACCATGGCACATAAAAAGGCAGGCGGTTCATCCCGGAACGGGCGCGACTCGGCTGGTCGCCGTCTTGGCGTGAAGAAGTTTGGCGGCGAGACTGTGATCGCCGGCAACATCATCGTCCGCCAGCGCGGCACCAAGTGGCACCCGGGCCGCAATGTCGGCATCGGCAAGGACCACACCATCTTCGCTCTCATCGAGGGCAAGGTAAGCTTTCATGACGGCAAGCTCGGGCGCTCGTACATCAGCGTCGACCCGATGCCGGCCGCGGCGGAATAACAGCGGCACTCCATGACAGGGTCGCCGCACCAGTGGCGACCCGGCCGTGATTTCCGATGAGAGGGAGATGGGTCGCCATCTCCCTCTTTGCGTTTCTCCCTCTCGCCACGCGCTACCGCGCCGGACCGGCCAGGCCGATTCGCCGCGACCCTTGGGAGGGGAAGAGACATGTTCATTCGCACTGACAGACTGCTGTTGCGGCCGCTGTGGCCGGAGGATGCGCCGGCGGTGGCGCGCGGCGCCGGCGACCGGGCGGTGGCGTGGATGCTCGCGCGGGTGCCCCATCCCTACACGCTGCATGACGCCGCGGTGTTCATCGACGGCTTGCAGGGCGCGCCGGAGCCGGTGTTCGCCATGCTGACCCATGACCTGCCGGAGGTGCCGCTGGTCGGCGTCATCGGCCTGCACCGGGGCGATGGCGGCTATGAGCTGGGGTACTGGCTGGCGCGCGCGGCGTGGGGCTGTGGCTATGCCACCGAGGCCGGCCGGGCGGTGCTGGATCTGGCGTTCGAGGGCTTGCGCCTGCCACGCGTGGTCGCAGACCATTTTCACGACAATCCGGCGTCCGGCCGCGTGCTGGCCAAGCTCGGCTTCCGGCCGGTTGGCATGGCGCCGCGACACAGTCTGGCGCGGGGCGGGCTGGTGGACAGCCGCACGGTCGCATTGACGAGGCCCCAGTGGCGCGCCCATAGAGCGGGACAGATGGAGATGAAGGCCGCATGAAGTTTCTCGACCAGTGCAAGATCTTTCTGCGCTCAGGACAGGGCGGGGACGGCTGCGTCTCCTTCCGCCGCGAGAAGTTCGTCGAGTATGGCGGACCCGATGGGGGTGACGGCGGCAAGGGCGGCGACATCATCATCGAGTGCGTCGATGGCCTCAACACCCTGATCGACTATCGCTACACCCAGCATTTCCGCGCCGAGCGCGGCCACCACGGCATGGGCCGCAACCGCACCGGCGCGCATGGCGCCGACATGGTGCTGAAGGTGCCGGCCGGCACCCAGGTGCTGGACGACGACCGCGAGCATGTGCTGGCCGACCTCACCGAGCCCGGCCAGCGGGTGGTGCTGTTGCGCGGTGGCGATGGCGGCAAGGGCAACGCCCATTTCAAGACCTCCACCAACCGGGCGCCGCGCAAGTTCATCCCCGGCTATCCGGGCGAGGAAATGTGGGTGTGGCTGCGCCTCAAGCTGATCGCCGACGCCGGCCTGGTCGGCCTGCCCAACGCCGGCAAGTCCACCTTCCTCAACGCGGTGTCCAACGCGCGGGCCAAGGTGGGGGACTATCCCTTCACCACCTTGAAGCCGCAGCTCGGCGTGGTGCGCCACAAGAGCCGCGAGTTCGTGCTCGCCGACATTCCCGGCCTGATCAAGGGCGCGGCGGAGGGGGTCGGCATCGGCGACCGCTTCCTCGGTCACATCGAGCGCTGCCGGGTGCTGCTGCATCTGGTCGACGGCACGGCCGACAGCCCGACCAAGGCCTATCGCACGGTGCGCGAGGAGCTGGAGATGTACGGCGCCGGGCTGGAGGACAAGCCGGAGATCGTCGCGCTGAACAAGATCGACACGCTGGACCCGGCGGCGCTCAAGCGGCGCCAGTCGGCGCTGTCGCGCGCCATCGGCAAGCCGGTCCATCTGGTCTCGGCCGCCAGCGGCGAGGGGCTGGAGCCCATCCTCGACAAGCTGATCGAGAGTGTCGGCCGCTCGGTGGTCGAGCGGGCGGAGGAGACCGAATGGTCGCCGCTTTGAGCCAGATTCCCGTTGACGCGCTGGTGGGCGCCGGGCTGTTCGCGCCCGCCGTCTGCCGCCGGCTGGTGGTCAAGATCGGCTCGTCGCTGCTGGTGACCGCCGAGGGGCAGGTCCGCCGCGCCTGGCTGGCCGATCTGGTCGCGGCGCTCGCCGCCCGGCGGGCGCAGGGCCAGCAGATCCTGGTGGTGTCCTCGGGCGCGGTGGCGCTGGGCGCCCGCCGCCTGAAGCTGGCCAAGGGCGGCCGGGCGAGCCTTGAGGACGCCCAGGCGGCGGCGGCCGTCGGTCAGATCGAACTGGCGCAGGTCTATGCCGAGCTGTTCGCCGGCCATGGCGTCCAGGCGGCTCAGATGCTGCTGACGCTCGACGATCTGGAGGACCGCCGGCGTTATCTCAACGTGCGCGCCACCGCCGACCGGCTGGTCGAGGCCGGCGCGGTGCCGGTGATCAACGAGAATGATACCGTCGCCACCGCCGAGATCCGCTTCGGCGACAACGACCGGCTGGCGGCGCGGGTCGGCCAGGCCGTCGAGGCCGATGGCGTCATTCTGCTGTCCGACATCGACGGGCTCTATACCGGCGACCCCAAGCGCGACCCCGACGCGACGCTGATCCCGCTGGTGCCAGTGCTGACGCCCGAGATCGAGGCGATGGCCGGGGGGACGACAGGCATGGGCTCCGGCGGCATGGTCTCCAAGCTGCAGGCGGCGCGCATCGCCGCCTCGGGCGGCTGCCACATGGCGATCATCTCCGGCAAGGTCGACCACCCGCTGGCCCGTTTCGAGAGCCAGGGCATCGGCACCGTGTTCCCGGCGCCGGAAGCCGCGCCGGTGGCGCGCAAGCGCTGGCTGGCCGGGCGGCTGACGGTGGCTGGCACGCTGGTCATCGACGACGGCGCGGTGACGGCGCTGCGCCAGGGGCGCAGCCTGTTGCCGGCCGGCGTTCGCGCGGTCAGCGGCGGTTTCCAGCGTGGCGACGTGGTCGACATCGCCGGCCCCGACGGCCGGGTGGTGGCGCGCGGTCTGGCGGGGTATCCGTCCGACGAGGCGGTCCGGCTGTGTGGCCGCAAGAGCCATGAAATCGAGGCGGTGCTGGGTTATGCGCCCCGCGCCGCGATGATCCACCGTGACGACCTGGTGATGCTATGAACGACATGACGACTCCCGCCGCCGATCCCGTGACCCTGGTGCGTGACATGGCGCGGGCCGCCCAGGCGGCGGTCCACGCGCTGGGGCTGGCCAGCACCGAGGTCAAGAACCGGGCGATCAATGCCGCCGCGGCCGCCATTCGCGCCCGCGAGGCCGACATTCTCGCCGCCAACACCCGCGACATGGAGGCCGGCCGCGCCAAGGGGCTGACCCCGGCGATGCTCGACCGGCTGGAGTTGAACCCGAAGCGCATCGAGGCCATCGCCGCCGGGCTGGAAGCGGTGGCGGCACTGCCGGACCCGGTGGGACGGGTCAGCGAGGCGTGGACCCGCCCCAACGGCCTGCGCATCGAGCGGGTGAGCGTGCCGCTGGGTGTCATTGGCGTCATTTACGAAAGCCGGCCCAACGTGACGGCGGACGCCGGCGCGCTGACGCTGAAGGCCGGCAACGCCGTCATCCTGCGCGGCGGCTCCGAATCGCTGCATTCCTCGCGCGCCATCCATGCCTGCCTGGTGGCGGGATTGCAGGCCGCCGGGCTGCCGGAGGCGGCGATCCAGCTGGTGGGCACGCCCGACCGCGCGGCGGTGGGGGCCATGCTGACGGCGACCGGGCTGATCGACATCATCGTGCCGCGCGGCGGCAAGTCGCTGGTGGCCCGGGTACAGGAAGAGGCGCGGGTGCCAGTGTTCGCCCACCTGGAAGGCATCTGCCACACCTATCTGGATCAATCGGCGACGATTGAAATGGCCATCGCGGTGACGTTGAACGCCAAGATGCGCCGCACCGGCATCTGTGGCGCCACCGAGACGCTGCTGATCGACCGCGCCGCCGCCGGGCGGCTGGCCGGGCCGGTGATCGGCGCCCTGCTGGAGGCCGGCTGCACCGTGCGCGCCGAGGCCGACGTGCGATCGCTCGATCCGCGCATCGAGGCGGCGACGGAGGCCGACTGGACCACCGAGTATCTCGACGCCATCATCGCCGTGAAGCTGGTGGACGGCGTCGCCGGCGCCATCGCCCATATCAACGCCTATGGCTCGCACCACACCGATGCCATCATCGCCGAGGACGCCGACACCGCCGCCCGCTTCCTGCGCGAGGTCGATTCGGCGATCGTGCTGCACAACGCCTCGACCCAGTTCGCCGATGGCGGCGAGTTCGGCTTCGGTGCCGAGATCGGCATTTCCACCGGGCGCATCCATGCCCGCGGCCCGGTTGGTGTCGAGCAGCTCACCACCTACAAATATGTGGTGCGCGGCAGCGGCCAGACCCGGCCGTCCTGACCGCCGGCGATGGCTTGCCCCGACGGCTCCATCCTGCTGCGCAACGCCGCCCGCTGGCGGGGCGCGCGGGTCGGCCTGCTGGGCGGCTCGTTCAACCCGGCGCACGCCGGCCACCGCCACATCAGCGTCGAGGCGATGAAGCGGCTGCGGCTGGACGCGGTGTGGTGGCTGGTGAGCCCGGGCAATCCGCTCAAGGCCGACCGCACCGACATGGCGCCGCTGGCGGCCAGGCTGGGTTCGGCCCGCCAGGTGGCGCGTCATCCGGCCATCATGCCCACCGGTGTCGAGGCCCGGCTGGGCACCCGTTATACCGTGGATACGCTGGCCAGCCTCACCCGGCTGCACCCGACGACGCGCTTCATCTGGCTGATGG
Source organism: Pseudomonadota bacterium (assembly GCA_963205175.1). Taxonomy (GTDB): domain Bacteria; phylum Pseudomonadota; class Alphaproteobacteria; order Sphingomonadales; family Sphingomonadaceae; genus CAUJIW01. Next base: position 6,975 of record CAUJIW010000016.1, read on the forward strand.
GTGGGGACAATCTGCAACAATTCCACCGCTGGAAGGGTTGGCGGACCATCGCCCGGCTGGTGCCGATTGCCGTTTTGCTCCGTCCGGGTTATGCTGGCGCGTGCCGGGCTGCTAAGGTGCTGGGGCCGTTACGGCCCCGTATAAGGCCTGCCCGGCAGGCGTTTCGGTGGTGTTCATGGCGGCTACCCGCTGTGGTCTGCCTCGATCAGCCTGGTATCGACCTGTCGTCGACCATGGTGCGCAAGGCTGACCCGGCTTGGGCGGCTCGCCATGGTCGCCCGGCGAAGTGAGGAGAACGGATTGCCTGCTGTTTCCGCCGCTGCCAGCGGCGCCCAAAGCGAGACCACGAGTAGCTCGGGTCTCCACGATCTGGTGCTCAGGTCGCTCGACGATGACAAAGCCGTCGAAGTCGTTTCCATACCGCTTGCGGGCAAAAGTTCCATTGCCGATGTCATGGTGGTCGCCAGCGGCCGCTCGTCGCGTCAGGTCGGCGCGATGGCGCAGCATCTGGCGGAAAAGGTCAAGGCCGAGTTCGGCATCAACGCGCGGATCGAAGGGCTGCCGCAGGCCGACTGGGTGCTGATCGACGCCGGCGATGTCGTCGTTCACCTGTTCCGCCCCGAGGTGCGCAGCTTCTACAATCTTGAGAAGATGTGGTCGGTTGAAGTGCCGGCCGGTGGACCCAAGACCCTGCCGCAGACGGCCTGATGCTGCTGCATGTCGTGGCGGTGGGTCGCATCGGCCGCTCGCCCGAGGCCGAGCTGGTGACGCGTTATGCGGCGCGGCTCGGCACTTCCCTCAAGATCACGGAACTCTCGGAAGGGCGGGCCGCCGCGCGGCTGCCGGCGCCGCTCATGCCGGCGCGCACCGTGGTGCTCGATGAGCGCGGACGCGCGCTGGCCAGCGATGCGCTGGCCGCCCAGCTCGGGCGCTGGCGCGATGATGGCGTGCGCGAGGTGCGCTTTCTCATTGGCGGCGCCGACGGCCATGACGCCGCCACCCGTGACGGCGCCGACTTGCTGCTGTCGTTCGGGCCGGCCACCTGGCCACACATGATGGTGCGCGCCATGCTGGCCGAACAACTCTATCGGGCGACCTCGATTCTCGCTAATCACCCCTATCACCGAGGGGACTGAAACCCGCCCGATGGCTTTGATGCGCCTACCATTGCTGACGATCGCGCGGGTCGCGCTGGCTGGCGCGGTGCTGGCTGGTCCGCTGCGGGGCGTGGCGCATGCCGCGGACGATCCGCGCCAGACGCTCAGGCAGGTGCAGTCGGACATCAAGGCCGCGGAGAAACGCAAATCCGCGCTCGCCCTCGAGGCCGAGACGCTGGCGGGCGAGATCGATGTCGTCACCCGCGACATGGTGGCGGTGGCACAGACCATCCAGCTGCGCGAGCGACGCCTGTCGCAGCTGGAGGGACAGCTCGTCAGTCTCAAGAGCCGTCGTGATTCCCAGGTCAGGCTTTTCCTGTCCCGCCAGCAGGAGATCGCCCGGTTGCTTGCCGCCCTGCAGACGATGAGCCGCAGGCCACCATCGTTGTTGCTGTTCCGGCCGGCCTCGGCGCTGGAGACCGCACGCTCGGCCAGTCTGCTGGCGACGGTGCTGCCGGCGCTCAATGGCCGCCTGACTGGCCTGAGGGCGGAAATCGACTCGCTCAATCAGGCGCAGGAAGCCCTGGCACGGGAGCAACGCAAGCACCAGGCGGAGCTGGACGACCTGGCGACGGACCGCCGGAAGCTGGAGGCGTTGCGTGCGGAGCGCGAGGCCCGGCGTGGCGGCCTGCTGGCCCAGGTGGCGAGCGAGAGCGAAAAGCTCGGCCGCATGGCCCGCCAGGCGCGCGACATCCAGGATCTGCTGAGCCGGCTTGACGTCGAGGTACGCCGGCGTGAGCGTCTGGCCCGGCTGACGCCGCCAACGCCCCGTCCGTCGGGATTGTCGTCACCGGCGGCGCCACAGGCCGCGCCTGCCCGGCCGTCGGGTACGGGGCGCGCGCCGCCGGCCGTGGTGGCGATGCGCCCCCCCGAGCCCGCCGCGATGCCGGATCCGCGGGGCAACTACCGTCTGCCGGTCGAGGGCAATGTGGTGCAACGTTTCGGTGCGGCGTTGGACACGGGCGGTTCGTCGAAGGGGCTCTTGATTCGGACCCGAACCGAGGCCCAGGTGGTGGCGCCCGCCGGCGGACGGGTGGTGTTCGCCGGGCCCTTCCGGGGTTACGGCCTGCTCTTGATCATCGCGCACGGAGGCGGGTATCATTCCCTTCTGGCGGGCATGAGCCGTCTCGACGAACAGGTTGGCGCCGTGGTGCGGCCCGGCGAGCCGATCGGGCAGATGGGTGCAACGGATCAGCAAGGTCCGGAGTTGTATCTTGAGGTCCGGCAGCGCGGCACGCCGGTCAATCCCTTGCCCTGGCTGGCCGCTGTCGCCAAGCGAACTGAAGGATGAAGGTCGAGTTGTTCATGTCCCTGTCTCCCTCCCGTTTCCTGCTGGCCGGCCTGCTGCTGGGCGGATCGCTGCTGGCGATGCCGGCCCGTGCCGCCGGTGACGCCGAGACCTACCGCCAGCTCGATCAGCTGATGGATGTGTTCGAGCGGGTGCGCGCCGAATATGTCGACAAGGTCGACGACCGCAAGCTGCTTGAAGGCGCCATCAACGGCATGCTGGCGGCGCTCGATCCGCACTCCAGTTTCCTCAACGCCCGCGACTTCGAGACCATGCGCACCCAGACCGAGGGTGAATATGGCGGGTTGGGCATCGAGGTGACGATGGAGGATGGCGTGGTCAAGGTGGTGTCGCCCATCGACGATACGCCCGCCTCCCGCGCCGGCGTGAAGTCCGGCGACTACATCACTCACATCAACAAGGAGCCGGTGTTCGGGCTCAGCCTCACCGAGGCGGTGGCCAAGATGAAGGGCCCGGCCAAGAGCAGCATCACGCTCACCATCGTGCGCGAGGGTCAGGACAAGCCGTTCGACCTGCGGCTGACCCGCGAGACCATCGCGCTGAGGCCGGTGAAGTTCGAGGCCAGGGGCACCATCGGCTACATCCGGGTCGCCCAGTTCAGCAAACCCACGGGGCCCGGCGTGCGCACGGCGCTCACCACGCTGCAAAAGCAGATCGGGCCGGCCAATGTCACCGGCTACATCGTCGATCTGCGCCGTAATCCCGGCGGCCTGCTCGATCAGGCGATCGAAGTGGCGGACGCTTTTCTGGAACGCGGCGAGGTTGTATCGCAGCGCGGCCGTCGTAAGGAGGACATCCAGCGCTATCATGCCCGCGCCGGCGATCTGGCGGCGGGCAAGCCGGTGGTGGTGCTGGTGGATGGCGCCAGCGCCTCGGCGTCCGAGATCGTCGCCGGCGCGCTGCAGGACCAGCGTCGGGCGCTGGTGATCGGCGAGCGCACCTTCGGCAAAGGGTCGGTGCAGACACTGATTCCGCTCACCCAGGACACGGCCTTGCGGCTGACCACGGCGCGTTACTACACGCCGGCGGGCCGTTCGGTGCAGGAACAGGGCATCGAGCCGGACATCGAGGTGCCGCAGCTCAGTGATGTCGATGGCAAGCGGCCGCAGATGCGGGAGGCGGATCTGCGCAACCACCTGCTCAACGGCGCCAAGATCGGCGAGCGCAGCGAGGAAAGCGACAGCAAGCCCGATCCGCGTTTTTCGGCGACCGCCGAAAGCTTGAAAAAGCAGGGCATTACCGACTATCAGCTCGACTATGCGATCAAGTTGCTGCAACGGCTTGGCCGGGGCGGCGCCAAGGTGGCCCTGAACTGACAGGCGGAAACGGAACGCAGGCATGGCCGTCGAGGACGACGATACCCCCCGACTCGACAGCGACAGCCGCGAGGATGCGCCGGCCTTCCCGGACGAGCATCCCGACGATGCGGATGACGCTGACGGCGAGGGCGGCGCGCCGCGACCGCTATGGCAGTGGGTGGTGCTTGGTGTCGCGGCGCTGGGCCTGTTCATTGGCCTGACCACCCTGTTCGCCGGCCTGTTGCGCCCGGCCGCCGGCCCGGCCGACCCGGTGGCGATGACAGTGGCCGGCGTCGATGCCGTTACTCCGGTGCCTCAGGCGGTGCCCGCCGCGCTTGATGCCGGAGCGGCCGCCACCGCGAAACCGTCGCCGCCCAAGGCGCCGGGCAGCGATGCCGCACCGGCGGTGACTCCGCCCCCGGCGCCGGTGGGCGCGGTAGCGGCGGGCACGCGACCGGCGGGGCCGCGCGTCGCCATTCTGATCACCGAGGCCGGACTGAACAGCGCGACCACCCGCCGCGCCATCGAGACATTGCCGGCGGCGGTCGCCATCGGTTTTTCGCCCCATGCCTCCGGTCTCGCCGGGCAGGCGGCGGCGGCACGCGCCGCCGGACACGAGGTGTGGATTGGCGTGCCGATGGAGCCCAAGCGCTATCCCGCCATCGATCCCGGTCCCAACACCCTGTTGCGCTCGATGCCGGCGGCGGAGAACCTGCGCCGGCTCGACTGGGCCCTGGCCAGGGTCGCCAGGCCCGACGGCGTTTACTCCATGATGGGCTCCGCCTTCACCTCCGACCCGTCGGCGTTGCGGCCGGTGCTGACACGCATGGCCGAACGGCGGTTGCGCTTTGTCGATGCCCGCTCGATCGGCAGCACGCGCGGTCCGGCGCTGGCCCGTGAGCTCGGGCTCGCCTTTGCGCTCAACGACCGCTTCATCGACGACAAGACCGATCTTGCCCATGTGGAGCGCGCGTTGGGCGATCTTGCAGGCATCGCCCGTTCGCGCGGCCATGCCATCGGCCTCACCAGGCCACTGCCGGAGACGCTCGATCCGCTCAACGAATGGCTGGCGGGCCTGCCCGAGAAGGGAATCACGCTGGTGCCGCTGAGCGCGATGGCCAACCCGGCGCCTTGATGCGCAGGCCGCCCTCCGATGCCGGTTTCCCGCTGACAGCCTGCCCCCGATAGCCTCGCCCGTAGGCCTCTTGCCGGCAGGCTCGCGCTGTCGGGCCGTTCACTCAGCCGGCGGTCCGGTCTGTCCCGCGGCGATCCATGTCCAGGCACCGGCGCAGCGCGTCCGGGCGCACCGGCTTGGGCAGGGCCATGTAGCCCTGTGACACGAGTTCCGCCTTCAGGCTGTCATCAAGGGCGCCACTGATCACGATCACCCGGTCGCAGCACAGGCCTTGCGCCTTGAGGCGTTCCACCACCATCGGCCCGGTGGTATGGGCGTCGAGATGGTAGTCGATCAGCACGGCATCCACGTTGTCGCCATCGGCGCCGATCCCGATATCGGGCAGGTCACCCTGCCACGGTCGCGCGACGGCCGTTGCGCCCCATGCGGTCAGGATGGCGCGCAGCGAGTCCAGCACCAGGGTGTCGTCATCGATACACAGCACGCGCATCGCCGCGGGCGCGGCCGGTTCGTGCGCGTCGTTCCGGCGTCGTGCCGATACCCTGCGCCCGGCGGCCGGCACGGAGACGGAGAACCGGCTGCCGGCGCCGACAGTCGAGCGCACATCCACTGGCGCGTCGAGCATTGCCGAGATGCGTTCCACGATCGCAAGCCCCAGTCCGAGGCCGGGCTGGTTCTGATGGTCGCGGTCGGGCAGCCGCCGAAACTCCTGGAAGATCTCCTGCAGTTTCTCCGGCGGGACGCCGAGACCGGTATCGACGACATCGATGCGGACCATGCCGGCGCGGCGGCGCGCGCCCAGCAACACCTTGCCGCGCGCGGTGTACTTGATGGCGTTGGACAGGAAGTTCTGCAGCACGCTGCGCAGCAGCCGCCGGTCGGCGTGGACGATCAGGCTGGTGCGCACCAGCCGCAGCTGGAGCCCCTTGGCGGTCGCCATCACCTCGAATTCCTCCGCCAGTTCACCGAACAGTTCATCGAGCGGAAAATCCCGCGGGCTGGGTGTCAGGCCGCCGGCGTCGAGGCGCGAGATGTCGAGCAGGGTGCGCAGGATCTGGTCGGCGGCGTTGATGGAACGCTCTATCTTGTCGGTCAGCGCGACTTCGTGCGGTGCCGTCAGGTCTTCGCGAAGCGCGCCGGCGAACAGGCGCGCGGCATTGAGCGGCTGCATGATGTCGTGGCTTGCCGCCGCCAGGAAGCGGGTCTTGGACTGGGTGGCGGCTTCCGCCTGGGCGCGCGCCTTCTCCAGCTCCGCGGTGCGCAGGCGGACCCGGGATTCGAGGTCGATGTTGGCCTGTGTCAGCCGGCTCTCGCTGTCGCGCAGTGCCTGCTCGGTGCGCTTCTGCCCGGTGATGTCGGTGAAGGTGGTGACGTAGAGGCCATCCGGCATCGGGTCGCCCTGGGCCTGGACGATGCGCCCGGTGCTCAGCGTACGCTCCAGCGTATAAGGCTCGCGCTGCCGCATTTTTTCCATCGCCAGACAGATCTGGGCGTCGGCGAACATGTCGCCGATGGCGCCGGTCTCGGCCTGCCAGCGCAAGGCACGCTCCAGCGGCACGCCGACATCGATCAGGCCGGCCGGAAAGGCGAACCAGCTGAGATAGTGGCTGTTCCAGGCGACGATGCGCAGCTCGGCGTCGGTGACGAAAATCGCCTGCTGGACGTGCTCCAGCGTTGCCTGCAGCAGTGTCTGGCTGAACTGCACCTGTTGCGCGCCGGCCTCGATCAGGGACGCCACTTCCTCGGCGTACAGCTTGGCGCCCGGGCCGTGTTCCAGCAGGATGCGCGCGCTCGCGGCGCCAACGATGCGGGTTAGCAGGGCTTCGGCCTCGGCCTGCAATTCCGGGCTTGCCGGATCGCGCGGACGCACCAGCGCCAGTCGGGCGGTCAGTAACTCGGCCGCCTTCTCGCCGGCAAACCGTCCCACCAGCGCGGTCAGCTCGCCGGTGCGCCAGCGCCGTTCGGCCGGCGGCGGTGCGCCTGGCGGGCTCGTGCCGACGAAACGGGCGGCCTGCTGCTGGTCGAGGAAGGTCTCTTCCGCGCGCAACGAGACGACGACGAACATCAGCAGGTTGACGCCAAGGCTCGCCAGCACGCCGAAGGTCAGGCGGTCGACCTCACCCAGCGCGCCGAGGCCGACGCTGTAGCTGCCCTCGACAGTGATCGGCAGGAACAGCAGCACCAGCCACATCAGTGCGCCAGTGCCCAGGCCGGCGAAGGCACCGCTCTTGTGCGCCCGCCGCCAGTACAGGCCGCCGATCAGCGCCGGCATCAGTTGCGCCGCCAGCGCGAACGACAGGGTGCCGGTGGCCGCCAGCGTCTGGCCCTGGCCGAAGGCTTGGAAATAGGCATGACCGGCCAGCATCAGGACAAGGATCACCAGCCGTCGCAGCCACAGCACGAAGCGGCCGGCGTCCCACGACTGGCGGGCCAGCAGCGGCAGCACGTTGGGCATCACCAGATGGTTGGCGGCCATGGTCGCGACCGCCAGCGTCGTCACCACCACCATGCTGGTGCCGGCGGAAAAGCCACCGAGGAACGCCAGCAGGGCCAGCGTGTCGTTGCCCGCAGCCATCGGCAGCGCCAGCACGAACAGATCCGGATTGACGGCCGTCAGGCTGGCGTGGGCCAGCCCGGCGGTGGCGATCGGCGGCACCACCAGGGCGATGATCACCATGTAAAGGCTGAAGGTCCAGCGTGCCGGCCGCAGATCACCGGCATCGGGACATTCCACCACCAGGGTGTGGAACTGCCGGTCCAGGGCGATGATCGCGCCCATCGACAGCAGCGACAGGGTCACGAAGGGGAAGGCCGCCGGCGTTGCCTCCAGGGTGGACGGCAGCGGTGCGCCATCACCCGGCAGCAGGTGCCAGGCGAACAGGGCCAGTACCACCAGTGCCCCGATCTTGACGACGGACTCCAGCGCCACCGCCATCATCAGGCCGCGGTTGTGCTGGGTGACGTCGCGGTGGCGGGTGCCGAACAACATGGTGAACAGCGCCAGCGCCAGTGCCAGAACGAGGCCGATGGCGGCGGGCTCGCCAGGGTCGCCGCCGGTGAGGAACTGGAAACTGGCGACGGCGGATTTCAGTTGGAGAGCGATGTAGGGCAGTGCGCCGGCCACCACCACCAGCGTTGCCAGCGCGGCCAGCGATTCCGACTTGCCGTAGCGGGCGGAGATGAAGTCGGCGACCGACGTGACACGATTGCGGCGCGCCGTGTCGACCAGGCGGGCGACCACCGGGAACGCCGCCACGAATACCAGGATCGGCCCGAGGTAGATGGGCAGATAATCCCAGCCATCGCGGGCAGCGGTGCCAACCGCGCCGAAGAAGGTCCAGCTGGTGCAGTAGACCGCCAGCGACAGGCCATAGATGGCGGCGCGGGCGACCGGAGTGGCGAGCCAGGCCTTGCGGTGGTCCCCCAGCCACGCCACCAGGAACAGTAAACCGGCATAACCGAGCGTTGCCGCGATGACGATGGTCGAGGACAGCATGTTTCCCACGACGTCGGCCTTGTGATTCCCGCACCCTGTCCTGATTCGCCGGCGCTGGCAATCGCACCCCGCGCGGCGCGACGACAGTCCGGAACCGATGGGCAAAAAAACAAGGGCGGCCATTGCTGACCGCCCGGAGTCTCGCCGCTTGTCGCGGCAAAGGAGGAGTGGAAGACCGCATGTTAGGTCTGCGGTGCCCCTGGCTCAATGCGACGTTCGTCGCGTGCCGGTTCCCCGGCGATGGTCGTGTGCCGGTTCCCCGGCGATGGTCGGAGAACCTCGGGCGCTCAGGCGGCCCGCGCCGCGGCAGGACGCCGCCGCCGGCGGCGGCGGGGTGCCTGGGCGCGGTTGTCGCCCTCCGCCTCGCCGGTGGCGGCACGCGCTGCGGCATGCCCCGCGCCGTGACCGGTGCCGCGATGGGCATTGTGCGGTTTGGTTGCCGAACGCGCGGGGGCAGGCTTGGCGGGCGCGGCCTTGGCGGGCGCGCTGGCGGCGGCCGCCGGGGCACTGGCGCCCAGCGGGCTGGCAACCACCGGGATCGACTGGCCGATCAGTTTCTCGATCGCCTTGAGATAGGGCCGCTCGTCGCCGGCGCAGAAGGAGATGGCGATGCCCGACGCGCCGGCGCGCGCCGTGCGGCCGATGCGGTGCACATAGGATTCCGGCACATTGGGCAGCTCGTAATTCACCACATGGGAGACGGCATCGACGTGGATGCCGCGTGCGGCGATGTCGGTGGCGACCAGGATCGGCGTCTTGCCGTCCTTGAACTCGGCCAGCGCGCGGGTGCGCTGGGCCTGGCTCTTGTTGCCGTGCAGGGCGACGGCGGCGAGCCCGGCCTGGCCCAGGATGCGCACCAGCTTGTCGGCGCCATGCTTGGTGCGGGCGAACACCAGCGCCCGGTCGACGTCCTTGGCCGCCAGCGTGTGCACCAGCAGGCGCTTCTTGAGGTCGGGCTCGGCGAAGATCACCTGCTGGGCGACCTTCTCGGCCGTGGAGGCGACCGGAGTCACCGCCACTTCCACCGGCTCGTGCAGGAAGCCGTCGGCCAGCTGACGGATGCTCTGTGGCAGGGTGGCGGAGAACAGCAGCGTCTGGCGGCGCTTCGGCAAGGCGCCGGCGATGCGCTTGAGCGGCTGGATGAAGCCCATGTCGAGCATCTGGTCGGCCTCGTCGAGCACCAGCGCCTCCACCTCGTCGAGGCGGACGGTGCCCTGGCCCATGTGGTCGAGCAGGCGGCCGGGGGTGGCCACCAGCACGTCGAGGCCGGCGGCGAGCGCCTGGCGCTGGGCACCCATCGGCACGCCGCCGAACACGCAGGCGATCTTCAGCGAGGTGCCGTGGGCGAACTGGCGGAACTGAACCATGATCTGGCTGGCCAGCTCGCGCGTCGGGCTGAGCACCAGCACACGCGCCGCCTTGTAGCTGACGCGCCTGGGCTCCTTGAGCAGCCGGTGCAGCAGCGGCAGCGCGAAGGCCGCCGTCTTGCCGGTGCCGGTCTGGGCCAGACCCAGCAGATCGCGGCCGTCCAGCAGGTGCGGGATCGACTGGGCCTGGATCGGCGTCGGGGTGGCATAGCCATGGCGGGCCAGCGCGTCGAGCAGCGTCGGGTGCAGGCCAAGAGAGGAGAATTCAGACATAGTGGTCTTTTGCTTTCAGATGAAGAATCCGGTGCTGCGCGTCGCAACACCGCACGGCCCGGCGCAGCTCATGGCGGCGCCAGACGGAAGGGTGATGACCTTCCGCGTGATCAGGATGGCCGGTGGAAACACGTCAACGCGCTCTTGATTGGCAGCGGGGTCACAAGGGGCCCGCGCGGTCACGCGACCGGAGCACGTCGGTTGCTGCACTGCAGCGCCGTTTCTATGACGGAAACGCCATGGCAAGTCAAAGAAATTCGCGGCGTTGCCGGGCGACGGCGGCATTCCGACATTGACTTGGCGTGCCACCGCCCGCAAATAGCCGGTTCCGGGATGGCGGTCGCGCGCGGCCGCCTTTTGTCGTTTTGCCCTTGGGCGGCCCGGAGAGTCGCCCGTCGTTTGGAGGCCTGTCATGATTTCGAGCGTGATGCCAACCTATGCACGGCCGGACATCGAGATGGTCCGCGGTGACGGCGCCTATCTGTTCGACTCCAAGGGGCGAAAGTACCTCGATTTCATCGCCGGCATCGCCGTCAATGCCTTCGGCCATGGCCATCCGCACCTCGTGGAGGCGCTCAAGCGCCAGGCCGAGACGCTGTGGCACACCTCCAATCTTTACCGCATTCCCGGACAGGAGAAGGTCGCCGAGCGGCTGAAGGCGGCGACGTTCGCCGACACCATGTTCTTCACCAATTCGGGCACCGAGGCGGTGGAATGCGCGCTCAAGGCCTGCCGGCGTTACCACTATGTCAACGGCCAGCCGGAGAAGTACGGCTTCATCGCCTTCGACAACGCCTTTCACGGCCGTTCGATGGGCGCCATTTCCGCCAGCAGTCAGAAGAAGCTGCGCGAGGGCTTCGAGCCGCTGCTGCCGGGCTTCAAGTTCGCGCCGTTCAACGATCTGGCCGCCACCGAGGCGCTGATCGATGAGCATACCGGCGGCATCATCGTCGAGCCGATCCAGGGCGAGGGCGGCATCGCCATGGCGACGCCCGCGTTCATGAACGGCCTGAAGGTACTGTGCGACAAGCATGGCCTGCTGCTGATCCTTGACGAGATCCAGTGCGGCATGGGCCGCACCGGCAAGCTGTTCGCCTACGAGCATTACGACATCAAGCCGGACATCATGACGGTGGCCAAGGGCATCGGCGGCGGCTTTCCGCTCGGCGCCTGCCTGACCACCGAGGCGGTGGGCGTCACCATGTCGGCCGGCACCCATGGCTCCACCTACGGCGGTAACCCGCTGGGCATGGCGGTGGCCGACGCGGTGCTGGACCTGATGCTGGAACCGGGCTTCCTCGACCAGGTGACCGCCACCGGCGAGCGGCTGGCCCAGGCGCTGGGTCAGATGATCCCCAACCATGACGACGTGTTCGCCGCCGCCCCGGTGCGGGGCATTGGCCTGATGCGCGGCCTGCAGCTCAAGGTGCCCAACCGCGATTTCGTCGGCCACGCCCGTGGCGAGGGCATCCTGGCGGCGGCCGCCGGCAGCGACGTCATCCGCCTGATGCCGCCGCTCAACATCGGGCAGGCGCACATCGACGAGGCGGTGGAACGGCTGTCCGCCGCCGCCCGCTCCTTCCCGCGGGGGTCGTGATGATGGTGCGGCACTTCCTCGACTGGACCGCCCCCGGCGCGCCCGCCATCCGGGCGATGCTCGACGAGGCGCACCGGCGCAAGCAGGCCCGGCGCGGCATGCCCAGGGGCCGGCCGGACCACGACCGGCCGCTCGACGGCCATACGCTGGCGATGATCTTCGAGAAGCCCTCGACCCGCACCCGGGTGTCGTTCGACATGGCGATGCGCCAGCTCGGCGGTTCGGCGCTCAACCTGTCGTCGTCGGAACTGCAACTCGGCCGGGGCGAGACCATCGCCGACACCGCCCGCGTGCTCTCCCGCATGGTCGATGCGATCATGATCCGCACCAATGGTCACGACAAGATCGAGCAGCTCGCCGAGTACGCCCACGTGCCGGTGATCAACGGGCTTACCGACCACAACCATCCCTGTCAGGCACTGGCCGACGTGATGGCGGTGGAGGAGCGGCTGGGCAATGTGCGCGGCACCACCTGGGCATGGCTGGGTGATGGCAACAACATGGCCCACTCGATCATCGAAGCTGGCAGCCTGCTGGGCTTCACCGTGCGGCTGGGCGTGCCGGCCGACTATGAGCCGGAGCCGGCGGTGGTCGCCCAGGCCCGCGCGCTGGGCGCCACGGTCGAGATCGTCCGCGATGCCCGCGCGGCGGTGGACGGTGCCGATGTCGTGCTCACCGACACCTGGGTGTCGATGGGCCAGGCCGGCGGCGAGGCCAAGCTTGCCGCCATGGCGCCCTATCAGGTGACACCGGCGCTGATGGCGCTGGCCCGGCGCGAGGCGGTGTTCCTGCACTGCCTGCCGGCGCATCGCGGCGAGGAAGTGATGGATGCCGTCATGGACGGTCCGCAGTCGCTGGTGTGGGACGAGGCGGAAAACCGCCTGCACGCCCAGAAGGCGGTGCTGCTGTGGTGCCTGGGAGTGCTGGAAGCGTGAGCAGCGAGGCGATCCTGCTGGATAGCACCAACGTCGCCGACGTGGTGTTGCCGTTTCAGGTCGACGGGCTCGACGTGCGCGGCCGCATCGCCCGCCTGGGGCCGACGCTGGACGCGGTGCTGGCGGCGCATGCCTATCCGGCGGCGGTCGCCCGGCTGCTGGCCGAGGCGCTGACGCTCACCGCGCTGCTGGGTTCGGTGCTGCGCGAGGAGGGCGGCCAGCTCACCTTGCAGGCCAAATCGAACGGGCCGGTGAGCCTGCTGGTCACCGACTACAAGGCGCCGGGCGAGGTGCGTGGCTATGCCGAGTTCGACCCGGAGAAAATCGCCGGCATCGAGCCGGGCGCGTCGCTGCCCGAGCTGTTCGGCGAGGGCTATCTGGCGCTGACCGTCGACCAGACGGCGAGCAATGACCGCTACCAGGGCATTGTCGCGCTGGAAGGCGCCAGCCTGGCGGAAGCCGCCGGCAGCTATTTCGAGACCTCCGAGCAGCTGCCATCGCGTGTCAGGCTCGCGGTGCGCCACGACGGGCTGGCCAACCGCTGGTATGCCGGCGGCCTGCTGATCCAGCATCTGCCGCGCGGCGAGGAAGGCGCGCAGCGCCTGTTCGCCGCCGATGCGCCGCATCCCAACTGGCAGCACGCCACGGTGCTGGCCGACACGCTGCGCGACGAGGAACTCACCGATCCCAGCCTGACGCTGGAGACCGTGCTGTGGCGGTTGTTCCATCAGGACCAGCCGCGCATCTACACGCCGATCGTCATCACCAAGGGCTGCCGCTGCACGCGCGAGCGCATCCAGTCGGTGCTGCGCCAGTTCAGCTTCAACGAGCTGATGGACATGCGCGAGCCCGACGGCGCGATCCGCGTCAACTGCGCGTTCTGCTCGAAGGATTTCGTGTTCGAGCGCCCGGCCGAGAAGGACTGAGGGCGGGCCGCGCCGCCGGCGTCGTTAAGGCGCGCTTAAACTCGTGATGCTAACACCCCGTTGATGCACGCGTGGGGTCGATATGCAGAATGAGGCTGTTCAACGCTGGTGGGGGCCGCGGTTGCCGGCTGACCGGCTCGATGCACGCGAGGCACGCCGGACGTTGATCCTGTGTGGATTGATCGTCGTCTATGCGCTTGCCGCGCAATTGGTTATCAATGCGGTTGACTATCGCGGCGCGACAGCCGTGTATGGCTACGCCAAATATACCTCGATGCTGCTGGTGGTGTCGTTCGGTATCGGTGGTGCGGTGCATCTTGCCAAGATCGGCCTGATTGAGCGTGAACCGCGCCCGTCGCGGCGTCTCTATCGCGATTTTCGAGAGCATTTCCTCACCCAGGACCGCTTCGTGTCGGTCATGTTGCCGCTGCTCTTCCTGCCGCTGTTCGTGCCGGCGTTCCTGAATTTCAAGAGCATGATTCCCACCATCCAGCCGTTCGCGTGGGATGAAATTCTGATGCGCGTCGATCGGGCGCTGCATTTCGGCGTCGATCCGTGGCGGATCACCCACGCGCTGGCACCATCGCCTTGGATCAGCTACGTCATCAATATTCTCTACAATATGTGGTTCATGCTGATCTGGGCGTTTGCCTTCTATTTTGTCATTCGCTCCAATCGGCCAGCTGACCGTTTCCAGTATCTCATCACTTTGCTGCTGTGCTGGATTCTTCTCGGCACGGTGCTGGCCACCGTCTTTTCCTCAGCGGGGCCATGTTACTATGGCCGCGTGGTGGCTGGCGCCGACCCCTATATGGCACTGATGGCGCGGCTGCAGGATGGCGATCGCGACCTAATGGCGGTCAGCGGCAATGTCCGGATATGGGCCCTGCAGGTTCAGGAAACCCTGTGGGGACTTTACGCTTCGGGCAATGCGTCATCGGTTGGCGGCATTTCCGCGTTTCCCAGCCTGCATGTCTCGCTGTCCACCCTGATGGCGCTGGGCGCCTGGCGGCTGTCGCGCCCCCTGGGCTGGACGATGGCGGTCTATGCCGCCGCAATCATGTTCGGCTCGGTGCATCTGGGCTGGCATTATGCCATCGACGGCTATGCCAGCATCGCCGGCACCTTCGCCATCTGGCATGGCGTTGGCTGGGCGATGCACCGCTATGGCCTCGACGACGCTCCAGTACTTCCGGTAGCGTAGCCAGGCACAACTTCAACAATCACCTCACCATTTCATTGATGGCATGCGGCTTTTTTGCGTCGGTGAGGCTATAATTGGGGGTCTGGGCTGGGGCGCGTGACGCGAAATACCCAATTACGGTTGAGCATGAAGGTGGCCAGTGGCGTTATGGACGCCATGAATGGCGTAGCGCTCCATGCTGGCCAACTAGCGATGCCGCACACCAGCCAGACAATCAATGCATTAAGACTGTACCCGAAGGCATTGGTGGTAAAGAATCTCACGGACATGGCCGGCAGGGCATTAACCGTGCCACCATCGGTCTGGTGACGAAAACTCCATTGATGGTGGATCGTGAACGCGAAGGGCATGGCCACGAGATAGCCCGCAGTATTGGCCCACAGCGGCTCGAATTGCATACGCTGGGTGGCTGTTAGATACACAAGTGCATGTAGCGCCGTCGCGCCGACGCCCGTCAGGGCATAGCGCCGAAGCTGTGTCCAAAGTGACGGCATGGCACGGAGACCGGGGTTGAGCATGGGAAGGGGCTCACGCGAGGCGGCCGACGCGGCCGACGCTGCGCAGAGGCGCTGCCTCCGGCATGTTGCTCGCGTCGTGAGCGGTCGCTTGGATGTTGGGCTGCTGGAAGGCGTCGGAGGCCACATAGCCCAGCGGCACGCGCATGGGCATGGCGCGCAGCGACAGCACGTCCTTGATGACGAATAGCGGGCGCGTCTTGCTCTGCATGTATAGTCGGCCAACATATTCGCCCAGCAGACCCAGCATGATCATCTGGACGGCCCCCAAAATTGTCACGGCAAGAATCACGCTGGTCCAGCCCGGCACGGTTTTACCGCCAACCCAACCGGCCAGCACATAGATGAACAGCGGAATAGTGAGCAGCGACAGCCACAGGCCGGCGTGGCTGGCCCAGCGCAGCGGGCTGATGGAAAAGCCGGTGATGGCGTCGATGGCGAAGCGGATCATCTTGCGCAGCGGATACTTGGTCACGCCGGCGAAGCGTTCCGCCCGGTCGTACAGGAACGGCACCTGTTTCATGCCGATCCACGACACCATGCCGCGCACGAAGCGCGACTGTTCGGGCATGGCGAGAAAGACATCGAGCGCGCGTCGCGACATCAGGCGGAAATCGCCCGTGTTGAGCGGAATATCGATTTCGGCCATCGATGACAGCAGGCGATAGAAAGCGGCGGCCGAGGCTTTCTTGAAAACGGTCTCGCCCTCGCGCTGACGCCGCTGGCCATAGACGACATCGGCCTGCTCGGCCTCCATGCAGGCCAGCATGTCGCCCAGCAGTTCCGGCGGGTCCTGCAGGTCGGCGTCGATGACCAGAATGCGCTCGCCGTGACAGACCGACAGGCCGGCGGTCAGCGCCAGCTGGTGGCCATGGTTGCGGCTGAGGTTGACGCACATCAGCCGGGGATCGCGGGAGGCCAGTTCCTGCATGATCGCCCAGGTGCGGTCGCGGGAGCCGTCGTTGATGAGGACGATTTCATAGCGCTCGCCGACGGCATCCTGGCAGGCGGCGCTGACGCGGGCGTGCAGTTCATGCAGACATTCCTGCTCGTTGTAGCAGGGGATCACCACCGAGAGATCAGGCTGCATGCTTCAACTCCTTTTGTGTCGGCATGGCGGTGCAATCACGAACGGGGTGACCGCTGTCGGTTGGCGATCGTCTGGCGTACGCTTGCCCGGAGCGCATCGTTGAATAGACGTCTGCATCCATGATCGGCTTTTCCAGAAGTCGCGTGCGGCATCAGATGGACAGGGCTGGATGGCCGGGCCCCGCACCCTCTCTAGCCGGCGAATGCTTAGCGTTTCTTTAATCATGCGGCGGGCAAGCTCGCGCCCCTACTGTGGGTGGAAAAATGGACCATCGACGCTTGTCTGGCGGGGCGTGGCCCGAGGCGGTGACCGCGCTGCTGTGGCTGGCGCTGTGCGCCCTGCTGTGGCGCGCGCCGCTGACGCACGATGTTGTCTGGCAGCTGTGGATCGCCCGCCAGCTGGTGCACGGCGCGCAGCTTTATCGCGACATCCTGGAGATCAATCCGCCGCTGTGGTTCTGGTCGGCGATGCCGGTGCAGCATCTGGCGGCGCTGCTGGGCGTGCCGGCGGTGCGGGTCATGAGCGTGGCGGTGTTCCTGCTGATCGGCCTCACCCTGGTCCATTTGTCGGCGCTCAACCGCCAGCTCGCCGCGCCGCGCCGGGTGGGGCTGCTGCTACTGGCGCTGGCGGCGCTGGTGGTGGTGCCGATCAGCGATTTTGGCCAGCGCGAACATCTGGCCCTGATTGGCGCGCTGCCCTATGCGCTGCTGCTCGCCCGCCGGGTGGAAGGGCGGCCGGTCAGTCCGTGGCTGGCGGTCTCCATCGGCCTGCTGGCGGCCTACGGCTTTGCCCTCAAACATTATTTCGTCGCGGTGCCGGTGGCGCTGGAGCTCTGGCTGTTCTGGCGCGGCCGTCAACACTGGCGGCCTGTCCGACCCGAAACGCTGGTGCTGGCGGTCTGTGCCGCGCTGTACGTAGCGGCGGTGCTCATCCTGACGCCGGACTTCCTGGGCACCATCGTGCCGCTGGTGCGCGTTGCCTATGGCGGTTACGAGAACCCCATCGGCTATCTGCTGCTGAAACCGTGGATCGCCGGCTGGCTGCTGACGGCCTGGGTGGCGTGGCGGCTGCGCGCGCATCTCTCCGCCGACGGCAAGGCGGTGCTGCTGGTGGCCGCGGCGTTCCTGCTGGGCTATGTCGCGCAGCAGAAGGGGTGGCGCTATCATGCGCTGGCGGTGTCGGGGGCCTGCACCTTCGCCGTGGGTCTGTGCATCGTCCACTGGCAGGGATCGTTCAGGGCGCTGCTGTCGCACCCGCTGGCGGTCGTCGCGCCGGCGCTGTTTGTCGCCCTCGGGCTGTTCTGGGGGCCTTATGACAACCCTTACGCGCGGGACATGCGGGCAGCCTTGTCACTGGCGCGGCCGGGCGAGCCGGTGGCGCTGCTGGCGGTCAATCCGTCGCTGGCCTGGCCGATGGTGGACGATGCGGGGCTGGCCTGGAATTCCCGCTACTTTTCCTACTGGATGCTGCCGGCGATCTACCGGGCCCGGCCGGACGACACCAACTACGCGGATGTGCAGCGCCTCAAGGCTGACATCCTGCGCCAGGCGCGGGAAGACTACACCTGCCATCCGCCGCAGCTGATCGTCGTCGACGACCTGCGCAAGAGCGCCTCGATGGTTGCCACCGGCAAGACGCACCTGCTGGATTTTTTCCGCCAGGACCCGGTTTTGCGCGACCTGTTCGCCACCTACAGGCCGGTGCGCCAGGTTGGTCGCTTTCTGGTGCTGGCGCCGACCCGCGCGCTGCCGCCCGGCGGATCGCCGGGCTGCCGGCCGATCTACTGACGACGCGCGGGCATCACGCCACCGGCGGGACGCCCAGGCGGGGGATCTCGATCTTGGGGCAGCGGTTCATCACCACCTTGAGGCCGGCGGCCTCGGCCTGTGCCGCGCCTTCCTCGGAGATCACGCCCAGCTGCAGCCACACCGCCTTCGCGCCGCGGGCGATGGCCTCGGCGACGACGCCCGGCACGTCCTCCGAGCGGCGGAACACGTCCACCAGATCGGGGGCCGCCGGCAGGTCGGCGAGGCAGGCGTGGACGGTCTGGCCGTGGATGGTCTTGCCGGCAAGACCGGGGTTGATCGGCCACACCGTGTAGCCGTGGCCCAGCAGCTTGTGCATCACCTCGTTGCTCGGCCGGTCCGGCTTGTCGGAGGCGCCCACCAGCGCGATGGTGCGGGTGGTGGCGAGCAGGTCGCGGATGGCCTGGTCATCGGTCAGCGGCATGGCGGGTCTCCTCCGGCAGGTGGCAGGGGGTGAGAGGCGCGCGGGCCTCAGTTGGTGAAACGCAGGGTCGGCAGCGGTTTGGGCGCCACCGCCAGCGCCTTGGCGACGCGGCCGCCGATGGCGCGCAACGCCTGCGCCGGCACCGAGGCGGGATCGGCGACAACCACCGGCCGGCCGCTGTCGGAGCCTTCGCGCACCGCCATCACCAGCGGCACCTCGCCGAGGAACGGCACGCCCAGCTCGGCGGCAGTGCGCGCCGCGCCGCCATGGCCGAAGATGTGGCTTTCGCCGCCGCAGTGCGGGCACAGGAAGCTCGACATGTTCTCGACCACGCCCAGCACCGGCACGTTGACCTTGGCGAACATGGCAATCGCCTTGCGGGCGTCGATCAGCGCCAGGTCCTGCGGCGTCGAGACGACGACCGCGCCGGCGAGCTTGACCCGCTGGGCCAGCGTCAGCTGGATGTCGCCGGTCCCCGGCGGCAGGTCGAGCACCAGCACGTCAAGCGGCCCCCAGGCGACATCGTTGATCAGCTGCATCAGCGCCGAGGTCGCCATCGGCCCGCGCCAGATCATCGCCGTGTCGTCGTCCTTGAGCAGCGAGCCGATCGACATCGCCTTGATGCCGTGGGCGCTCATCGGCTGCAGCATCTCGCCGTCGGTTTCGGGCTTGCCGGTCAGGCCGAGCAGTTTCGGCACCGACGGGCCGTAGATGTCGGCGTCGAGCAGGCCGACCGCCAGCCCCTCGGCGGCCAGCGCCAGCGCCAGATTGGTCGCCACCGTCGACTTGCCGACGCCGCCCTTGCCGGAGCCGACCGCGACAATGGCGCGCACCTGCGCCGCCCCCTGGCCCTTGCTGCCATCCTGACCCTTGCCGCTCGCGGCCGCCGGCGGGGTGGGGCGCCGGGCCTCGGCGCTGGGCCGCTCGGCGGTCAGCACCACCGTCGCCCGCGCCACCCCCGGCAACGCCCGCAACGCCTGCTCGGCGGCGGCGCGCAGCGGTTCGCGGGCGCGGGCGGCGGCCGGGTCGACCTCGATCATGAAGCCGACATGGCCGTCGCGGATGGTCAGGCCGGCCACCATCCCGGCGCTGACGATGTCCTGTCCCGAGGCGGGGTCACGCACCGTCCGCAAGGCGTCTAGTACCATCTCGCGGGAGGGCGCGGCTGGTTCGGGTGAAGAAGTCATGGCGAAGGCTCGCAATTAATGGACGAGCCCCCTATATAGTCGGCCACGTGGAAACTGCAGCAGGAACTGTGATGCCCTGGCAGAACAATGGTGGTAACGGCCCGTGGGGCGGCGGTGGCGGCTCCGGTGGCGGGCCGCGCAACCCTTGGGGGGGGAATGATGGCGGTGGTTCCCAGCCGCCCAATCTCGACGATCTCATCCGCAAGGGGCAGGAACGGCTGCGGGCCTCGATGCCCGGTGGCGGTGGCAGCTTCATCGGTTTGGCGATCGGCGCCGTGGTGCTGCTGTGGCTGGGCGTGTCGTCGGTCTACCGGGTCAACGCCGACGAGGTCGGCGTGGTGCTGCGGTTTGGCGAATATGTCCGCCAGACTGGCCCCGGCCTCAACTTCAAGCTGCCCAGCCCGATCGAGACGGTGATGCGGCCCAAGGTCACGGCCGAGAACTTCATCGAGATCGGCGGCGGGGCGGACGGTACCGGCGAGAACCTGGTGCTGACGGGTGATCAGAACATCGTCGACATTGCCTACACCGTGCGCTGGAAGATCAAGGACGCGCCGGACTTCCTGTTCCGGCTCGCCAATCCGGAATCCACCATCCGCGAGGTTGCCGAATCGGCCATGCGCGAGGCGGTTTCCCGCACCCCGCTCAACGCCGCCATCGGCCAGCAGCGTGGCCAGGTTTCGGCTGCGGTGCAGCGACGCATCCAGGAGGTGCTGGACAGCTACCGCTCGGGCGTCGAGGTGACCGGCGTGTTCTTCAAGCAGGTGGACCCGCCGGAGGCGGTCGACCAGGCGTTCAAGGACGTCTCGGCCGCCCAGCAGGACGCGCAGCGCTTCACCAACCAGGCCAACGCCTACCGCCAGCAGCTGGTCGCCCGCGCCCAGGGCGAGGCGGCCCGCTTCAACGCGGTCTATGCCCAGTACAAACTGGCACCGGCGGTGACCCGCAAGCGCATCTATCTGGAGACCATGGAGGACGTGCTGCGCGGCGTCGACAAGGTGGTGGTGGACGCCAACAAGTCCGGCGTCGTGCCCTACCTGCCGCTGCCTGAAGTCCAGAAGCGACGCGCGCCCGCGCCCGCGTCCGCCACGCCGACGGAGTAAGTCTCGATGCCCCGCAACGTCATTGCGCTCGTCGTCGCCGCTTTTGTCGGCCTGATGCTGCTGACCAGCTCGGTGTTCTTTGTCACCGAATACAATCAGGCGATCGTGCTCCGGCTCGGCAAGCCGGAACGCATTGTCCGCACGCCGGGCATGGCCTTCAAGGCGCCGCTTGTCGAGAACGTCATCTTCCTCGACAAGCGCATCCTCGATCTCGACATGCCGCAACAGGAGGTGCTGTCCACCGACCAGCTGCGTCTGGTGGTCGACGCCTTTGCCCGTTTCCGCATCGTCGACCCGCTCAAGACCTACCAGTCGGTGATCAACGAGGATGGCGCCAGCCGGCGGCTGGCCAGCAACCTTGCCTCCAAGCTGCGCGACGAGCTGGGCAAGCAGCCGTTCGCGGCGCTGCTGTCGCCCGAGCGCGGCGAGATGATGGACCTCATCCAGACCCAGGTGAACGAGGAAGCCAAGAAATATGGCGCCGAGATCATCGACGTGCGCATCAAGCGCGCCGACCTGCCGGGTGGCGATCCGCTGACCTCGGCGTTCGAGCGGATGCGCACCGCGCGTGAACAGGAAGCGCGCTCGATTCGCGCCCAGGGCGCGAAGCGGGCCGAACTGATTCGCGCCGAGGCAGACTCGGAGGCGGCCAAGATCTATGCCGATTCCTTCGGTCAGGATCCCGAGTTCTTTGCCTTTTACCGCTCGATGCAGGCCTATCGTCAGGCGATCTCGAAGGAAGACACCACGGTCGTCCTGTCGCCCGACAGCGAGTTCATGCGCCAGTTCGACGGCCGCTGAGCCCCGGAAGATGCTGGATTTTCTGGCCGCCCTTGGCGTGGCGCTGGTACTGGAGGGAGCCGCCTACACCCTGTTCCCCGACACCATGCGCCGGCTGGTGGCGCAGGTGCTGGCGGCGCCGGAGCGGACGTTGCGGGCGGCTGGGCTTGCCGCCGCGCTGCTTGGTCTCATTCTGGTATGGCTGGCGCGCTCGGCCCCTTGATGCGACGAAGGACAGGCAACATAACTGCCTTGAATAATTCCTGTGGGAGAACGAACCCGTGCGTTCGCGTTTGACTGTCCTTCGTTCGGCTATTCTCGCGGTGGGTCTGGCCGCGTCGGCCGCCGTGCCCTTCTCGGCGGGGTCGGCGCTGGCGCGTCCGGCGCCGGAGAGCTTCGCCGACCTTGCCGAGAAACTTCA
This sequence comes from Pseudomonadota bacterium, assembly GCA_963205175.1. Lineage (GTDB taxonomy): Bacteria > Pseudomonadota > Alphaproteobacteria > Sphingomonadales > Sphingomonadaceae > CAUJIW01. The sequence goes on from CAUJIW010000016.1 coordinate 28,997, forward strand.
GCCAGCGGTGGTGAACATCTCCACCACCCAGCAGGTCGAGGTTGGCCGGCGCATGCAGGGCCTGCCGCAGTTGCCGCCCGGCTCGCCGTGGGAGGACTTCTTCCGCCGCTTCCAGCAGGAGCGCGGACAGGGCGATGGCAGCAATGGCCAACCGATCACCCGCGAGGCGCGTTCGCTGGGGTCGGGCTTCATCATCGATCCCAGCGGCTATGTGGTGACCAACAATCACGTCATCAGCGGCCAGGACGGCCAGAGCACGGTGGACAAGATCACCGTGATCCTGGCTGACGATCGCCGCTTCGAGGCGAAGCTCATCGGCCGCGATCCGGCGACCGACCTCGCGCTGCTCAAGATCGAGGCCAGCGATCTGCCCCATGTCCAGTGGGGCGACAGCCAGACCATGCGTGTCGGCGACTGGGTGATCGCCATCGGCAATCCCTTCGGACTGGGCGTCACGGTGACCGCTGGCATCATCTCCGCGTTGCACCGGGATATCGGCGTCGGCGACTATGACCGGCTGATCCAGACCGACGCGTCGATCAACCGTGGCAACTCCGGTGGCCCGATGTTCGATTCCGAGGGGCGTGTCATCGGTATTGCCACCGCCATCCTGTCGCCCACCGGCGGCAACATTGGCATCGGTTTCGCGATTCCCGCCGACCAGGCCCGGCCGGTGATCGAGCAGCTGCGTACCAGCGGCAAGGTCCGGCGCGGCTGGCTTGGCGTGCGTATCCAGCAGGTCACCGAGGACATCGCCGAGGGGCTGGGGCTGAGCGAAGCCAAGGGCGCCATCGTCGCCAACGTCGAGGACGGCACTCCCGCCAAGCAGGCCGGGGTTCGCCAGGGCGACGTGATCCTGAAGTTCGACGGCAAGGACGTTACCCGTTCCCGCTCGTTGTCGGCGATGGTGTCGGAGACACCTATCGGCAGCACCGCCACCCTCGACGTCCTGCGCGAGGGCAAGCCGATCAAGTTGCGCATCACCATCGGCGAACGGCCCGGCTTCGACCAGGTGGCCGAGGCAGCCGCACCGGAACCCAAGGCCAAGACCAAGGATGTCGAGGACGGCGCCCGCAAGAATCTCGGTCTGTCGTTGCAGCCGCTGACCAGCGAACTGCGCCAGAAGCTGGAGCTGGAGGCCGATGTCCAGGGCGTGGTGATCTCCAACGTCAACCCGGCGTCCGACGCCGCCGCCAAGGGGCTGCGTGCCGGTGACGTGCTGCTGGCGATCAACCAGAAGAAGCTGAAGACGCCGCAGGACGCGGTGGCGATTGTCGACGAGGCCCGCAAGGCGGGGCGCGGCACGGTGGTGGTGCTGGTCCAGCGCGGCCAGGACATCATCAACTTCGGCATCAAGCTGATGCCGCTGCCGAAGTAACCGCGCCCGTCAGGGCGGGAGACACAGACCCCCGGTCGGGCACCCCGGCCGGGGGTTGTCGTGTCAGATCACCATGCGGGTGTCCGCGGATCGTTGCCTTCGCCGCGGGCTTCCTGTTGGATGGCAGCATGGATCAAGCCCGCACGGGCAACGGGGCAGGGCGTGACAGAGGGGTATGCGATGACCGGAAACATGCTGATCGGGCGCGGCGAGCATCCG
>CAUJIW010000017.1 GCA_963205175.1 Pseudomonadota bacterium
GGGCAGCAGGCTGGCGATGGCGGCGCGCCCGCCGCCCGCCTCCAGCGCCGGGCGCACCGCCTCGATCTGTGCCAGCACGCTGTCCAGCGACTCACCATAGCGGGCATAGGGCACGGCTTCCGCCCAGCCGCGCGCGGCCTCGGTTTCCAGCGCCACCGTCACGACCTCGGCGACGGTCTTGCTGCCACGGGCGATGGTGAAGTGGCCCCGGATCGGGAAGCGGTCAATGCCGACGGCAAGCCGGACCTCGGGCAACTTCGTTTCAGGCATTGGCGCCCATGGCCTCGAACTCGGCGGTGAGCCGGGCCAGCGTTTCCTGCACGAAGCGCTCGAAATCCGGCCCGTCCCAGGCGCGGTGGTCGCCGCGCGCATAGGCCAGCGCGTTGCGGTGGTACATGGCGGCGTTCATCCGGTTGGCGATCCAGTTGTTCTGGGTGCGGATGATTTTTGCTGGCGCACCGACAACGATGGAGTTGTCCGGCACCTGCATGCCGTCCTTGAGATAGGCGTGCTGGCCGATGATGCAGTTGTCGCCGACCACGACCCCGTCATAGAGCGTGGCGTTGATGCCGATCAGGCAGTTGTTGCCAATCCGGCAGCCATGAATGGTGGCATGGTGGGTGATCGAGCAATGGTCGCCAATCACCACCGGCAGGCCGGGGCTGGTGTGGACCATGGTGAAGTCCTGCACGTTGGTATGGCGGCCGATGATGATCTCGGCGGCCTCGGAGCGCATCACCACGTTGGGCCAGATCGACGCGCCCTCGCCCAGTGTCACCCGCCCATAGAGCTGGGCGCTGGGATGGACGAACGCGGCGGCGGCGAGATCGAGCGTGCTGGTCATTTGCTCTTGCCCGGGCTGGCCGGCCGCGCGGCGGCGCTGGCGGTGCCGCCGGTCCTGATCTCGGCGATCAGCGCGTCCAGTCCCTTGCTCTGGATCTTCACCGTGAACTCGTCGCGCTGGGTGACCGCCATGCTGACACCTTCCAGCGACAGGTCGATGATCTTCAACCCCCGGTCGGGGGTCTGCCGCAGCCGCCAGTCGGCGCGGACCGGCTGCTGCACCTTGGGACCGGTGACCAGTGTACGCACGTAGATGTCGCCGCGCGGTGCCGGTGTGGTGCCGGTGACCTTCAGTTGCGAGTTGCCATATTCGGTGAGCCGGGTGGCGTAGATGCGGATCACATAATCGGGGAAGGCGGCGTGGAAGGCGCGCAGCTGTTCCGGCGTCGCGGTGCGCCGCGCCGTGCCCAGCACGCTGTTGCCGATCACGTCGAGCGCGAAGCCTTCCTGAAGGAGGGTTCGGAATTTCTGGTCGCGCTGTGCCTGGCTCAGGCTGGCGTCGCGCAGCACGGCAAACGCCTTGTCGGAGAGCGACTGGATGAAGCCGCTGGCGGCCTTCGGGTCGACGGTGGCCGCCTGCTGGGCCAGCGCCGGGGTCGCCATGAGCGGCGCCGTCACGGCCGGCGCGGCGAGCATCGCCGCCAGCACGAGGGAAGTTGTTGAACGCATCAGCGGGCCTTTCCTGTTATCCGTCACTGTCCGGGCACCAAGGGCCCGGACAGTGACCTAGGTAGTGAGTTTGGGGCCGGAGGCCAAGTTGTGGTACATCTCAGCGTCCCATTGTGGCGGGCATTGGACAGAGTCGCGCCTTAACCACGGCTTAACCTGGCCGGGGCGATAGTCGCGGGAGGCCTATCCTGCCCGAATGCCAGCAGGGCGGCGGATGCCAATGTGCTTGCCCGTGATGAGGTGGTGACTTGACCCGAGAGACAATGCTTTCCGTCCAGGACGTCGCCAGGCTGATGGCGGATCCGTCGGTTGATAACCGGGCCGCCACCGTCGCCAAGGTGGGCGACGCTTTTTCCGGCGGCGGCATGGGCGACAAGGAGCGGGTGCTGGCCGAGGAAATCTTCCGCCTGATGGTCCGTGATGTCGAGACCAAGGTGCGCGCCGCTCTGTCGCAGAGCATCCGGCTGAGTGCCGATCTGCCGCACGACGTGGCGGTGTCGTTGGCCAACGACGTCGCCGAGGTGGCGCTGCCGGTGATCGAGGCCAGCAGCGTGCTCTCCGACGATGACCTGATGGCGATCATCGCCTCCAAGCCGGCGGAATATCAGGTGGCGGTGGCCGCCCGTCCTGTCGTGTCCGAGCGGGTGTCCGACGCCCTGGTCGAGACCCGCAACGAGGATGTGGTCGCCCGCCTGGTATCCAATGACGGCGCCATGCTGTCGGAAGAGACGATGGACCGCGTGCTCGACGAGTTCGGTCATGTACAGCGCATCTCAAATCCGATGGCCGAGCGCACCGTGCTGCCGATGAAGGTGGCCGAGCGGCTGGTGTCGCTGGTCTCCGAGCGCATCCGCGATCATCTTGTCACCCATCACGACCTGTCGCCGGACCTGGCGATGGACCTGCTGCTGGATAGCCGCGAGCGGGCGACGCTGCACCTGCTCGATGGCTCCACCGACACGCCGGATGTCTATGACCTGGTCGACCAGCTGCATGCCAACGGCCGGCTGAGCGCCACCATCATCCTGCGCGCCCTGTGTATGGGCGACCTCACCTTCTTCGAGGCGGCGCTGGCCAAGAAGGCCGGCATTCCGGTCGCCAACGCCTACCAGCTGATCCACGATCGCGGTGGCAAGGGGCTGGAGCGGCTGTTCAACCGCGTCGGCATGACGCCGCAGGCGCTGGCGGTTGCCCGCGCGGCGCTGGAGGTCGCCGAGGAGCTGGACCTGTCGGGCAGTGACGACCGGCTGGCGTTGCGCGAGGTGATGATCGAGCGGGTGCTGACCCGCTTCGAGGATGGCATCGACCAGGAAAATCTGGACTATTTCATTGCCAAGATTGCCGGCAAGCCGGCCCCCGACAAACACGTCTGAGCAACGCGACCGCGACGCCGGCGGCAATGACGCGCCGTTGGTTGTTCCCGGTTCGTCGCGAAATCGCCAAACAAGCTGTTGAGGCGGGCCGCTGAATCGCGCATATCGGCGCGGTGGATGAGGGGTTCCGCATGACCGAGATCGCATCTCCCGGGCAACTCCGGTGGGCTTTTGTTCGTCTGGCCATCGTGACGGTACCGCTGGTGCTGGCGCTTGGCGGTCTTTCCAATCAGTTCGACGCGGCATGGTACGCGGCGCTGGCCAAGCCGGCGCTGACGCCGCCGCCCATCACCTTCGGCATCGTCTGGCCGGTCCTCTATGTGCTGATGGGTCTGGCGCTGGCGATGGTCTGGCATGCCAGGGGCAATCCGTGGCGGCGGCTGGCGGTCATCCTGTTCGCCGTGCAACTGCTGTTGAACATGGCCTGGTCGCCGCTGTTCTTCGGTTTTCACCAGATTGCCGCGTCGCTGGGACTGATCGTGCTGCTGCTGGCGGCTGTGGCGTGGACCGCGGTGCTGTTTTCCCGGGTGCGGTCGTGGGCCGGACTGTTGTTGCTGCCCTATCTTGCATGGCTGTGCTTCGCACTCTACCTCAATCATGGCTTCTGGCGGCTGAATCCGGAAGGGGCGGCCGTCGCCGTCATGGCGGCCCCGGTGGACGTGCCGCTGCAATGATGAGGATCTGAGCGATGCAGACCGACAACCGATTCTTCGATGACTTGTCCCGCCTGGCCACCAGTGCCGCCGGCGCCATGACCGGCATGGGCAAGGAGATGGAGGCGCTGATCCGGCAGCGGATGGAGCGCGTCATCGGTGGCCTCGACATGGTCTCGCGCGAGGAGTTCGAGGCGGTGAAGGCGATGGCGGAGGCCGCCCGGGCCGAGAACGCGGCGCTGGCGGCGCGGCTGGCAGTGCTTGAAGCGAAGCTGGGCGTCGAGGCGCCGCCGGTTCAGGACGACCTCTAGAGTCGTCCCGCCGACTGTCCGGCTATACTTGTCCACAACATTTTGGCGAGCTGGCACCCCCAAGTCTTGCGCTGGCGCGGGAGCCGTGAGACTATCCCTAGTGTTGGTGCAGTGATGTTCCGCGACGCTTGAAAGTCAGGCTAGGCTTGAAAATCAGGCTGGGCGGGTGTCACCAAGCTGCCAGCGCGTATTGGACCCCTCTGCGTGAGGTACCGGGAGCCGCCATGCCCGCCCTTGAAGTCGACGACGTCGGCCCCTCCTTCGCTGATCCCCTGTCCGTCATCGAGGTCTGTTGCGGCGAACGCGACTGGGCGTTCGAGCGCGAGGGCGGTGACGAGATGATCATCGCGGCGCCGGGCAGCTGGAACGCCTACCAGATGCGCGCGTTCTGGCATCGCGAGGACCAGGTGGTGCAGCTGGCCTGCATGCTCGATATCCGGGCGCCCGAAGGCAAGCGCGCCGCCATCTACGAGACGCTGGGGCTGATCAACGAGCGGCTGTGGCTTGGCCATTTCGAAATGTGGGCGCAGGACGGCAGTATCATGTTCCGCCACGCCACGGTGGTCGATGACGATGGTGGCGGTCTGTCGCTCTCCCAGGCGCAGACGCTGCTCGATGCGGTCATCGACGAGTGCGAGCGCTATTATCCGGTGTTTCAGTTCGTCCTGTGGGCGGGCAAGCGCCCGGCCGAGGCCATGGAAGCGGCGCTGCTGGACCCGATGGGCGAGGCATGAGCGACGGCCTTTCGGCTGAACGCCCGCTGCTGCTGGTGGGCTGCGGCAACATGGGGCTCGCCCTGCTGAAGGGCTGGCTCGCCGCCGGCACCCCGCCCGACCATATCCACGTCATCGAGCCCGGCGATCCGTCCCGGGTGCTGGCCGCCGGCGTACTGCCCGGCCAGTTGTGGACGGCGGCACCCGCCGGCCTTACGCCGCGCGTGGTGCTGATGGCGGTCAAGCCGCAGCTGATGGCCGACGCTTTGCCGCCGCTGGCGCCGCTGATCAGCACCGACACGCTGCTGCTGTCGATCGCCGCCGGCACGACGCTGGCCCGGCTGGGAGCACTAGCGGACGGCCATCGCCGGGTGGTGCGGGCGATGCCCAACACCCCGGCGGCCATCGGCCAGGGCGCCACGGTGATGGTGGCCGACAGCGGGGTCGCGCCGGCCGACCGGCAATTGGCGGATCAGCTGATGGCGGCGGCCGGCAGCTGCTACTGGGTCGACGACGAGGCGCTGATGGACGTGGTCACGGCGCTGTCCGGCTCGGGGCCGGCCTATGTGTTCCACCTGATCGAGACGCTGGGGGCGGCTGGCGCCGCGCTCGGCCTGCCGCCGGCGCTTGCCGCCAGTCTGGCCCGCGATACCGTGGCCGGCGCGGGCGCGCTGGCGCGCCAGTCCGGCGAGGACCCGGCACAGCTGCGGGTGCAGGTGACCAGCC
>CAUJIW010000018.1 GCA_963205175.1 Pseudomonadota bacterium
CCGATGCCGGCGGCGCCGGCGGTGATCAGCACCCGTTTCAACGCACCCCCACCGCGGCGCCGGCGCCCTCGGGACGCGGCAGGGCGGCATGGGCCGCCGCCACGCGCGCCAAGGGGGCCGCGACCCGCGCATCGGGCTCGGAGGCCTTGCGGGTCTTGAGGCTGACATGGATCATCATGTGCTCGGCCGTCGCCAACAGCCGGTCGCCCGACCACATGCGGTGGAACAGCTGCATCTTCTTGCCCGCGCCCATCAGCAGCTGGGTCTCGACCCGGATGCGGTCGCCGGCATTGCCCTCGTCAAGGTGGCGGATATGGGTCTCGGCGGTGAAGTAGCTGCCGCCCTCGGGGTCGGCGATATAGGCCGCATCGCAGCCCACCAGCGCCATGAACTTGTCGGTCGCGTCGCCAAAGGCCTGCAGGTAGCGCGCCTCGTTCATGTGGCCGTTATAGTCGGTCCAGTCCAGCGGCACCGCCCGTTCGACGGTCAGGACCGGCCGGGTCAGATCGGCCACGGCGTCGAGCGTTGCCGGCAAGGCATCGACCCGGCGGTCCTGCTGGTTCAGCAGCCGCCCCGCGCCCCAGTCGCGCGCCTTGAGCCCGCGCAGGATACCGACGAGGTTGTTGTCGCGGATGCGCTCCAGCTCGCGGATCGAATAGGCGCCCGATTGCGCGTCGGACTGGCCGGCGATGGCGTCGATCAGGTCTTCGGTCAGCTCGGGTACGTCCATCAGCTTGGTCCAGGGCCAGGACAGGCAGGGGCCGAACTGGGCAATGAAATGCCGCATCCCCGCCTCGCCGCCCGCCACGCGATAGGTCTCGAACAGCCCCATCTGCGCCCAGCGCAGGCCAAAGCCGAAGCGGATGGCGTCGTCGATCTCCTCGGTGGTGGCGATGCCGTCCTTGATGAGCCAGAGCGCCTCGCGCCAGACGGCCTCCAGGAAACGGTCGGCGATATGGGCGTCGATCTCCTTGCGCACCTGCAATGGATGGCAGCCGATGCCGGTCAGCACCTCCTTGGCGCGCTCCACCAGCATGGGCGGGTTGGCAGGCGAGGGCACCAGCTCGATCAGCGGCAGGAGATAGACCGGGTTGAACGGATGGGTGACCACGATCTGCTCGGGCCGGGCGGCGCCCTGCTGCAACTCGCTGGGCTTGAAGCCGGAAGTGGACGAGCCGATGATGGCGGACGGATCGCAATGGGTTTGCAGGGTCTGGAACACCTTGTGCTTGAGGTCCAGCCGCTCGGGCACGCTTTCCTGTATCCATTCCGAGCCCTCGACCGCCTCCGATATGGTGGCGTGAAAGCTCAGGCGCCCTTCGGCGGGCAGGGCCACATCCGACAGGCCCGGCAACGAGCGGCGGGCATTGGCGATCACCTCGCCGATCTTGCGCTCGGCTTCCGGGTCGGGGTCGAACACCCTGACGTTCCAGCCCATCAGGAGGAACCGCGCGGCCCAGCCGCCGCCGATGACGCCGCCACCAATGATCGAAGCCTGTCTGGTCATTCTCAAACCCCTATTGCGTTGCCCCGCCCGACAGGCGGTCGATGTCATATCCGAAAAATGCCAGCACGTCGCGCGCCGCCGTTGTCCGGTCAGCGCTGGCCGCGTTCTGGCGGTTCATGATCCAGCCAAAGCTGCCATCCGGCGTGCCCACGGCGGCGGTGCGGAAGGCGTCATCGGCCCAGAGCAGCCAGATTTCGGTGCCATTGGCGGCCAGATACCGGCCCGGCTGCCCGGCCTGCATCCGCAGCCGGGTCGTGCCGCCCGGGACCGGCACCAGCCAATCGGCGCCACCCTCCGTCGGCGCGATCCGCAGCCCGTGACCGGCGCGGCCGAAGTTGCCGAAGGACTGGGCGATCACCCAGTCACCGGCCAGATCGGCCACGCCGCCGCGCGTGGTCGAGGCGATCGGGACCGAGCGGTCGCGATAGCCGTCACCCGACGGCACCGCCGCACAGCCCGCCAGCATCAGGGCCAGCGCGATCCGCCTCACCTGGCGACCGGAGCCCGCTTGGTCAGGCCGAGCTTGTCGCGCACCTCCTGCGGGCCGATCACCCGAGAGCCGAGGTTCTCGACAATGGTGACCGCGCGTTCGACCAGTTGCGCATTGGTGGCCAGTTGACCCTTGCCGAGCCAGAGATTGTCTTCCAGCCCGACGCGCACATTGCCGCCCGCCAGCACCGCCGCCGCGACATAGGCCATCTGGTTGCGGCCCAGCGAGAAGGCCGAGAAGGTCCAGTCGCGCGGCACGTTGTTGACCATCGCCATGAAGGTGTTGAGGTCATCGGGCGCGCCCCACGGCACGCCCATGCACAGCTGCACCAGCGCCGGGCCGTCGAGCACACCGTCCTCGACCAGCTGCTTGGCATACCACAGATGCCCGGTGTCGAAGGCCTCGATCTCGGGCTTGACGCCCAGCCTGGTCATCATGCCGCCCATGGCGGTCAGCATGCCGGGCGTGTTGGTCATGACGTAATCGGCCTCGGCGAAATTCATGGTGCCGCAGTCGAGCGTGCAGATCTCGGGCAGGCATTCGGCCACATGGGCCACCCGCTCGGTGGCCCCGACCATGTCGGTGCCGGGCGTGCGCAGGGGCAGCGGGTTTTCGACATCGCCGAAGATCATGTCGCCGCCCATGCCCGCGGTCAGGTTCAGCACCACGTCAACCTCGGCGTCGCGGATACGCTCGGTCACCTCGCGGTAATAGTCCAGCCGGCGCGAGGGCTTGCCGGTTTCGGGGTCGCGCACGTGGCAGTGGACGATCGCCGCCCCGGCCTTGGCGGCGGCGATGGCGCTGTCGGCGATCTGCCTGGGCGAGCGCGGCACATGCGGGCTGCGGTCCTGGGTGCCGCCCGATCCGGTCACGGCGCAGGTGATGAAGACGTC
>CAUJIW010000019.1 GCA_963205175.1 Pseudomonadota bacterium
GCGGTCGACGCGCACCGGCCGGTCCTGCAGCGGGCGCACCAGTTCCTCCGCCGCGTCCATCAGCTTGTAGAGGTCGCAGCCATGGTTCCAGCCCTTGCGGTCGGCGGCGGCGATGAACACCTCCAGCGGCGCGTTGCCGGCGCCCGCCCCCATGCCGGCCAGGCTGGCGTCGATGCGCACCGCGCCGGCCTGGGCCGCCACCAGCGAGTTGGCCACCCCCAGCGACAGGTTGTGGTGGGCATGGATGCCGCGCTGGGTGTCGGGCTTCAGCACCCGGTCATAAGCCTCCAGGCGCGCACGCACGCCGTCCATGTCCAGCGCGCCGCCGGAGTCGGTGACATAGACGCACTGCGCGCCGTAGCTTTCCATCCGTTGCGCCTGCGCCGCCAGCGCGTCCGGCTCGATCATGTGGCTCATCATCAGGAAGCCCGCCACGTCCATGCCGAGATCGCGGGCGATGCCGATGTGCTGCTTCGAGACATCCGCCTCGGTACAGTGGGTCGCCACCCGCACCGACCGCACGCCGAGATCACAGGCGCGCTTCAGTTCCTCGACGGTGCCGACGCCGGGCAGGATCAGCGTGGTCAGCACCGAGCGGGTGAGCACGGCGGCCACCGCCTCCAGCCACTCCCAGTCGGTGTGGGCGCCGAAGCCGTAATTGAAGCTGGCGCCGGACAGGCCGTCGCCGTGGGCGACCTCGATGGCATCGACGCCCGCCTCATCGAGCGCGCGGGCGATGGCCGCCACATGGTCGAGCCCATACATGTGACGAATGGCATGCATACCATCGCGCAGCGTCACGTCCTGGATGTAGAGCTTGTCCCGGGTTACGTCGAAGGTCATGCCGCGCTCCTGCGTGCCATGATCCGCGCCGCCAGCAACTCGCCGGTCGCCTTGGCCGCCGCGGTCATGATGTCGAGATGGCCGGAATAGGACGGCAGATAGTCGCCGGCCCCTTCCACCTCAAGGAAGATCGAGGTCTTGATGCCGGTGAAGTCGCCGCGGCCGGGAATGTGCAGCCGGTTGTTGTCGCCGTAGCGCTCGAACTGCACATCCTGCTTCAGCCGGTAGCCGGGCACATACTGCTGCACCCGCTCCACCATCGCCGCCACCGAGGCACGGATCGCCGCTTCGTCCGCCCCTTCCGACAGGGTGAACACGGTGTCGCGCATGATCATCGGCGGCTCGGCGGGATTGAGGATGATGATCGCCTTGCCCGTCTCGGCGCCACCCACCACCTCGATCGCCCGCGCCGTGGTGCGGGTGAACTCGTCGATGTTGGCGCGCGTGCCGGGGCCGGCCGAGCGCGACGACACCGAGGCGACGATTTCGGCGTAGCGCACCGTGGCCACCTGCGCCACCGCCGCCACCATCGGAATGGTGGCCTGGCCGCCGCAGGTCACCATGTTGACGTTGGGCTGGTCGAGGTGGGCCTCCATGTTCACCGTCGGCACGGTGAACGGCCCGATCGCCGCCGGCGTCAGATCCACCACCTGCTTGCCGTCGGCCCGCAGTGCGGCGTCATGCGCCTTGTGGGCATAGGCCGACGTCGCGTCGAACACGATGCCGATGTCGGCATAGTCCGGCAGCCGGCGCAGGCCCTCTATGCCCTCGTGGGTGGTGGCGACACCACGGGCGCGCGCCATCGCCAGACCCTCGCTGTCGGGATCGATGCCGACCACCGCCGCCAGTTCCATGTTCTGCGGGTATTTCACCATCTTGATCATCAGGTCGGTGCCGATATTGCCCGAGCCGATGATTGCCGCCTTCACCCGTGCCATGCGCACTCCTTCAGACAAATCGCGCCACGCAGTCACCAACGCCGTGCAGCGTCATTTCGAACACATCGCCGGCCACCGCCGGCTCCAGCGGCACCAGCGAGCCGGACAGGATGACGTCGCCGGCCGCCAGGGTGACGCCGTGGCGCCCCAGCGTATTGGCCAGCCACGCCACCGCCTGGGCCGGGTCGCCCTGCACCGCGCTGCCCAGCCCTTCCGACAGCGGCTGGCCGTTCTTGCGCACCGTCACCTTCAGCGCCGGCAGATCGTGATCGCGCGGGTCGGCCCGCGCCGCGCCCAGCACGAACACGCCGCACGACGCATTGTCGGCCACCGTATCGACGATGCCGATCTTCCAGTCGGCGATGCGCGAATCAACGATCTCGAAACACGGCGCGATGTGTGCCGTCGCCGCCAGCACGTCGGCGGCGGTGACCCCCGGTCCGGTGAGGTCGGCGCCCAGCACGAAGGCGATCTCGGCCTCCGCGCGCGGCTGGATCAGACCGTGAGCGGCGATGTCGATGGTCTCGCCGTCGATCCACATGCGATCGGTGAGGAACCCGAAGTCCGGCTGGTGCACGCCCAGCATATCCTGCACCGCTTTCGAGGTGACGCCGATCTTCTTGCCCACCACGCGCTCGCCGTCGGCCTCGCGGCGGGCGAGAATATCGCGGGAAATGGCGTAGGCGTCGTCGATGGTCAGCGCCGCGTCGCGCGCCATCAGCGGCGCCACCGTGTGGCGACCGCGCAGTGCCGCGTACAGCTCGGCGCCATAACGGGCAACGCGGTCAGCCATCGAGGAAGGCGATCGCATAGCGGTTGAACTCGTCGGTGCGCTCCAGCTGCACCCAGTGACCCACCTTGTTGAAGGTGATGAAGCGCGCGTCGTCGCACTGTTCGAGGAAATAGTTGATGCCGGTGAGCGGCATGAACTTGTCCTGATAGCCCCAGAAACCGAGGATCGGCATCTTCAGCTCGCCCAGCCGCGGCTGCAGGTTGGGCGTGCGCATGCGCGTCAGCACATCCTTGGGCTGGATGCGCGCCACCGCGAAACGCTCCGCCACCAGCGCGTCGGTGACATGCACCGGATCATGGACCAGGTTGGTGATCAGCCGCCGCTGTTCCTCGGCGGAGAAATCCGGGCTGCCGAACGAGCTCATCATGCCGGCGATGCCCGGCATGGCAAAATAGGTCGCCAGCTCCTCGATGCAGCCCGGCGACATCAGGATCAGCCGGTCGATGAAAGCCGGATGGTCGAGCGCCATCTGGATGGCGACGCCGCCGCCCAGCGAATTGCCCACCAGCGTCGCCTTGTCGATGCCGTGGGCGACCAGCGCCTCGTGCAGCGTGTCGGTGAACAGCGCCAGCGTGTAGTCGATGCCCTCGGGCTTGGACGAGGCGCCATAGCCGATCATGTCCGGCAGCACCACGCGGTAGCCGGCAGTCACGAACGCCTCGATGTTCTGCCGGAAGTTGGACGCGCCGGAAGCACCCGGCCCGCTGCCGTGGATGAACACCACTGCGGGGCCGCTGCCGGCCTCGTTGATGACGATGTCATAGCCACCGCTGACGCGATGGGTCGATGATGTCAGGGCGACCATGCCGCACCTCCCCCGGAATTGTGTTGGACGCGACCGCTACAGGAACAGGAACGACGGCGGCTCGCCCAGCAGGGCGCCGACGACGTCCGCCGCGCGATTGTTGGGATCGTTGGCCACATGGGCGCGGCCGGCGTTGAGGTCGAGCCAGGGCTGAATGATCTCGCTCGACGTATAGATTGCCCGGCCGCCCAGCAGCTGCACGACGTCGTCGACAAGGTCGACCAGCCGGCGCACCACGGTTGAGGACTGATAGGTGAACAGCGTCCGCTTCTCCATCGGGATCGGCTCGCCGCGACCGGCATAGCCCATCAGATCCTCGAAGGTCAGCCGCAGGGTGGTCTCCATCTCAAGCATCTGCGCGTGCGCGCGGGCGATGGCGGCTTGCAGCATCGGATCGTGCCGCGACGCCTTGCCGGTGTTGGTCGACACCCGGTCCTGCATGATGCGGATGCCGGCATCGAGCGCGGCCCTGGCGCCGCCGAACGCCGCCGTCGACACCGAACGGACGAACACCTGCGCCCACGGCAGGCGATACAGCGGACCGTCGTTTTCCGCCTGGCCGGGGTTCTGACACAGGAAACCATCAAGAGCGCGGTGGGTGCGGTACTCAGGCACGAACACGTCGTCGACGATAATGTCATGACTGCCAGTGCCCTGCAGGCCGAACACATGCCAGCTGTCGGTGTCGATGGTGTAATCGGCGCGCGGCAGCAGGAAGGTCCGCATGTCGGGCGGATCGCCGGCATTGAGCGGCGGCACCATGGAGCCCAGCAGCACCCAACCGCAATGCGTCGAGCCGGTGGAAAAGCCCCAGCGGCCCGACAGACGGAAGCCACCCTCGACCCGCGTCACCTTGCCCACCGGCTGGTAGGTGGAGGAGACCAGCATCGAGGTGTCGTCACCCCACACCTCCTGCTGCGCGCGGTTGTCGAACAGCGCCAGTTCATAGGGGTGGCAGCCGACCACGCCGAACATCCAGCCGGTCGACATGCAGCCTTGCGCCAGCGCCTTCTGGACCTCGAAGAACACGTTGGGGTGCATTTCATAGCCGCCCCAGCGCCGGGGTTGGAGAATACGGAAGAAACCCGCGGCCTTCATCTCGGCGATGCTCTCGGCCGGCACGTCGCGCCCCTGGGTGCACTGCCGCGCGCGGGACTTCAGCACGGGGATCATCGCCCGCGCCCGCGCGATCAACGTCTCGGGATCAGGAATACTCCCGACGTCCGATCCGGCACGAGTCGCTCCGCTTTCCGTTGCCGCCATAACGCTCAACCTCCCTGATTTCGCGGCCATTCTTGTAGGCTCCACACACACAGCCGCCAACACACTTACGCATTACGACAACATAAAGCGCGATCATAATGGTTTTTCCATCGTTTTTTTCATTATTTTCTACGCAACATCCGATTCCCGGCGGGAAAACCGGAATGCAACCACCATATGCGTATGTTCAAGCCTACATTCTTACGCAAACGTGATTGCACGAGCTGAGCTGATTCGCATATAGCTGGCCAAGGCGGCGCCAGACCGCGCTGAAGGAGGATCGGGTGAGTAGCGTTGAAATCGCCCTCGACGGGCAGGTCGCCCTTGTTACCGGGGGCACGCGCGGCATTGGCCAGGCCATTGCCCGGCGCCTGCGCGAGGCCGGCGCCCATGTTATCGTTTGCGGCCGTACCGCGCCGGCCGGGCCGCAAGACGTCGAGTTCATCAGCTGCGACATCCGCGACCCCGATGCCGCCGCCGCGATGGTCGCCGACATCGGCGCCCGCCACGGCCGGCTCGACATCCTGGTCAACAACGCCGGCGGCAGCCCGCCCGCGGATGCCGCCACCGCCTCGCCCCGCTTCTCGGAGCGCGTGATCGCGCTCAACCTGCTGGCCCCGCTCAACCTGTCACAGGCCGCCCACCCCCTGATGACCCGCCACGGCCACGGCGCCATCGTCAACATCTCCAGCGTGTCGGCGATCCGGCCCTCGCCGGGTACCGCCGCCTATGCCGCCGCCAAGGCCGGCCTGCTGGCGCTGACCCGCAGCCTCGCCCACGAATGGGGACCGGCGATCCGCGTCAACGCCGTCGTCGTCGGCTATGTCGAGACCGAGGCCACCGACGCGACCTATGGCGACGCGGCGGCGCAGGCGGCGATCGCCGCCAACATCGGCGCCGGCCGGCTGGCCCGCGCCGGCGAGATCGCCGACGCCGTGCTGTTCCTCGCCTCCCCGCTGGCGTCTTACGTCACCGGGGCCGCGCTCAACGTCGATGGCGGTGGCGAGCGCCCACCCTTTCTCGATATCGTCAAGGAACATACCCATGGCTGAGAAGACCTCCATGGCCGGCCCCATGGCCGGGAAAGTCGCCGTGGTCACCGGCGCCAGCCGGGGCGCCGGCGCCGGCATCGCCCGGGCGCTGGGCGCGCAGGGCTACACGGTCTATGTCACTGGCCGCACGGTAGAGGAAGGCGCGGCCCCGCTGCCGGGCACCGTCGGCGCCACCGCGGCGGCGGTCACCGCCGCCGGCGGCAGGGGTGTGCCCGTCGCCGTCGACCACCGTGACGACGCCATGGTGCAGGCACTGTTCGCGCGCATCGCCCGTGACGAGGGCCGGCTCGACCTCCTGGTCAACAACGCCACCCACATCCACGACGACCTCATCACCCCCGGCGGTTTCTGGGAGCGGCCGCTGGGTCTGGTGGATATCCTCGATGTCGGCCTGCGCTCGGGCTATGTCGCCAGCTTTTTCGCCGCGCCGCTGCTGATCCGCACCGGCGGCGGGCTGATCGCCTTCACCTCCTCGTTCGGCTCGGTGTGCTACATGCACGGCCCGGCCTATGGCGCACAGAAGGCCGGCGTCGACAAGTTCGCCGCCGACATGGGCGTCGACCTCAGGGACTACGATGTCGCAGCAGTGTCGGTGTGGATGGGGCCGCTGCGCACCGAACGCACCGCCAAAGCGCTGGGCGACCGCCCCGACCAGTATGAAGCGTTCATGGCCCAGGCGGAAACGCCGGAGTTCACCGGCCGGGTGATCGCCGCCATCCACGCCGACCCGGCCCGGATGAGCTGGAGCGGCCAGACGGTGATCGGCGCCGAGATGGGCGTGCACTACGGCATCACCGACGAGGGGCGCCAGCCGCCCTCCTACCGCGACATGCTGGGGGTCCCGCGCGTGCCGCACCCGGCGATCGTGCGATAGGCGGCGCCGGCACGGAAGGCTACGCCATAGCCACGATAAACTCGCAGAATAAATTTGAATTGCGCACATTACTGGAAGATATTTTACGCATATGCCTTGAACAGGCGCGTTGGCGCCGATACACAGTCGCCAACACCGCCGCGCGGGAGACGCCATCCCCGCGCCACCGCAACAAGGCCGACCGGGAAGGGAAGCACATGTCAGTCAGGTCACTTGCCTACATCCGCCTGCAGGCGACCGATCTTGATGCCTGGCGGCGCTTCGGCGAGACCGTGCTGGGCACCCAGACCGTCGCCAGCGACGACCCCGACGTGCTGCTGCTGCGCATTGACAGTCGCCCCTGGCGCTTCCGCATCGAAAAGGGCGCCGCCGACAAGGTGCTGGCGGTCGGACTGGAATATCCCGACGCGGCGCAGTTCGAGGCTGGCATCGCCGGCCTGCGGGCGGCGGGCGTCACGGTGACGCCGGGCAGCGCGGCGGAGACACGCCTGCGCCATGTCCAGGCCTTCGCCTGCTGCACCGATCCGTCTGGCAACCCGCTGGAACTGTGCTGGGGCAACACCGTTGCCGGCACCCCGTTCGTCTCGCCGCTGGGCGTGCCGGGCTTCGTCACCGGCGAGATGGGCATGGGCCACGCGGTGATGCCGGCCATGGCCTACGAGGCCACCCGCGCCTTCTACAAGGAGCTGCTGGGCTTCGGTGATAGCGACGAGATGCGCGTCCATTTCCCCGGCGGCCCCGAACAGGGGCTTGGCATGTGCTTCATGCACGCCTCCGGCCCGCGCCATCACACCGTTGCCATCGGCGAGCTTCCCTCGCCGTCCGGGCTGATCCACGTGATGCTGGAAGTGCCGTCGCTCGACGACGTCGGCCTGGCGCTCGACCGGGCGCTGGCGGCGGGCGTGCACATCTCGGCGACGCTGGGCCGGCACACCAACGACCGCATGGTGAGCTTCTACATGCGCAGCCCGGGCGGCTTCGACATCGAATATGGCTGCGGCGGCACCCAGTACCCCGACTGGTCGGTCGTCACGCCCACCATCACCATCAAGGAAGACCTCTGGGGTCACAAATGGGATTTCGGCCAATGACCGCGACACCGCTCGACAAACGCCTGACCGCCGAGGAAGTGGTCGCCCGCCTGCGCGACGGCATGACCATTGGAATCGGTGGCTGGGGGCCACGCCGCAAGCCGATGACGCTTGTGCGCGCCATCCTGCGCAGCCCGCTGAAGGATCTGACCATCGTCGCCTACGGCGGCCCGGAAGTGGGCATGCTGCTGGCCGCCGGCAAGGTGCGCAAGCTGATCTACGGCTTCGTGTCGATGGACGTGATTCCTGCCGACCCCTATTTCCGCAAGGCGCGCCAGGCCGGCAGCGTCGAGGCCCGCGAACTGGACGAGGGCCTGTTGCAATGGGGACTGCGCGCCGCCGGCATGCGGGTGCCGTTCCTGCCCACCCGCACCGGGCTGGGCTCCGACGTGATGACCGTCAACCCCGAGTTCCGTACTGTCACCTCGCCCTATGCCGATGGCGAGGTGCTGCTGGCGATGCCGGCGATCCGGCTGGACGTCGCCCTGCTGCACGCCACCCGCGCCGACCGCCTGGGCAACACCCTGACCCAGGGACCGGACCCGTTCTTCGACGAGCTTTTCGCCCGCGCGGCTGATGCCGTCTATGTCAGCGCCGACACGGTGGAGGACCAGCTGGCGCTGGATGCCGACACCGCCAAGGACAACCGCTACGAGCGCTGCTTCGTCACCGGCGTTGTACACGCCCCCGGCGGCGCCCACCCGACCAGCAGCGGGCCGCTGTACGGCTGGGATTTCAAGGCGCTCAAGGCCTACGCGGCCTCGGCCGACGCCGAGGACGGCTGGGCGCGCTACCGCACGACGGTGATCGGTGCCGACGAGGCGTCCTACCAGGCCAATTTCAGCGGGCTCGACGCGATCATGGCCCTGCCGATGCCGGTATTTTGAGGAGATGGCGATGCGCAATGACTTCACCCTGGCCGAACTGGTCATCGTCGCCTGCGCCGACGCCTTTCGCGGCAACGGCGAGGTGCTGGCCTCCGGCATCGGCACCGCGCCCCGGCTCGGCGCCGGGCTCGCCAAGCTGACCCATAGCCCGGAACTGATGATGACCGATGGCGAGGCGTTCCTCGTCGAGAACCCGGTGCCGTTCGGCACCCGGCCGGCGGCACCCGCCTTCTCGGGCTACATGTCCTACGCCCGGGTGTTCGACATTGTGTGGTCCGGTCGCCGGCACGTGATGATCGGCCCGCTGCAGATCGACCGCTGGGGCCAGGCCAACCTGTCGGGCGTCGGCGCCTACGACAAGCCGAAGATCGCCATGCTCGGCATGCGCGGCCTGCCCGGCAACAGCATCAATCACCTCAACTCGATGTTCGTGCCCAATCATTCGACCCGGGTGTTCGTCGAGGGCGAGGTCGATATCGTGGGCGGCGTCGGCTACAATCCGGCCCGCTGGCAGCCCGGCATGAACCGCGACAGCATCGACATCCGCCGCGTCGTCACGGATCTGTGCGTGATGGATTTCGAAGGCCCCGACCACGCGGCGCGGGTGCGCTCGCTGCACCCCGGCGTCAGCTTCGAGGAGGTTCAGGCCGCCACCGGCTTTCCGCTGATCCGCCCCGATGACCTCGGCGAGACGCCGGCGCCGACGGCGGAGGAACTGGCGGTCATCGCCGCGCTCGATCCGCGCAACGCGCGGGCCAGCGTGTTCAAGGACAACCCCCCGGGCCGGCGCGCGGCATGACCGGCGCGCTCGACACCGCGCTGACCCGGATGCTCGGCTGCCAGTGGCCGATCGTCCAGACCGCGATGGGCTGGGTCGCCACCGCGCCGCTGGTGATCGCCACCAGCGAGGCCGGCGCCTTTGGCTTTCTGGCGGGCGCGGTGATGAGCCCGGCCGAACTGCGTGGCGCCATCGCCCAGGTACGCGCCGGCACGACACGGCCGTTCGGGGTCAATTTCCACATGTTCCAGCCCGGCGCCGCCGAGATCGTCGACATCGTTCTCGCCAACGCCGATCAGGTGCGGGCGGTGAGCTTCGGGCGCGGACCGGACGCGAAGATGATCGGCCGCTTCAAGGATGCCGGCATCCTGTGCATGCCGACGGTAGGCGCGGTGAAGCACGCGCAGAAAATGGTGCAGCTGGGCGTCGACATCGTCACCGTGCAGGGCGGCGAAGGCGGCGGCCACACCGGCTCGGTGGCGACCACCGTGCTGCTGCCGCAGGTGCTCGACGCGGTCAGCGTGCCGGTGGTGGCGGCCGGCGGCTTCGCCGACGGGCGCGGCCTGGCGGCCGCACTGGCCTATGGCGCCGCCGGCATCGCCATGGGCACGCGCTTCCTGATGACCCGCGAGAGCGCCCCGCCATCGCCTGTGAAGGCGCGTTACGTCAAGGCCGGCACCGACGACATTCTCGTCTCCACCAAGGTCGACGGCCTGCCGCAGCGGATGATCCGCAATGCCGCGCTGGACCGCATCGAGGGGTCGACGCGCATCGGCCTTTGGCTGCGAGCG
The DNA here is from genome assembly GCA_963205175.1 of Pseudomonadota bacterium. Lineage (GTDB taxonomy): Bacteria > Pseudomonadota > Alphaproteobacteria > Sphingomonadales > Sphingomonadaceae > CAUJIW01. Next base: position 10,116 of record CAUJIW010000019.1, read on the forward strand.
ATCGAGGCCGGCTGGCGGATGAAGCAGCTCACCGGCGCCTCGCTCGGCGAG
>CAUJIW010000020.1 GCA_963205175.1 Pseudomonadota bacterium
CTGGCGGGCGGGGTGGTGCAGGTGAACCTGCTGGTCGGCCGCAACGTCGCCTCGTTCAGCGGCGAGGGCGCGCTGGCATGGCTCTACAACGCCGACCGGCTTTATCAGCTGCCGCTCGGCGTCGTCGGCATCGCGGTGGGCACCGCGATCCTGCCGGCGCTGTCGCGCCATCTCGCCGAGGACAATGCCGCCGCGGCGCAAGACCTTCACAACCGGGCGGTGGAGCTGGCGCTGCTGCTGACCGTGCCTGCCGCCGTCGCGCTCATGTTGTGCGCGACCCCGATCACCGAGGCGATCTATCTCGGCGGCCGCTTCAGCGCCGACGACGCGCTGTGGACGGCGCGCACCCTGGCGGCACTGGCCGCCGGGCTGCCCGCCTATGTGCTGCTGAAGGTGCTCACGCCGGGCTTCTACGCCCGCGCCGACACCGCGACGCCGATGCGGGTGGCAGCGGGGGCCCTGCTGCTCAACATCCTGCTCAACCTGCTCCTGATCGGCCCGTTCAAGGTCGCCGGCCTGGCGATGGCGACCGCGATCGCCGCCTGGGTCAACTGCGTCGCGCTGGCGGTGATCCTGCACCGGCGCGGCCATTATCGGACCGATGTCCGCCTGAAGCGGCATGTGGCGCGCATCCTGCTGGCCGCCGCCGTGATGGCCGTGGTGGTCTGGTTGACCTGCCTCGGCCTGCGCGACTGGTTCAGCGGCCCGGCGACGGGGCGGATAGCGGCGGTCGCCGTGCTGTTGGCGGCGGGGCTGGCCAGCTACTTCGGGGTCGCGATCCGGCTGGGCGTGGTGAGCGGGGCCGACCTTGCCGGACGCTTCAGGCGCCAGCGGCCATGACACCCCGGTGCTGCCGCCATTATGGCTTCCATCTCAAACGCTGAGGCTTTAAGAGCCCGAGCGACCCATCAGCAGGAATCGCAGCCCATGACCAAGCGTGTCTTCTCCGGCATCCAGCCGACCGGCAACCTTCACCTCGGCAACTATCTGGGCGCGATCCGCAACTGGGAGCAGATGCAGCACGAGGCCGAGTGCGTGTTCTGCGTGGTCGACATGCACGCCATCACACTGTGGCAGGAGCCGGCGGCGCTGCGGGCACAGACCCGCGAAATGGCGGCGGCCCTGCTGGCGGCCGGCATCGACCCTGCCAAGGCGATCCTGTTCAACCAGAGCCAGGTGACGGCGCACGCCGAACTGGCGTGGATTCTCAACTGCGTCGCCCGCGTCGGCTGGCTCAACCGCATGACCCAGTTCAAGGACAAGGCGGGCAAGGACCGCGAGGGCGCCAGCGTCGGCCTCTACACCTACCCGGTGCTGCAGGCCGCCGACATTCTGGCTTATGCCGCCACCCACGTGCCGGTGGGCGAGGATCAGAAGCAGCACCTTGAACTCGCCCGCGACGTCGCCCAGAAGTTCAACAACGACTTCGGTGTCGAGCTGTTCCCGCTGCCGGAACCAGTGATCCAGGGGCCGGCGACGCGGGTGATGAGCCTGCGCGACGGCACCAAGAAGATGAGCAAGTCGGACGCCTCCGACATGAGCCGCATCAATCTTACCGACGACGCCGACGCGATCACAGCCAAGATCAAGAAGGCCAAGACCGACCCCGAGCCGCTGCCGGAAACGCTGGAGGGCCTCAAGGGCCGGCCGGAAGCGGAAAATCTGGTGGGCATCTATGCCGCGCTGGCCGGCACGTCGGCCGCGGCGGTGATCGCCGAGTTCGCCGGCAAGGGCTTCGGCGCGTTCAAGCCGGCGCTGGCGGAGCTGACCGTCGCCAAGCTGGAGCCGATCGCCGCCGAGTTCCGCCGCCTGCTGGCCGACCCCGCCTATGTCGAGGACGTGCTGCACCGGGGCGCCGACCGGGCGCGCGCCATCGCCGACCCGATCATGGCGCGGGTGTTCGAGACGGTGGGCTTCCTGCGGCGTTGATCGTGCCGGGCGGTGAATTAGCCGCACGGCCGGCAAACGTTCAGTTGCGGTTCAGCCGCAAGCGCCTAAAGTCATGCCCATCCTGTTTCTGCTGGAGGGTTCCATGCGTCGGTTGACCACTCTGTTCGCCGGTTTGTTGATGTTGGGCCTGGCCGCCTGCGCCGGCCAGATCAAGTCGGATGTCGCCCGCTTCCACAAGCTGCCGCCGCCGCAGGGCGAGACGGTGGCCATCGTACCGGCCGATCCCGCCAAGCGCGGCAGCCTGGAATTCGCGACCTACGCCAACATGATCGGCGCCGAACTGGGGAAGCTGGGCTACAAGCCCGCCGCCGAGGGCGCGACCGCCGATCTTGAGGTGGTGGTGGACTACAGCGTGTCGGAAGGCACCGAGAAGCTGGACACCCGGCCGGGCACGGCGAGCATCTCGCCCTATTATTACAACTGGCGCTCGCGGGCCTTCTACCCCTACTACGGCCCCTATGATCCGTTCTGGGGCCCCGGCCTGTGGAACGAGCCCGAGGTCTATTCCTACACCGTCTACACCCGCAAGCTCAGCATGAAGATCCTCAAGGGCGATGCATCCAAGGAGATGCTGTTCGAAGGCCGGGTGGACTCGATCGGTCGCGACAACCGCCTGCCGGAGGTCATGCCCTATCTGGTCCAGGCCCTGTTCACCGACTTCCCGGGGCAATCCGGCGTCACCAAGCGGGTCAAGATCGACCTGCCCCAGTAATCGCCCGCTGGCGCAAGCCCCCCTCACAGAGGCCCCGGCCGTGCACGCGATCCGGCACGACCGGGGCCTTGTCGTGCCGGCCTGGGCACCACCGGCGCACGCCCCCTGTTCAGCGGGAGGCGATCCTGCGCTAGATCGGGGAATGCGCCGGGCAGCCGGCCACACTGACTGACGGCAACGGCGGAGCCCTGACCGAACATGACCACCGATTTCCGCATCGATGACATCATCCGGCAGACCCTGATGCTGTTCCGGCAGGGGCGGGTGGCGTTTCTCTCGGCCATTTTCCTGGCCTCCGCCGTGTCGATCATCGGTGACTGGCTCTATGAGACCCTGACCGGTCGGGAAGCGCCGGTGTTCAATGCCGGCGCCCTGCTGATCGCCATGCTGTTGAGCGCCTATGTCACCGCCATGGCCTTGCAGCTGCAGCGCGGCACGCCCGCGGTGGAGCGGGAAGCCAGGCTGATGGGGCGGCGACGTCTGCCCTCGGTGCTGGGCGCCAGCCTGGTGGCGGGCATGCTGATGACGTTGGGCGTACTGCTGCTGGTGATTCCCGCCCTCTACATGATGTGCCGCTGGCTGGTCAGCACCGCGGCGATTCTCGACGAGGATCGTGCCTGGCAGTCCGGCATGCAGCGCAGTGCCTGGCTGACCGAGGGTCTGAAATGGCGCCTGCTGCCCGTCTGCCTGGCCTATCTGGGCGCCATCTTCCTCGCGGCCACCGCGGTGGCAGTGGTGGTCTCGGCGATCCTCTCTCCGGAGGTGGCGCGAACCACGAGCCTTGTCCGCTCCTCGGTCACGCTCGCCTTTCTCGCCAACTTCGCGATGACCTGGCTGTCTGCCATGGGGTCGATCGGGCAGGCGATCCTTTATCGCCGGCTTGTCGCCCTGCGCGGCCCGATGCCGGCGCCAGGCCCGAGCACGCCGCCGCTTTGAGGGCGGCGGGACTTGGTACAGCCCCGATTTCAGGGTAAGCAATGATGATGCAATGGCTCACGCGATGGAAACTTTCCTGGCAGGCCCGGCGCCAGCAACGCGCCGAGGGCGCCGCCAGTAATGATGAGTCGCTGGTTGCGTTCCTGAACGACCGCCTCGGGCGAGCGGGCTGGATCACCGGCGCGGCGTTGCTGCTGCTGTTTCTCTATTTCGGCGTTGGCGGCATCGCCCTCTCGACGGTTGACGATGATCTGGCGTTCCGCCCCTCGCCCGCCGATCTGCCACCCGGCGGCAGCGTGGCCGTCGCGATGTCGTCCGGATTGCTGGACCGCGAGCTCAACACACACCGGTGGACACCCGACGACCCCTGGTTCTTCCCGACCGGCCTGATCGACAACATGCCGGCCTTTCAGACCGGCATGCGCCAGACCACCCAGCAGTTCCTGCTGGAACTCAAGGACCAGGTCGCCCGCGCGCGCGGCTCCGGCAGCACCGCCCCCGATCTGGAAAAGGCCTTCGCCGACCTTTCCTACCCCCCCGACCGCTGGTGGCTGGGGACCGACTGGCCATGGATACGCGGGTCGTCGACCTCCTATTATCGCGACGCGGTAACCGAGTTGCGCCGCTACAACAGCCGGGTCGGCAATGGCCAGGCGCTGTTTGAACGCCGTGCCGACACGCTGAACGCCGTGCTTGACCGCCTCGCCCTCAGCCTGGGCTCGGCATCGGCCCAGCTTGACCAGCATGTCGCCAACCACGCCGGCAAGGGGCTGATCGACTGGCAGAGCGACAATGTGTTCTACAACGTGCGTGGTCAGGCCTATGCGGCACACATGATCCTGCGTGGCCTGCGTGAGGACTATGGCGGGCTGATCCGTCAGCGCGAGCTGGCGACCGTGTGGGGCGAACTGATGAGGAGCCTGGAGGCCCTGATCGCCATCGACCCGCTGATTGTCGCCAATAGCGACCCTCAGGGCCTGCTGATCAACAATCACCTGACCGCCCAGGGGGTATTGCTGATGCGTGCCCGCACCGAGCTGCGTGAAATCACGGCGATCCTGCAGAAGTAACGTCCCACCCGTGGCCGTCGCCCGCGGCGGCCGCCGGCATCATCACCGGGGGAAGCGAAACCGATGAACGCTGTCACGCCCGACGATCGTCAACGCAAGTACGCGGTGGTGGTCGATGACACGCCCGAGTGCCGGAAAGCGCTGCGGTATGCAGCCGGCCGCGCGGCTTCGACCCCCGGCGGGCAGGTCTTGATCCTGCATGTGATTCCGCCGATGGACTTCGTCCAGTGGGGCGGGGTGCAGGACATGATGGAGCAGGAGGCACGGGAAAAGGCCGAGGCCCTGCTGGAAGCGATGGCAGTGGATGTCGAGCGCCAGGCGGGCCGGCCGCCGCAGATTCTCATCCGTGCCGGCAAGACCGACGAACAGGTGCTGAACGTGCTGCGCGCCGACCCCTCGGTTGTTCGACTGGTGCTGGCGGCCTCGGCCAAGGGCGACCCCGGCCCGCTGGTCGATTTCTTCTCCGGCCAGATCGCCGGCACACTGCCATGCCCGGTCACCATCGTGCCAGGCGGCATGACTCCCGAATCGCTCGACGCGCTTGCTGATTTCGGCTGAGCCGCAGGAGCCAGCGTCAATCGCGCCGATCAGTCGCCGGTCATGATGCGGTCGATCAGCTGCTTCACCGTCGGAATGAATCCGTTGGAGTAGAACGGGTCCTTCGAGAAGCGGAAGGCGTTGTGCCCCGCGAACATCAGGTTGCGATCAAGCTCACCCCCGTGGGCGATGTCCTGCAGCGTCTTCTGGATGCAGAAGCTGCGCGGATCGGCGAGCCGTCCGGTCGAGGATTTTTCGTTGTCCGCCCAGGCCGAGAAGCTGCACTGCGACAGACAGCCCATGCAGTCGGCCTGATCCTTGCGGATTTCCGCCTTCTCCTCGCGGCCGACGAACACCACCGTGGAGTCGGGTGTCTTCAGCGCCTCGGTGAAGCCCAATGCCACCCATTCGCGCGCACGCAGCAGATCGCCGGTCGTCACATAAAGCTTGTTGCCGCGCGGCAGATTGCCAACGTCGAGCACATGGGTGTGCTCGCCCACCGCTTCCGCCGTGAAGGGAATTTGCCGCTCGGAGCGGGCCTCCAGGTTGCGCAGGAACGGGTTGCGCACGGCGGACGAATAGAAGCCGGTCGGCGAGAAGCGGTGCAGCAGCACGTCGCTCTCGTTTTCGAGCTTCAGCAGTGCCTGCTTCCACTGTTCGGGAATCGGGCTTTCCCGCGTCACCAGCGGCCGGGTGCCGAACTGGAAGGCGATGGCGCCGAGTTCCTTGTTGCCGATCCAGTGTTCCCACTCGCGCAGGCACCAGACGCCGCCAGCCATGACGATCGGCACATCGTCGGAAATGCCTTCCTCACGCATCACGTCGCGCAACGCCTTGACACGCGGATAGGGGTCTTCCGGCTTCAACGGATCCTCGGCGTTGGACAGGCCGTTGTGGCCGCCGGCCCGCCACGGGTCTTCATAGACCACCGCGCCCAGCCACTCCGACGCCTTCGAGTAGGCGCGCTTCCACAGCGCGCGAAAGGCGCGGCCGGACGAGACGATGGGGTAGTAGTGGACACCGTAGGAGGCGGCGATCTCGGACAGCTTGTAGGGCATGCCGGCACCGCAGGTGACACCGGATACCAGGCCGCGGGTCTTTTCCAGCACGCCATGCAGCACCCGCTGGGCGCCGCCCATCTCCCACAGGATATTGATGTTGAGCGCGCCCTTGCCGGAAGCCATTTCCCAGGCGCGGCGCACCTGCTCGATGCCACCGTCGATGGCATAGCGCACCAGTTCGTCATGACGGTCGCGGCGGGTCTTGCCGCGATAGACCTGCGGAACGATGGAGCCGTCGGCGGCATAGGAGTCCGCGTTCACCGCCGACACCGTGCCGACGCCACCGGCCAGTGCCCAGGCACCGGACGACAGATGGTTGGTGGCGGAGATGCCCTTGCCACCCTCGACCAGCGGCAGGACTTCCCGGCCGGCCATCAGGATGGCGTTCAACGACTTCAACATCAACGAGCCTTTCAGGGTCAATTCACGGCGCTGTCATACAGTGTTTGCGCCGCCAAGGCGAGACATATAGGGCACTGCGGCAATCCGGCCACCGTTGGCACGACACTGTAACGACAGCCATGGGCGGCAACGGCAAAGGGCTTCCCCCACCTGGGGGAAGCCCTTCAGCTGTCCAGCCTCTGTCGCCTGATTCAGGCCTCAGACCGCGCAGGCCCGGGGCGATCAGGGTCGAGGACGCCGATCAGTCGTCGCGGCGCGGACGGCGCGGACGACGACGATCGGAACGCTCGCCACGATCGTCACCGCCTTCACGCGGCTCACGCGGTTCCCGCGGCTCACGGGCCGGGCGCTCGTCCGGCAGTTCTTCACCGGTCTCCTGGTTGACGACGCGCATGGACAGGCGGACCTTGCCGCGGTCGTCGATGCCCAGCACCTTGACCTTGACCATCTGGCCTTCGGTGAGAACATCCGCCACCTTGGCCAGACGCTCGTTCTGCACTTCCGAGATGTGCACCAGGCCGTCGCGGGCGCCGAGGAAGTTCACGAAAGCACCGAAGTCGACGATCGACACCACCTTGCCTTCGTAGATCTTGCCCACTTCCGGCTCGGCGACGATGCCCTCGATCCACTTCAGCGCCGCCTGGATCTGGTCGACGTTGGAGCTCGACACCTTGACGGTGCCGTCGTCCTCGATGTCAACCTTGGCGCCGGTGACCTCGACGATCTCGCGGATCACCTTGCCACCAGTGCCGATCACTTCGCGGATTTTCTCCTTCGGGATCTTGATGGTCTCGATGCGCGGCGCGTGCTGGCTCATCTCCTGGCGGGTGCCGCCGAGCGCGGCGTTCATCTTGCCCAGGATGTGCGCGCGGCCGGCATGGGCCTGCTCCAGCGCCACCTTCATGATCTCCTCGGTGATGCCGGCGACCTTGATGTCCATCTGCAGCGCGGTGATGCCCTGCTCGGTGCCCGCGACCTTGAAGTCCATGTCGCCCAGATGGTCCTCGTCACCGAGGATGTCGGAGATCACGGCGAACTCCTTGCCCTCCAGAATCAGGCCCATGGCGATACCCGAGACCGGCCGCAGCAGCGGCACGCCGGCGTCCATCATCGACAGCGACGCGCCGCAGACGCTGGCCATCGAGGAGGAACCGTTGGACTCGGTGATGTCGGAGACGATGCGCACCGTGTAAGGGAAGGCTTCCTTGGTCGGCAGCACCGGGTGCACCGCGCGCCAGGCCAGCTTGCCATGGCCCACCTCACGCCGGCTCTGGGCGCCGAAGCGGCCCACTTCACCGACCGAGTAGGGCGGGAAGTTGTAGTGCAGCATGAAGTTCTCGTGACGGATGCCGTCGAGGCCGTCGATCATCTGCTCGTCGTCGCCGGTACCCAGCGTGGTGGTGACCAGCGCCTGGGTTTCACCACGGGTGAACAGCGCCGACCCGTGGGTGCGGGGCAGCATCTGCACCTGGCAGTCGATCGGCCGGATGTCGGTGGTGCCGCGGCCGTCGATGCGCTTGCCATCCTTCAGGATCGCCGTGCGGACGATGTCCTGCTCCAGCTTCTTCAGCAGCTTGCCGACCAGCTGGGCGCCATTGGCCTCGCCCAGCGCTTCCTGCGCCTTCTTCTTGGCAACGTCGATCATGTCGCGGCGCGCCGACTTGGCGGTGGTGGCGTAGGCGGCCCGCAGGTCGGCCTCGACCAGGCCCTTCAGCTCGGCATAGAGCGCCGAGGTATCGGGCTTCGCCGGGATATCCCACGGCTCCTTGGCGGAACGCTCGGCGAGGTCGATGATCGCCTTGATCACCGCCTGCGACTCGCGCTGGCCGAACATCACGGCGCCCAGCATGATCTCCTCGGAGAGCTCCTTGGCTTCCGATTCCACCATCAGCACGGCGTCGTGGGTGCCGGCGACCACCAGGTCGAGCGACGATGCCTCGATCTGGTCCTTGGTCGGGTTCAGCACATAGTCGCCGTCAATGTAGCCGACCCTGGCGGCGCCGATCGGGCCCATGAACGGAATGCCGGAAATGGTGAGCGCGGCCGACGCGCCAACCATGGCGACGATGTCGGGATCATTCTCGCCGTCGTAGGAGACGGTCTGACAGATCACCAATACCTCGTTGTAGAAGCCTTCCGGGAACAGCGGCCGGATCGGCCGGTCGATCAGACGGGAAACCAGGGTTTCCTTCTCGGTCGGACGACCTTCCCGCTTGAAGAAGCCGCCGGGGATCTTGCCGGCGGCGAAGAATTTTTCCTGGTAGTGGACGGTGAGGGGGAAGAAGTCCTGCCCTTCCTTGACGCTCTTCGCGCCGACCACGGTGCACAGCACCGCGGTTTCGCCGTAGGTCGCGAGCACCGCGCCATCGGCCTGACGGGCAATGCGACCCGTCTCCAGGGTCAGCTTGCGGCCACCCCAGGTGATTTCTTTCTTCTGCATGTCGAACATTGACAGTCTTTCTTCGTATCGCCGGAACCCCATTGCTCCGACGGACCGCGAGACAGGCGGATCGTTTCGCGCAGCCGGTGCGGATCACCGGGGCTGCGATTCACCACCCAGCGAGGGAAGCAGCCACATGCCGCCAACCCTCCATCTTGCATGGGCCCGCAGGCCCGAAATGTCCGCTGGAAATACCCGAGCGAGACGGCGGACAGCGCCTCGGGGGATCGGATACCCGCCACACGGGGGTGGCGGGAGTGTAGGCCGCGGGGGCCCAAAAGCCAAGGCACCGGCAAGAGGTGCCCGAAAAGCCAAGACGCCCGCTCCGGAGTTCGAAGCGGGCGCCTGTGGGGTTCGCTTACTTGCGCAGTCCGAGCCGCTGGATCAGGCTCTGGTAGCGCTCGACGTCGCGGGACTTCACATAGTCCAGCAGCCGACGCCGCTTGTTGACCAGCATCAGAAGGCCACGCCGGGAGTGGTTGTCCTTCTTGTGGGTCTTGAAATGCTCGGTGAGGTTGGCGATGCGCTCGGAGAGGATCGCCACCTGGACCTCGGGCGAACCGGTGTCTTCACCGCCGCGCGCATAGGTCTTGATCAGTTCCTGTTTCTTCTCAGCCGTAATCGACATCGATATCTCCTTTCATCCAACGTTCAGCCCCCTCAGTACCCGCACCTGGCCGGCAACGGCCTCGACGATGGCGATGGGAACAGACCCGTTCATCGCCATATAGGTGCCAGGCTTGAGGAGAGTCCCCTGGAGCCGCTGCCCTTGACGCAACATGGCGGCCTCCTCGGGGTTGACGGGCAGAGCCGGGATGTCGTCCAGCCCTGCCGTCAGCGGCAACAATGCCTGTTCCGGGCGCCGCTCTTGAATGAATTGGTCGAGCTTGTCCAGCGAAATCGCCGTTTCCAGCGCGAACGGTCCCGCCTTGGTCCGCCGGAGCATCGCGACATGGCCCACCGTGCCCAGCGCCGCGGCGAGGTCGCGCGCCAGCGCCCGCACATAGGTCCCCTTGGAGCACAGCACGTCGAGCGTCACCGCCTCGACCGCCGCGTCCGTGCCGTCGATGGCCGCCACGCCGAGCGCGAAGATGGTCACGCCGCGCGGCGCCAGCACCACCGTCTCGCCGGCACGGGCGAGATCATAAGCGCGCGCGCCGTCCACCTTGAGGGCGGAATAGGCCGGCGGGATCTGGGTGATGGCGCCGGTGAAAGCCGGCAGTGCCCCCTCGATGGCCGCCAGCGACGGCCGGACCCCGGAAGTGGCGCACACCGCCCCTTCCAGGTCATCCGTGGTGCGGGCCTCGCCAAAACCGATGGTGAAACGATAGCCCTTGGTCGCGTCCAGCAGGTAGCCCGACAGCTTGGTTGCCTCGCCCAGCGCCACCGGCAGCACGCCGGTCGCCAGCGGATCAAGCGTGCCGCCGTGACCGATCTTCAGCTTGCCGTAGCCCGCCTGGCGCAGCGCCCGCTGCAGGCGGCCGACCACCTGGGCCGACGTCAGCCCGAGCGGCTTGTCGACATTGAACCAGCCGTGGAGCGCCATGGTCTACTGGTCGTCGTCTTCGTCGACCAGGGGCCGGCGCGGCTCGTCCACCAGATCGCGGGCGACCTTGGGGCTGCGCAGCAGCGCGTCGATGCGGTTGGCGGTGGCGAAGCTGTCGTCGAGTCGGAACACCAGATCGGGCGTGTATTTCATCCGCACCCGGTGACCAAGCTCGCCCTTGAGGAAGCGGGCGTGGCGCTTGAGCGCACCCAGGACCGCCTCCTCGTCGGCACCACCCAGCGGCTCGACGAACACGGTGGCGTGGCGCAGGTCGGGGGACACCTTGACCTGGGTAACCGTGACGGAATGGGTTGCCAGCACGTCGTCCTGCACGTCGCCGCGCGCCAGCAATTCCGCCAGCACATGGCGGATCTGCTCGCCGACGCGCAGCAGGCGCACCGATTTTCCGCCCTCGGTCTGTTGATAGCGCATGGCCGGTTCCTCCCCCTCTCCGGGAGGGAGAGGGTGTAAGCGTTAGAGCGTCCGCTCGCGTTGCTCGATCTCGTAAGCCTCGATCATGTCGCCAACCTTGATGTCCTGGAAGTTCTCCAGCGTGACACCGCATTCGAGACCCGCGCGCACGTCGTTGACGTCATCCTTGAAACGCCGCAGCGACGACAGCGAACCGTCGTAGACAATGACGTCGTCGCGCAGGATGCGGGCCTTGAGGTTGCGCTTGAGATTGCCTTCGCGGACGATGAGACCGGCGGCCTTGCCGGCCTTGCCGGCCTGGAACACCTCGCGGACCTCGGCGCGGCCGACCACATTCTCCACCATCTCCGGGCCGAGCTGGCCGGCCATGGCGGCCTTCATGTCGTCCACCAGGTCGTAGATGATGTTGTAGTACTTCAGCACCACGCCATCGCGCTCCGCGACCTCGCGGGCCTTGGCGTTGGCGCGGACGTTGAAGCCGACGATCGGCGCGTTCGAGGCTTTCGCCAGCGTCACGTCGGATTCGGTGATTCCACCCACCGCCGCGTGCAGCACGCGCGCCTTGATCTCCTCGGTCGACAGCTTGTTGACGGCCTGGGAGATCGCCTCCACCGAACCATGCACGTCGGCCTTGATGACCACCGGGAATTCCTTGGCCTTGGACGCCTTGAGCGCCGAGAACATGGATTCCAGCGAGGTCGGCGCCACCGTCTGGCGCTTGCGCTGGGCCAGCGTCTGGCGATAGGCCGCCACTTCGCGGGCACGCGCTTCCGACTCGACGACCGAGAAGGCATCACCGGCGCCCGGCACGCCGGACAGACCGAGAACTTCGACGGGCTGCGACGGTCCGGCCGACTTGATCTGGCGCCCCTTGTCGTCGACCAGCGCGCGCACCTTGCCCCATTCGGCGCCAACCACGAAGATGTCACCCACCTTCACGGTGCCGCGGCTGACCAGCACGGTCGCGAGCGGACCCCGGCCCTTGTCAAGCTTGGCCTCGATCACCGTACCTTCGCCCGGACGATCCGGATTGGCCTTAAGCTCCAGGATTTCCGCCTGCAGCAGGATCTTCTCGATCAGTTCGTCCAGGCCGAGCTTCTTCAGCGCCGACACTTCAACGTCCTGCACCTCGCCACCGAAGGCTTCCACCTGCACGTCGTGCTGCAGCAGCGCCTCGCGGACCTTGGCCGGGTTGGCGCCCGGCTTGTCCATCTTGTTGATGGCGACGATCATCGGCACGCCGGCCGCCTTGGTATGATTGATGGCCTCGATGGTCTGCGGCATCAGGCCATCGTCCGCCGCCACCACCAGGATGACGATGTCGGTGACGTTGGCACCGCGCGCGCGCATCTCGGTGAAGGCCTCGTGGCCCGGCGTGTCGAGGAAGGTGATCTTGTCGCCCGACTTCACCGTCACCTGGTAGGCGCCGATGTGCTGGGTGATGCCGCCGGCCTCGCCCGCCACCACATCGGTGCCGCGCAGGGCATCCAGCAGCGAGGTCTTGCCGTGATCGACGTGGCCCATGATGGTGACCACCGGCGGCCGCGGCTGCAGATCGCCCTCGACGTCCTCGCCGCCGGTCAGACCGATTTCGACGTCGGACTCGGCGACACGCTTCACCATGTGGCCGAAGTCGGTGACAATCAGTTCAGCGGTGTCCTGGTCGATCGACTGGTTGAGCGTGGCGACCACGCCCATCTTGAACAGCGCCTTGATCACGTCGGAGGCGCGCTCGGCCATGCGGTTGGCCAGTTCCTGCACCGTGATCGTCTCCGGCACCACCACTTCGCGCACCTGCTTGGCGGCCTGGCCCGGCATCATGTGCGAACGGCGTTCCTTCTCGCGGGCGCGCTTGAGCGCCGCCATCGAGCGCACGCGCACCGAATCCTCGTCCTCCAGCGCCCGCACCACCGTCAGCTTGCCGGACTGGCGACGCTCGTCACCCTTGACGCGGGCCGGCTTGTGAACCTCGGGCTTGCGCTTGGCAGGCTGGCCCGGCCGGGCGCGCTCGGCGTCGTCCTCTTCGGCATCCGCCTTCAGCTTGACCGGGCGCGCCTCGGCACCCGGCGCACGCGCCTCGGTCTCGGCATCCGACGCCGGCGCCGCCTGGGTGGCCGCGGCCTCCGCTTCGGCGGCGGCGGCCTCCTCTTCCCCGGCGCGACGCTTGGCCTCGCGGGCCTCGCGTTCAGCGGCCAGCGCGGCCTCACGCTCCAGATCGGTGCGACGACGCTGTTCCTCAAGCGCGCGCATCCGCTCCTCTTCCGCCTGACGGATGGCGGCCTGCACCCGCTCCTGGCGGGTCAACCGGTCCTCGCCGGTGATCGGCGCGATAGGACGACGCGCGGGCGCCGGTGCCGGTGCCGGCGCCGGCTTGGCGGCGGGCGCGGGGGCAGCGGCGGCCGGGGCGGGCGCGGCAGCCGGCTGAACCGGTTCCGGCGGCGGCGGTGGCGGCGCGGACTCGACAACGGGAGGCGGCGCGGGGGGCGCGACGGGCTTGGGCGCCTCGACGACGGGGGCCATAGGAGCGGCGGGCGGCGGTGGCGCAACGGGTTCCGGCGCCGGCGTCTCGACCTCGGCGCTTTCAGCCTTGCCAAGCACGCGCCGCTTCTTCACCTCGACCATGACAGTCTTGGAGCGACCATGGCTGAAGCTCTGCTTCACCTTGCCGGCCTCGATGGTCTTCTTGATGCCCAGCGGGGGCCGCGAGCCCAGCGTCAGTTTCTTATCGTCGTTCATCCAAAAACCGTCCTAAACTTCCTGCCTCGGGCTCAGTCGCCGGTCGCCGGAGTGGCAACAAACGCAGCCCAACGGCGCACGTCTTCAGCGACGCGCCGCGAGGCTCCCGAGTCAATGACCGCAGCGTGTACCATATTATCCCGGCCCAACGCCAAGCCCAAATCAGCCCGTGTGACAGGCAGTGTCATCACCCATGCATCCGGGCACCAGGTCCGCACGCCGCCATCCAGCTTGCCGGCGCCATCGGCGGCGGCATCGGCGGCATGCAGCAGTCCAAACACCCGGCCGGCGCGGATCGCTTCCTGCACCCGGTCGAAACCGAAGGTGAGGTTGCCGGCCCGGTTTTCCAGCCCCAGCCGGTTGAGCGTCCGCTGCGCCAGCCCGGCGGCGATGCGATCGGGCAGGTCGTCGGCGAGTTTCAGCGCCCCGGCGTCCACCTTCAGCGTACGGGCCAGCTGACCGCGCAGTCGTCCCTTGGCCAGTGCCGTCTCCAGCGCAGGACGGTCGGGGCCGATCCAGGCCCCGCGGCCGCCCAGTTTGTTGCCGAGGTCGGCGACGACCTCGCCGTCGGGGCCGACCGCCAGGCGGATCAGCCCCGTGCGCTCATGCCGCTCGCCGGAGAGGATGCAGCGGCGGATGGACTCGTCTGACGCCTCAGCCTTGCTCACCCTCACCCTCGAACCAGTGGGCGCGCGCCGCCATGATGATGCGGTTGCCCTCCTCCTCCGACAGCCCGAAATCCTTCAGGATGCCGTCCTTCTTGGCAATCAGCTCGTCCGTTGCCAGATCGGCCAGATCGTCGAGCGTCTTGATACCCGCCTGACCCAGCACCAGGAGCATCGGTTCGGTCAGCCCGTCGATGGCGGCCAGCGCATCCTCGACGCCCAGCGCCACGCGCTCCTCGCGCGCCTTCTCGGCCCGGCGCTCCAGCGCTTCCTGGGCGCGGCTCTGCAGTTCCTGGGCGACATCCTCGTCCAGTCCCTCGATGCCGGCCAGATCGTCGATCTCGACGAACGCCACTTCCTCCAGCTCGGTGAAGCCTTCGGCCACCAGCAGCTGGGCCAGCGTCTCGTCGACGTCCAGCTCGTTGATGAACATCTCGGAGCGTTCCTTGAATTCCTTCTGGCGACGCTCGGATTCCTCGGCCTCGGTGAGGATGTCGATGGTCCAGCCGGTCAGCTGGCTGGCCAGGCGGACGTTCTGGCCGCGCCGGCCGATGGCCAGGCTCAGCTGGTCGTCGGGGACCACCACCTCGATGCGGCGATCTTCCTCATCGAGCACGACCTTGGTGACTTCCGCCGGCTGCAGCGCGTTGACGATGAAGGTGGCGGGATCGGGCGACCAGGGGATGATGTCGATCTTCTCGCCCTGCAATTCCTGCACCACCGCCTGCACGCGGCTGCCCTTCATGCCGACGCAAGCGCCGACCGGATCGATCGAGCCGTCGTTGGAGATGACGCCGATCTTGGCACGCGAGCCCGGATCGCGGGCGCAGGCCTTGATTTCGATGACGCCGTCGTAGATCTCCGGCACTTCCTGCGCGAACAGCTTTTTCATGAACTCCGGATGCGCGCGGGAGAGGAAGATCTGCGGACCGCGGTTCTCGCGGCGCACACTCATGATATAGGCCCGCACGCGGTCGCCGACGCGCAGCGTCTCGCGCGGGATCTGCTGGTCACGGCGGATGACGCCCTCGGCCTTGCCGAGGTCCACCACCACATGGCCGAACTCGACGCGTTTGACGACGCCGGTGATAACCTCGCCGACGCGGTCCTTGAACTCCTCGAACTGGCGGTCGCGCTCGGCGTCGCGCACCTTCTGCACGATCACCTGCTTGGCCGACTGGGCGGCGATGCGACCGAAGTCGAGCGGCGGCAACGGATCAGTGATGAAATCACCGACCACGGCACCAGGCTTGCGCGACTGGGCATCGACGACCGAGATCTGCTTGAACAGGTCTTCCGGCAGCTCGACCACCTCGACCACCCGCCACAGCCGCATGTCGCCGGTCTTGGGGTCGATCTTGGCGCGGATGTCGTTCTCCGAGCCGTAGCGGGCACGGGCGGCGCGCTGGATCGCCTCCTCCATCGCCTCAAGCACGACACCCTTGTCGATCGACTTCTCGCGCGCCACCGCGTCGGCGATGGCGAGCAGTTCCATTTTGTTGGCGCTGATTGCGGTTGCCATGTGTCCTCGGTCCTCTCCTCGTGGGCCGGTGGGCCTTATTCGGGTCTGGCGGGCGCGGTGGCCCGGATGAGTGCATCGGTAAGCACCAGCTTGGCGCCGGCGATGGCGCTGAGTGGCACGGTGAAATCGCCGGCCTCGGTGGCGACGGTGAGCTGGTCGCCGGCAAGCCCCCGGATCACACCCACCAGCCGCTTGCGCCCCTCGACCGGGGTCGCCAGCGTGATCCGCACCTCGTGGCCGGCCCAGTTGACATAATCCTTCGGCCGGGTCAGCGGCCGGTCGATACCCGGCGAGGAGACTTCCAGGCGATACTCGCCTTCGATCGGATCCTCGATATCGAGCATGTCGGAAATCGCCCGGCTGATCGCCTCGCAGTCCTCGATCACCAGCTGGCCGGTCTCCGGCCGCTCCGCCATCACCTGCAGCACCGCCCGCTTCTCGCCGCCGCCGAAACTGACGCGCACCAGCTCGTAGCCCAGTCGGGTGACGATGGGCTCGATGAGTGCGGTGAGGCGCGCGATGTCCGCCAACGGCAGCTCCAATGCGAAGGATCGAAACCCCGCATGGACAAACCCGGCTGGCGCCGCCGCGAGACTTCGTGGCGACTTCCGCAAGGCTGACCATGTGGAAGATTGTCAAGCGCTATACCTGCGCGGCGGCACAATTGCAAGGGAGCGATCTGACGTACAGCCCGCGCGCGCCGCTCACGCCCGCCGGTAGCGGAAATACCAGATCGGACGGCCCTCGCTCTCGGCCCACTGGCCGTAGCGGGTGGCGGGCCAATCGTCGGGGCGGACACGCCAGTCGTCCGGCTGCTCGGCCAGCCAGTCGAAGTCGCGCCGATGGTCCATCTGCATTACCGTCCACGCCATGTAGGTGGGGTGGTCGGTGGCGACGCGGAACTCGCCGCCGGGCCGCAGCTTGGCGGCGATCAGGTCCAGCGGGCCGGGGTTGACGAAGCGCCGCTTGGCGTGGCGCGCCTTGGGCCAGGGGTCGGGGTGGAGCAGGAACACCCGGCCCAGGCTGGCGTCCGGCAGGGCCGCCAGCACCGCCAGGGCGTCCCCCATGTGCAGGCGGATGTTGCCCAGCCGCTGATCCTCGATGTGGCCCAACGCACCGACGACGCCGGTGAGGAACGGCTCGCAGCCGATGAAGCCGATGTCGGGGTGGCGGGCGGCCAGCGTCGCCATGTGCTCGCCCTTGCCGAAGCCGATCTCCAGCCACAGATCGGCGGTCGGCGCGCCGAACAGGGCGGCGGGATCAAGCGCCCGGCCTGACGGCGGCAGGGGGACGGCGACGCGCGGCAGCAACTCGTCAAGCAGTCGCTGCTGGCGGTCGCGCAGCTTGAAGCCCTTCTGCCGGCCGTAGAGCCGTTTCAGCGTCGTCGGGTCGGAGGGGCGCCGGCCAGCACCGGCGGTCTCGTCACGGGTCTGTTCATCGGTCATGGCGGCCGCGCTTACACGCTCGGGGCGGTTTAGGCCAGTCTTGCGTACGACCGGTCGAGACGCTCAGAGCGCCGCCTTGAGCGCCGCGACGAGATCGGTCTTTTCCCACGAGAAGCCGCCGTCGGCGTCCGGCTGACGGCCGAAGTGGCCGTAGGCGGCGGTGCGGCGGTAGATCGGCTTGTTGAGGCCCAGATGGGTGCGGATCCCCTTGGGCGTCAGCCGGACCAGCGTCGGCAGCACGGCCTCCAGCCGGTCCTCGCTGACCGTGCCCGTGTCGTGCAGGTTGACGTAGAACGACAGCGGCTCGGCCACGCCAATGGCATAGCTGACCTGGATGGTGCAGCGGCGCGCGAGCCCCGCGGCCACCACGTTTTTGGCCAGATAGCGGCAGGCATAGGCCGCCGAGCGGTCGACCTTGGTCGGGTCCTTGCCGGAAAAGGCGCCGCCGCCATGGGGAGCGGCACCGCCGTAGGTGTCGACGATGATCTTGCGGCCGGTGAGGCCGGCGTCACCGTCCGGGCCGCCGATCTCGAACAGGCCGGTCGGGTTGACGAAGATGTCGGTGTCTGCCGGCATCCAGCCGGCCGGCAGCACCGAGGCCATGACATCCTTCACGTAAGCCCGCAGCACCTTCTGATCGTAGCCGACGGCGTGCTGGGTGGAGACCACCAGCTTCACCGCCCGGACCGGCCGGCCATTCTCGTAGGCCAGCGTCACCTGGCTTTTGGCGTCGGGTTCGAGAAACGGCGCGGCGCCGGAATGGCGCTCGGCGGCCAGCTTCTCCAGGATGCGATGAGAGTAGTAGAGCGTCGCCGGCATCAGGTCCGGCGTTTCGTCGCAGGCGTAGCCGAACATGATGCCCTGGTCACCGGCACCCTCGTCCTTGTTGTCCGAGGCGTCGACGCCCTGGGCGATATGCGCCGACTGGGCGTGCAGGTGGCAGGCGAAATCGGCGGTCTGCCAGTGGAAGCCCTCCTGGGCATAGCCGATGTCGCGCACGGTTTCTCGGGCCGCCTGCTCGATGCGCTCATGCCCCATTGGCGTGATCACGCCGTTGGCGTCGATCAGACCGCGGTCCTTCGAGCGCACCTCGCCGGCAAGGATGATCCGCTGGGTGGTGGTCAGCGTCTCACACGCCACCCGGGCCTCCGGGTCGGACGTCAGGAACAGGTCGACCACGGCGTCGGAAATCTGATCCGCCACCTTGTCGGGATGACCCTCGGACACGGATTCGCTGGTGAAGACGAAATGGGAACGGCTCACGCTTGTTCAGTCCCTGCAACTCGGAGGAACTAGAGCCTTAACCCAGCCGGCCGGCAAAGGCAAGAGAACATAAAGTCATCTTTATGTCTTTAAGTCCAGTGCACGACGACGCGCGTCACCCCCGCGCGTCCGGGACAAGACAAGCCACCGGGCACGACAACAACTCCCGGCACAGGGTGACGGGCAGCCGGAATGGAGATTGGAAACGGAAGCGCCTGCCAGCGTTCAATCGCCGTTGGCGTCGGGCCCGAGGCTTTTCAGAAAGTCGATCATCTTCTTGCGGACCTTGGGGTCGGCAATCCGGTAATAGAAGCGGAGCAGATCCTGGGTCTCGCGCGAGGACAGCTGTTCCGCCTCGAAGGGATCCTGGCCGCCATCGGCCAGTCCGGTAAGGCCGAGGCCGGTGGCGGCCTCCGCGCCCTCGAAGAAATAGGTGATGGGCACGTTGAGAATCTTCGACAGCTCGAACAGACGGCTGGCACTGATGCGGTTGCTGCCGCGCTCGTACTTCTGCACCTGCTGAAACGTCAGGTCGAGCGCGTCACCCAGTTTTTCCTGGGTGATGCCCAGCAACCGACGGCGGGCACGCAGACGAGAACCGACATAGGTGTCAATGGGATGCGGCGTGTCCGTCATGTCTCTCTGAACCTTGCATTTTTTCGCACATGACTTCACCAGTTGGCGAACGTCAAGGCCATTTGTGAGCGACCCGCTGCATATTGTCTAATTATCTGCTGTTGTTCTAATTTCGACGGCGAACAATGACAACAACGACACTCGTCAGGGTGAGCAGGATCAGCAGCGGCCAGTCGCTGAAACGGCTGTAGAGCGTGGCCGGCAGCGCGCCCGGCAGTACGCCCTTCAGCACGCCCCGCTCGCCAAGACCCAGATGGGCGGTCAGCCGGCCCTTGGCATCGATGACCGCCGAAATGCCGGTGGGAGTGGAGCGCACCAGCGGCAACCCTTCCTCGATGGCGCGCAGGCGGGCGCTCGCCAGATGCTGATGGGGGCCGGCGGACAGACCAAACCAGGCGTCGTTGGAGACATTGAGCAGCCAGTCCGGCCGGTGGTCACGATCCGCGACCGCGCCGGGAAAGATCGCTTCGTAGCAGATCATCGGCCCGACGGCGGGATAGCCCGGCAGTGCCAGCGTGCGGGCACCGGGACCGGCGACGAAATCGATGTCGCCGGGCGCCAGCCGGGCGATGCCGATCGCCTCCAGGAGCGACCGGAAAGGCAGGTATTCACCGAACGGCACAAGATGTGCCTTGTCGTAACTGCCCTGAATCCGTCCCTCGGGGTCGATCACCAGCAGGCTGTTGCGCACCGCCTCCGCCAGCCCGTCGGCGGTGCGATCGACCCTCAGGCCGCCCATCAGCACCAGGCTGCCGTCGCTGACATGGCGGGCGATGAGGTACCGGGTGCTCAGTTCCTCCTCGACGATATTCGGAATGGCCGTCTCGGGCCAGATGACCAGTCCGGGGGCGCCAGGGGCCATGGCGGCATCGCTCAGTTCAAGGTGCTCGCGCAGATTGCGGCGCGGGTCCGACGCATCCCATTTGATGTCCTGCGCGATATTCGCCTGGATGATGTACAAGGGTACACCCGCCGGTGGCGGCGCCGGGCTGAGCAGGCGCCAGGCGCCGGCCATCGCCACCGCGAGCAGCAGGAGGCCGATCAACCGGGCAGCCCGCAGCGACGCCGCCCGGCCATCGGCCAGCAGGGCAACGGCGCCACCCGCCAGCACCATCAGGAACGACAGGCCATAGGCGCCCACAACGCTGGCTGCCTGCGCGACCGGCGGCAGCACCAGCCAGCTATTGCCGACCAGGTTCCACGGAAAGCCGGTGAACAGGTGACCGCGCAGGCCCTCGCAGACCACCCAGGCGATGGCCAGCACCAGCACCCGCAGCGGCCCGGCCGACCAGAAACGATGCGCCACGGCGGCCGCCAGGGCGCCATAGAGCGCCAGGAAACCCGCCAGCAGGATCACGGCGACAACGCCGGTCATCGGCGGCATGGCGGACTGATACTGGAAGGAAAGCGCGATCCAGTAGAGCCCGGTGGCCAGCTGCCCGAAGCTGAACCACCAGCCAAGCCGGGCCGCCTCGCGCCGATTCCCCGCGCCGTCGATCAGCCAGACCAGCACCGCCAGGGCGAGTGGCATCAGCGGCAGCAGGTTGACCGGCGCGAAGGCCAGCGCACTCAACGCGCCCGCAAGCAGGCCGAGCCACCGACGGCGAGGCTCGGACTGCCGACGCAGCCATGCGGGCACCAGGCCGGCAATCCGTATCGCCCGGCCCCAGCCATCCGATGCCAAGCTGGCATCACCGGCGTCACGAGTCTGATCAAGCAGGCTGGGTTGCCAGCCTGGGGCGTCATCCGTGCCCGCGCGGCGCCGCGAGTCGTCGGCGGCCTTGCCGGACGCCCCCTGCTCCTCGCCCGACATTCAGGCGCCCGCGGATAGCTCGGGCGGATGCACGCGAACCCTTGTCACCCGCCGGGGCTCGCCATCGAGGATCTCAAAACGGAACCCGCTGGGATGGTCGATGCTCTCGCCGATCACCGGCACCCGGCCGGCGAGCATGAAAATGAGCCCGCCGACGGTGTCGACCTCGCTGTCGTCATCCTCCGACAGGAAATCGGACTTTAACTCTGCCTCCAGTTCCGTCAGCGGCAGGCGGGCGTCAGCATCGTAGAGACCGTTGGGCAACCGCTTGAGCAGGCTGGCCTCGGCCTCGTCGTGCTCGTCCTCGATTTCGCCGATGATTTGTTCCACCAGATCCTCGATGGTGGCAAGGCCGTCTGTCCCGCCATACTCATCGACGACAATCGCCATGTGGGTGCGACTGGCGCGCATGCGTGCCAGCAGGTCCAGCACCCGCATCGATGGCGGTACGAACAGTACCGAACGCAGCAGCTTGTCGATACGTGGCGGCCCCTTGGGGTCCGGTCGGACCAGATGCTGGTAGACATCCTTGACGTGGACCATGCCAATCACCGCGTCCAGGCTCTCGCGATAGACGGGCAGGCGGGAGTGTCCGGCCTCGGCAAATAACCGGGCCAGTTCCTCAAAACTGCCCGAAGCGTCAAAGGCGACGATGTCGGTGCGCGGCACCGTCACGTCATCGACCCTGAGTTCGCCGTAGCTCAGCAGGTTGCGCAGCATGGTGCGCTCGACCGCCGACAGGTCATCCGCCTGCGGCGCGGCTTCATGCTCCTCGATCACATCCTCAAGGCTCTGGCGCAGCGTCGCGTCAGACGCTCGACGCGGCAGCAGCTGTTGCACGGCGTTGAGCAGACGCGCGACGAGACGACTATGAGGGTCCGTAGACGACGAGGCCGCGGACTCAGTCATGGCCGATAGAGCCGTTGGCATAGGGATCGGCAATGCCGAGCCCGGCGAGAATCGATGTTTCCAGCGCTTCCATTGCTTCCGCGTGTTGTTCTTCCAGATGGTCGTACCCTAGCAAATGCAGCACGCCATGCACAACGAGATGTGTCACGTGATCGGCGAGCGTCTTGCCCTGGGCCCGCGCCTCGCGCGCGCAGGTCCCGGCCGCCAGCACGACATCGCCCAGCAGCAGTTCGCCATCCCCCCCGTCGGCGGTGTTCGCCGGGTCGGCAAGCGCGTCCAGCAGATCGGGTTCGACCAGCGGAAAGGACAGCACGTTGGTGGCCGCGTCCTTGCCGCGATAGTCACGGTTGAGGGCCTGCACCTCGGCATCGTCGGTGAGCCGGCAAGACAGTTCCACCACCAGCGGCGATGTCAGCAGCCCGGCACACGGGGTGGCGGCGATCGCCGCGCGCGCCGCCGCCTCGGCCAGCGCCGCCCAGTCAACGGCTCCCGGCCAGTCGCCGGCCTCCAGGCCGACATCAATCTGCAGCATGATCGGCGCGGTCGGACTGGTCGTATGCCTCGACAATGCGGCCAACCAGGGGATGACGCACCACTTCCTTCGGGTCGAAGCGGACCAGTGCGATGCCCTCGATGCCCTCCAGCTTGCGCACGGCATCGGCGAGCCCCGACTGGGTGGAGGCGGGCAGGTCGACCTGGCTGGGGTCCCCGCAGATCACCATCTTGCAACGGGTGCCGAAGCGGGTGAGAAACATCTTCATCTGCATCGGCGTGGTGTTCTGGGCCTCGTCGAGGATGACGAAGGCGTCCGACAGGGTGCGGCCGCGCATGAACGCCAGCGGCGCCACCTCGATCTCGCCGGACGCCATCCGGCGCTCCACCTGTTCGGCCGGCATCATGTCGTGCAGCGCGTCATAGAGCGGGCGCAGATAAGGGTCGACCTTCTCCTTCATGTCGCCGGGCAGGAAACCCAGCCGTTCGCCGGCTTCCACCGCCGGACGGGAGAGAATGATCCGGTCGACGCCACCGCTCATCAGCTCATGCACCGCCTGGGCAACCGCCAGGTAGGTCTTGCCGGTGCCGGCGGGGCCGAGCGCGAAGATCATGTCGTCGTGCGCCAGGTGCTGCATGTAGCGCACCTGGGTCGGCGAGCGCGGCTGGATGGTCTTGCGCCGGGTGCGAATCTGCAGCGGGCCGCCACTCTCGCCACTGTCGACGGTCTCGCGGCGGGCCAGCGTCTTGTCGGCGAGCGCCAGCGCGTTCTCGACGTCCTCCACCGTCACCTCGCCACCCTGCTGCAGGCGGTTGTAGAGGGTGATGACGACATTGCGTGCCCGCTCGGCGGACTCCGCCTCGCCCTCGATCGACAGCCTGTTGCCGCGTGCCGCAATGTAGACGCCCAGCCGGTTTTCCAGCGCGATCAGGTTCTGGTCGAACTGGCCGAACAGCGGACCCAGCAGCCGGCCCTCGTCGAACTCAAGCTGCAAGGTGATGGTCTCGGTGTCGTGACCGGCGGAAGGGGGATGATGGCGGATCGGTTTCTTGCCCATGCAGGCGCAAGCTTAAGCCGCTTGCGAGCGTTCCGCCAGTGCTCCGTGCAGGCTATTTGCCCCCGCCGCCAAAATTTCACACGCCCTGATGTCGCCGATCCTCAGGTCGGCGGCTTCCACATGCACCGACTGCATGTAGGGCGAACGGCCGATGAGCTGGCCAGGGCGACGGCCGGCGCGCTCGAACAGCACCGGCATGGTCCGCCCGACGCTGCGCTGGTTGAACGCCAGCTGCTGGCGGTTGAGCAGATCCTGCAACCGCGCCAGACGATCGGCCTTTTCGTCTTCCGGCACCTGATCGGCCATTTCGGCCGCCGGCGTGCCGGGGCGGGGGGAGTATTTGAAGGAATAGGCCTGGGCGTAGCCCACCGCCTCGACCAGCGCCAGCGTCTGGCGGAAATCCTCTTCCGTCTCGCCAGGGAAGCCGACGATGAAGTCACCCGACAGCGCGAGATCGGGCCGCGCGGCGCGCAAACGCTCGATGATGGCCAGATAACTCTCGGCGGTGTGCTTGCGGTTCATCGCCGCCAGCACCCGGTCCGACCCGGCCTGCACCGGCAGGTGAAGGTAGGGCATCAGCTTGTCCACCTCGCCGTGGGCCATGATCAGCGCGTCGGTCATGTCACGCGGGTGCGAGGTGGTGTAACGGATACGCGCCAGCCCCTCGATGGCGGCCAGTCGGCGAATCAGCCCCGGCAGGTCGGCCGCGGCGCCCCTGCCATCGTCGCCATGGTAGGCGTTGACGTTCTGGCCGAGCAGCGTCACCTCGCGCACGCCCTGGGCCACGAGGTCGCGCGTCTCACCCTCGATCGCCGCCAGCGGACGGGAGATCTCCGCCCCCCGCGTATAGGGGACGACACAGAAGGTGCAGAACTTGTCGCAGCCTTCCTGCACGGTGACGAAGGCGGCGGGGCCGGCACTGACGCGGCCCTTGGGCATATGGTCGAACTTCTCCTCGACCGGAAAGTCGGTGTCGAGCACGCGCGGCGTCTGGCCCTGGGCCTGAGCCTCGCGGGCGCGCGCCAGCATGTCGGGCAGCCGGTGATAGGTCTGCGGGCCGAACACCATGTTGACGGCACCGGCCCGGCGGATGATCTCGGCGCCCTCCGCCTGGGCGACGCAGCCGGCCACCGCGATCAGCGTCTCGCGACCGTGCGCCCGGCGCTCGTCGGCGACACGCCGCAGCCGGCCGACTTCGGAGTAGACCTTCTCGGCGGCCTTTTCACGGATATGGCAGGTGTTGAGGATGACGAGATCGGCCTCGCCGGCCTCGTTGGTGGCGACATAGCCCTCCTTGTCCAGCAGTTCGCCCATGCGCTCGGAGTCATAGACGTTCATCTGGCAGCCGAAGGTCTTGATCAGGACCTTGCGGGCATTGGGGGTGGTGACACTCACGCGCGATATCCTTCGCAGGCGGCAATTCGCAAAACTGCCCCGCTCATAGCCCAGCGCGCGGCGATTCTCAATTCGCACGCTGACCGCCGCTCAGAGCCCGCCGCGATTGGCGCGGCAGGCCTCAAAGTTCGCCGCGATTGGCGCGGCAGGCCTCAGAGTTCGCCGCGATTGGCGCGACGCAGACCATCCGCCACCACCTGCTCACAATGGCGGGCCAGCGCCTTGCGATCCGGAAAGTCGGCCCGGCGCACCGGGTCATGGAACTGCAGCAACGCGCGCACCCGGCCCAGCCCCATCAACTCGCGGGCATGCGGCGCCAGGTCCATGTCACCGACCCAGGCGATCTTGTAGCGGCTGGAACGCAGCATCGGCAGGCCATTGATATGGGTATAGGCGATGGTCACCGGCTGGATGCGGACATCCGCGTCGATCAGGGTCTCGGCAATGGCGAACAGCGACGACTTGAAGGTCTTGACGGTGCGTCCGGCGGTACTGGTGCCCTCGGGGAACAGCACGACATTGTGACCGTCCCGCAGGCGATCGGCGATCTCGTTGCTTTGCGCGGCGGCCCGGCTGCGACGCTCGCGTTCGACATAGATGGTGCGCTGGAGGTCGGAAAGACGGCCCACCATGCCCCAGCCTTCTACTTCGGACTTGGCGACGAAGGAGCCGAGAATCTGCGATCCCAGCACCGGAATGTCGACCCACGAGATATGGTTGGCGACAAACAGGGTCGCGCCATCCTGGACCGGCGCGCCGACGCTCTCGACCTGCATGCCAATGGCCCGGCAGAACAAGCGGTGGAACGTCCTGGGCAGTCGGGGTGACGCCTCCGGCTTCAGGCGCAACACCGCCGCCTGGGCAGGCGCCAGTACGGTCAGCCCCATCGACGCCCATGCAAGCGCGCGCACGACCCGCCAGTCGCGGTCGAAGGTGGGCGAGAACGGCAGACGGGCAGGCGCCAGGGCCATGGAGGAACGACTTGCGACCTAAGTGACTGATCAAACACGACCCGACCGACGACAAGAGTCAGCGGCACGGCCGAGTACCGGCGCCGTTATACGGCAGCCAGACAAGTTGCTCAATGGCGCACCGCCCGAACGGCGCGGGTCAGTTCGTGGTCTGGTCGCGCTGGACACGCACGCCGTAGAGCTCCATCCGATGATCGACCAGGCGATACCCCAGCCGCTCCGCGATCTTGCGCTGCAAGGCCTCGATCTCGGGATCATGAAACTCAAGCACCGAGCCCGTCTCGACATCAATCAGATGATCGTGATGCGCCTCGGGGACGGGCTCGTAGCGCGAGCGGCCGTCGCGGAAATCGTGCCGCTCGAGAATGCCGGCCTCTTCGAACAGCCTCACCGTGCGATACACGGTGGCGATCGAGATATGCCGATCAATCGCGGTGGCACGGCGATAGACTTCCTCGACGTCGGGATGATCGGAGGCGTCGGACAGCACACGGGCGATGACCCGACGCTGGTCGGTCATGCGCATGCCGCGCTCCACGCACATGGCCTCGATATCGATGTTATGCACCATGATACACCTCCGCCCGATTTCGGATCAGATGAGTCGCATTAGCGCGTCGCGTCGTGAAGGGCAATCATCAACCACGACAGTGGCGACAGGGTGCCTGACGAGCTGCCGCCGACGCCCGCGCCCGTGGCTCAACGCTTCTTGCGCCGGGTTCCAAGCCCGATCTTTTTGGCCAGTTGCCGGCGCTGATTGGCATAGTTGGGGGCGACCATCGGATAGTCGGCGGGCAGGTTCCACTTGGCGCGGTACTGTTCCGGCGTCATGTTGTAATGCGTCATCAGGTGGCGTTTCAGCATCTTCAGCTTTTTGCCGTCCTCAAGGCAGATGATGTACTCCGGCTTGATGGACGAGCGAATGGAGACAGCGGGTTCCTGCTTCGCCTCGACCTTGACCGGCGCACCACCCAGACGGGACAGGGCGTTATAGACATTCTCAATTAGGTTCGGCAGGTCGGAAACCGCCACCGTATTGTTGGCGACATGCGAAGAAACGATATCCGCCGTCAATGTCAGCAAATCGGCACCGTCCTTGAATTCTTCGCTCATGATTCATGTCCTTGCTTGTTTCTCGGTCGAGAAAGAAAGTCGTTGAAATCGCAATGTAGTCCCTATTTGCGTATTTTCCATGGCCAGACAAGCCAATTACCCAGAATCCATAGAAAAACTGCCCTCGACGCGGAGATCGCCGATCAACCGTTCAATTTGAACGCCGCATGGTCAGGGCATCCTGCCGGGCACCGTCGGCCGCGCGATAATAGCCGGGCCGGCGACCCACAACTTCAAAGCCGCGCGATGAATAGAGTGCAATCGCCGCGGCATTACTTTCCCGCACCTCCAGAAACACCTGAAGGGCGCCTGCCGCGGCGGCATCGGCCAGCATGCGATCAAGCAACACGCCTCCGAGGCCGGACCGGCGCCGGTCCGGCCGGACACCGATGAGCAGCAATTCCGCCTCGTCGCTGATCTGGCGGGCAATGGTGAAACCCACCGGCGCGGACTTCACGGGGACCGCGGACAGCGGGTCGGCGGCCTCGGCGCAGGTGGCCCAGGTGCCGGGCATCGCCAGCGTGGGCGCCACCTGGCCGGACGCCCACCCCTCCCCGAGGCCGGGATCGAAAGCCGCGAGAATCAGCTGCTCGGCGATGTCGGCCTCCGCCATGGACAGCCTTCGCAATCGCACCGTCATCGTCATGCCCGCCGGTCAGGCTGCCGGCACGGCCATCGGCCGGGCGTCATGAGGACGAATGTACAGCGCCCTGGGTGCCAGCGCGGCCGAGGCGTACGGCGCCAGGCGCGCGATCCACCCCGCGTCGGTCCATTCAGGCGGCAGCACCGTCAGAGCGGGCAGGGCGGCCGCCACCAGCGCGGCGCCTGAACCGGCCACCGCCGGACAACGCTCCGCCACCGCCCAGTCGGCCGCCACCTCGGGGGCCAGAACCCGCGGCGCGGCGAGCGCCGTCAGTCCGCCGTCGTTCCGGGCGAACGGCTGGGCGTAGACCTGCCCCCGGCTGGCATCAATGGCGGCCATCAAGGAAGCCGGGTCAGGCGAGGCGGCGAAGGCCGCCGCGGCCGTCGCCATGAGGCTGGAAACGCCAACACAGCGGGCCTGCCAGGCCAGTGCCAGCGCCCGTGCCGCCGCCAGTCCGACACGAATGCCGGTGAAGCTGCCGGGCCCAACCGCCACCGCCACGGTGTTGATGGCGCCGCGCGCGGCCGGATGGGCATCAAGCAGGGTGGCGATCATCAGGGGCAGTCGTTCGGCGTGACCGCGATGCACCAGCTCGAACATCGCCTCGACCTGCCGCGACCCGTCAAGCAGGGAGACGGAGCAGCCGGAAAGCGCGGTGTCGATGCCCAGGATCATGCCACCGGACGTCAGACGATGGCACAGGCGTCATTGAACGACAGCCGCGGGCTGCGTTCGTACAGCTCCTCCGTCGATCCGTGCCCCAGCGCGCAGATAAAGTTGGACTTGACGGTAGTCCCGGCGAAAAAGGCCGCATCCACCTTGGCATGGTCAAAGCCCGACATCGGGCCGCAATCCAGCCCGAGCGCACGGGCGGCGATCATCAGATAGGCCCCCTGCAGGCTCGAATTGCGCAGCGCCGTGACATAGGCCACCTCGGCATTGTGGGCAAACCAGTCGCGGGCGCCGGGATTATGCGGGAACAGCTGGGGAATCTTGTCATAGAACTCGGTGTCATAGCCAATGATCGCCGTCACCGGCGCCTGGCGGACCTTGATCGCATTGGTGCTGCTGACGCATCCGGCCAGTTTTTCCCGCGCCTCGGGGCTCGACACGAAGACGAAGCGGGCCGGCGAGCAGTTGGCGGACGTCGGGCCCATCCGCAGCAGGTCGTAAAGCGCCTGGATCTGTACCGGCGACACTGGCGTTTCCTGCCAGCGATTATACGACCGGGCCTGCCGGAAAATGGTGTCGAGGTCGCGATCGCTCAAAATATCGCCCATACGCTGTGCTCCATCACTGACGGAAGTTCCGATGGCGCCAGGTATCGCGGCATGGGCCAGTCAAGTAAAGCTCAGATCGCCCGCACTTCCGTGACTTCGGGCACATAATGCTTGAGCAGGGTCTCGATGCCGTTCTTCAGCGTCATCGTCGAGGATGGACAACCGGAACAGGCGCCCTGCATGTGCAGATAGACCACGCCGTCGCGGAAGCCCTGATAGGTGATGTCACCACCGTCCTGCGCCACCGCCGGCCGCACCCGGGTATCCAGCAACTCGCGAATCTGCAGCACGATGTCGGCATCCGCCGGATCGTCACTGTCCGCGGCAGCCGCCGCGCCGCCGGCCGGTGTCGTCATGAGGGGGGCGCCACTGGTGAAGTGCTGCATGATGAGGCCGAGAATCTGCGGCTTCAGCCCCTGCCAGTCGGGATTGTCGCTGCCGCAGGTCACGCTGATGAAGTCGGCGCCAAAAAACACCCCCGTCACATCGTCGAGCGCGAACAGCGCCGATGCCAGCGGTGATGCCACAGCCGCCTCGGCAGAGACGAAATCGGCGGTACCATTCGTCAGCACCGGCTGACCGGGCAGAAACTTCAACGTCGCCGGATTGGGCGTGCGCTCAGTCTGGATGAACATCGGACCTGCCTCTCCTGGTCAGCTCGACAGCGGCGGACTGTGTTGGCGCTGATGTGGCCGCGCCGGCGCCTGGCGTCAAGTCAATGTCGGACGGAAACGGTCCGGCATTGACTTCGATCAATCGAAATTCTCATCCGGGTAACTGCCCCAGAACTCCTCGCGGCGAATCCAGCCGCTCTTGCCGCCGATGTTGAGCTGGCACCAGGGCCCCTCGCACAACACGATGCGGGCAACGACGCCGGGTTCCACCCGCCAGACCCCGGGCGCGCCGTCGTCGGGCCGGACCCGCAGCAGCCGTGTCTGGCCGACGACGATGGCGCCGCGCTCACCGGAGAGCAGATGCCCGTTGACCCAGCCCTGCACCCCCTCGACGTCGCGGATGCGCCGCCAGATGCCGTACTCCTGCAACACCTCCACCGGCATGCCGCGGCGCCGGTAGACCCACTCGACAGGATATTTTCGATCCGGCCCCGCCCGCATGTTGACCTCATTGGCCCCCAGCGCGACGAACCGCGGAATCGGCTGGCCGCTGGGTCCGGTCGTCCCCGGCGCCGCGCTCGCGGCATCGGCCGCTGTCAGCAGCGCCGTCACCAGAAGCGCCAGCCGGAGCGCTGGCGTGAACCGGTCGCGTCGTTCGGACATGTCTCACCCTCATCGCCACTGTCTTGCGGGGCCGCCGCCTGGCACGACCGCCCCATGCCTGAGCGCCCCGCCCGCCATGACCGGGGCCTTGACCGTCACGCCGCACACGGCGATAGCATGGCGCTCGATCCCGTGTTTGGAGAGACGAGCCGTCATGGTCAAGAAGCGTCCCAAGGTGTTTGTCACCCGCCGCCTGCCGGAAGCGGTGGAAACCCGCATGGCCGAACTGTTCGACGTCACGCTCAATCTCGATGACACGCCGCTCGACCGGAGCACCCTGGCGACCGCCATGACCGAGTATGACGTGCTGGTGACGACACTGACCGATGATGTCGACGCCAGCCTCATCGCCCATTCCGGCCCGCAGTTGAAGCTGATCGCCAATTTCGGCAACGGGGTCGACCATATCGACCTCAAGGCCGCACGCGCGCACGAGATCATTGTCACCAACACGCCCGGCGTGCTGACCGACGACACCGCCGACATGACCATGGCGCTCATCCTCTCCGTGCCGCGCCGTCTGTCGGAAGGCGAGCGTGTGCTGCGGGAGGGCCGCTGGCAGGGCTGGTCACCGACCATGCTGCTGGGCCACCGCATTCACGGCAAGCGGCTGGGTATTGTCGGCATGGGCCGCATCGGCCAGGCCGTGGCCCAGCGGGCGCGGGCCTTCGGCATGGCGATCCACTACCATAACCGCCGTCGCCTGCCCGAAGCGGTGGAGCGCACCGTCGAGGCCACCTACTGGCCCCGCCTGGAAGCAATGCTGAGCCGGGTCGATATCGTGTCGATCAACTGCCCGCTGACACCGGAGACCAACAAGCTCATCAACGACGAGCGGTTGCGGCTGATGCAGCGGCACGCCTACCTGATCAACACCGCGCGCGGCGAGATTGTCGACGAGACGGCGCTGGTGGCGGCGCTTGAGCGCGGCGGCATCGCCGGCGCCGGGCTCGACGTGTTCGAGCAGGAGCCCGCCATTCATCCCAGGCTGCTCGATCTGCCCAACGCCATGCTGCTGCCGCACATGAGTTCAGCGACCATCGAAGGCCGGCTGGCGATGGGCGAAAAGGTGATCATGAACATCCGCGTCTGGGCCGATGGCCACCGCCCGCCCGACCAGGTGCTGGAAGGCTGGGCCTGACACCAGCCAGCCCGCACCACCAGGACGATCCGCCGCCCACCGCCGCCGGGGCGCCACTGGTCGTGTGCCGCCGGGCCGCTACTTTACAACCATGAAAAATTGATCCTTCCTCCCCCTGTCCTTGCCGTACTATCGACCTAGATCAACTCAGAATGGTTGCGTTAGGCGTAATGTCAGGTGGCGCGGTGGGGGCTCCGCGTCGGCCAGCCGTTGGAAAGGCGGGGGACAAGCTATGAACGAGAGCCAGAGATTCCAGTCCGCATGTGAGGATCTGGCCACCAACGCGCGCTTCGTGGTGGTCTCGGCCGACTGGCTGGTACGCGAGGCGGTGGCCCGCCTGCTCGGGGCGGTGTTCGCGCCGGCCATTGTCGACACCGTGGCCAGCATGCCCGTCCGAGGATCGGGGGCGCCGGCCATCGCCGGCATGATCGCGATCCGGCCGGCCTCCGATGGCATCAGCCACACATTGCTGCTGGCCGCGCCGGACGTCGGGGCGACATCGGCGCCGGCCACCGACGGATCACCCGTCCTCTCCGGCTGGCGTGACGAGCCCGGCACCATCGTCGCCGCGGTGGCGGACCTGCTGCGCGCCGACCGCGGCATGGCGGTCCACCATGGCAACAGCCGCCGGACCCTGACCCGCCGGCAGCTGGAAGTCGTCTCGCTGATTGCCCGTGGCAAGCCGAACGCCGAGATCGCCTCGACGCTCGGCATGTCCGAGAACACCGTGCGCATCCACGTCTCGGCCATTCTCAAGACGCTGGGACTGGCCAATCGCACACAGGCGGCCTTATGGGCGATGAACAATCTGTCGATTGGTGGTCATAACAGTCACACCTGACGCACGATCAGCCGTCAGCCAGCCGTACCGCCACCGACAGCGCGTGTGCCGCCAGGCCCTCGGCATTGGCCAGCGCCACCGCCGCCGGCCCGATGGCGGCCAGCCCCCGCGGGCTGACCTGCAGATAGGTGGTCCGCTTCATGAAATCGGTCACCGACAGGCCGGAGGAGAAGCGCGCCCGCCGCCCGGTGGGCAGCACGTGGTTGGGGCCGCCGACATAGTCGCCGATCGCCTCCGGCGTCAGCCGGCCGAGGAACACCGAGCCGGCGTGACGGACCTGCTCCAGCAGCCGCTCCGGCGCGTCGACGGACAGCGCCAGATGCTCCGGCGCCAGCCGATCGATCAGCACTGGCGCCTGCGCCAGATCGTCGACCAGGATGATGGCGCCAAAGCGCTCCCAGCTCGCGCGAGCGACGTCGCCGGTGGCCAATGTCGCCAGCGTGGTGTCAACCGCCGCGACCACGGCGTCGGCAAAGGCCGCGTCGTCGGTGATCAGGATCGCCTGGGCGGTGAGATCGTGCTCGGCCTGGCTCAGCAGGTCGGCGGCGACGTGGCACGGGTCGCTGGCGGCATCGGCGACCACCAGGATTTCCGAAGGCCCGGCGATCATGTCGATGCCGACCTGGCCGAACACCTGGCGCTTGGCCTCCGCCACATAGGCATTGCCGGGGCCGACGATCTTGTCCACCGGCGCGATGGTCGTCGTGCCGTGCGCCAGCGCCGCCACCGCCTGGGCGCCACCGACCCGGTAGATCTCGTCGACGCCGGCCAGTTCGGCCGCCGCCAGCACCAGCGGATTGATGCGTCCGTCGGGGGTCGGCGTCACCATCACCAGCCGGTCGACGCCGGCGACCTTGGCGGGAATCGCGTTCATCAGCACCGAGGAGGGGTAGGAGGCCAGCCCGCCCGGCACATAGAGGCCCACGGCGTCGATCGGCCGCCAGCGATAGCCGGAGATGGTGCCGGTGTCGTCGGTCACCCGCTTGTCCTCCGGCCGCTGGGCGGCGTGGAAGTCGCGGATACGCGTCGCCGCCAGTTCCAGCGCCGCCAGCACGCCGGCATCGCAGGCGCCGCGCGCGGCGGTGATCTCGGCGGCCGGAATGCGCAGGCCGTCGGCCGCGACATCGATGCGGTCGAAGCGGCGGGTGTAGTCCGTCAGCGCCGCGTCGCCGCGATCGCGCACGGCGGCGATGACATCGGCGACCACGGCGCGCACGTCGGTCGCCGCCTCGCGGCGGTCGTTGACCAGTGCATCGAAGGCGGCGGCGAACCCGGCCGCGCGGGCGTCAAGCCGCAGCGGCATTGTTGCGTTCCTCGACCAGCAGCCGGAAGCGTTCGACCCAGGGCATCAGTTCCTGACCGCGGGTCTTGTAGGCGGCGCGGTTGACGATCAGGCGCGAGCTGATCTCGGCGATCACCTCCACCTCGGCCAGGCCGTTCTCGACCAGCGTGCGGCCGGTCGACACCAGATCGACGATGCGCCGACACAGCCCCAGCGACGGCGCCAGCTCCATGGCGCCGTTGAGCTTGATGCACTCCGCCTGCACGCCGCGCGCGGCGAAGTGGCGGCGGGTGATGCCGGGGTATTTGGTGGCGATGCGCACATGGCTCCAGCTCTTGGGGTCGTCGTGCGCGGTGAGTTCCACCGGCTCGGCCACCGACAGCCGGCACCTGCCGATGCCCAGATCAACCGGCGCATAGATCTCGGCGTAGTCGAACTCCATCAGCACGTCGTTGCCGGCGACACCGATATGAGCGGCGCCGAAAGCGACGAAGGTCGCGACGTCGAAGGAACGGACGCGGATGATCGACAGCCCCGGCACGTTGGTCGAAAAGCGCAGCGCCCGGCTGGACTCGTCGGTGAAGGCCGCCTCGGGATGAATGCCGACGGCGTGCAGCATCGGCATCACTTCCTTGAGGATGCGTCCCTTGGGCAATGCCATCACGATGCCGTCGTTCACCATGGTCCTGATAATCCTGCGCTGACCGAGTCGGCGCCTACATAGGGATTTGCAGCGCCGCCGTCCATGCGGCGATCGCACATCCCATCCGCATTGCCGGCATGCGCGCCTGCGCATAATTCTTGCTTTTGCCGCGCCAATGGCCCATCTGAACCGCCAATTTCCGTCAGATAGCCGAGACGAGCGCATGGCTAAAGAAGAACTGATCGAGATGAAAGGCGTGGTGGTCGAGCTGCTCCCCAACGCCATGTTTCGCGTAAAGCTGGAAAACGGACACGAAGTGCTGGGCCACACGGCCGGCAAGATGCGCAAGAACCGTATCCGCGTGCTGGTGGGCGACGAGGTCCAGGTGGAACTCACGCCCTACGACCTGACCAAGGGTCGCATCACCTACCGCTTCAAATAACCCCGGCCGTGACCGCCCCATCGCCCTCCGGCGCACCGGCGCTGATTCTCGCCTCCGCCAGCCCGCGCCGGCGCGACCTGCTGGCACAGATCGGCGTCACGCCCGCCGGCGTCGCGCCCGCCGATCTCGACGAGACCGCCCGCCGGGGCGAGCTGCCGCGCCCGCACGCCGAGCGGCTGGCCCGCGACAAGGCCCGGGCGGTCGCCGCGTGTCACCCCGGCGCGGTGGTGCTGGCGGCCGACACCGTGGTCGCCTGCGGCCGGCGCATCCTGCCCAAGGCCGACGATGCCGCCACCGCCCGGCGCTGCCTGGACCTGCTGTCCGGCCGGCGCCACCGCGTCATCACCGCCGTCGCCGTAATCGACGCGCAGGGCCGCGAGCGCACCCGCACCGTCGAGACCGTCGTCACCGTCAAGCGGCTGGAACCGGCCGAGATCGACGCCTACCTCGCCAGCGGCGAGTGGCAGGGCAAGGCTGGCGGCTATGCCATCCAGGGCCGCTTCGCCGGCCTGGTGCGCCACCTCAACGGCAGCTACACCGGCGTCGTCGGCCTGCCGCTGCACGAGACCCGCGCCCTGCTGCTGGCCGCCGGCCTGACCCTGCCATGACCCGGCCCGGCGCCGACGCGCCCACCGGCTGGCTGGTGGAGCCCGGCATCGGCGAGACCCGCGCCGCCCTGGTCGCCGACGACCGGCTGCTGGCGTTGCGGCTGCTGCGCGATGCCGACCCGGTGCAGCCGGGCGCGCTGTTCGGCGCCCGCCTGCGCGAGCGGGTCGGCCCCAACCGCGCCCGCGTCGACCTCGGCGACGGCCTCGACGCGCTGATCCAGCCCTGCCCGGCGCTGCCGGAAGGCGCGCTGCTGGCCGTCGAGGTCAGCCGGGCGAGCCTGCCCGAACCCGGCCGGCGGAAACCGGCCCAGGTGCGCGCCCGCCCCGACCTGACGCCGGCCGCCCCCGGCCTGATCGCCGCCGCGCCTGACCTTGCCACCGCCACCCTGTGGGACGGCCTGCCAGTGCGTCGCGTCGCCCGCCTGCCCGAGGCACTGGGCGTCGACGAGGCGCTGGAGGCGGGCATTACCGGCGCCGTGCCGTTTGCCGGCGGCCAGCTGTGGCTGGAGCGCACCCGCGCCGGGCTGGTCATCGACGTCGACGGCAGCGGCCCGGCCGACGCGCTCAATGTCGCCGCCGCCCACGCCATCGCCGGCGCCTTGCGGCTCTATGACATCGGCGGCCCGGTGATGATCGACTTTCTCGGCAGCAATAGCCGCGCCGGACGGCAGGCGGTGGCCGAGGCGTTCGACGCCGCCAGCGCCGCCGACCCCCGCCCCTGCGAACGCACCGCCATCAACGGCTTCGGGCTGATGCAGGTGATCCGCCCGCGCCCGCGCGCCTCGGTGATCGACCAGCTGTGCGGCACCCGGCGGGCGGCGGCGAGCGACGAGACGCTGGCGCTCGCCCTGCTGCGCGCGGCGGCGCGCGCCGAGGGCGCCGGCGCCTGCCGGCTGGTCTGCCCGCCGGCGGTGGCGGCCTGGCTGGAGGCGCGGCCG